>DATNPS010000560.1:0-54414 GCA_036703095.1 Crinalium sp. | reverse complement strand
TACCCGCTACGATTGGCGACTATACAGACTTTTATGCGTCTATTTATCACGCGACGAATGTTGGCAAACTGTTTCGGCCTGACAATCCCCTGTTGCCCAATTACAAACATGTGCCGATCGCCTATCATGGACGCGCCTCATCGATTATCTCTAGTGGTGCCTCAATTCCGCGTCCGGTGGGGCAGCGCAAAAGCCCTGAAGCCAGTAGCCCCAGTTTTGAACCCTCGCGGATGCTGGATTATGAGTTGGAAGTCGGCTGTTTTGTGGGAGCCGGAAATCTGCTGGGAGAGGCGATCGCCATTGACCAGGCAGAGAATCACATCTTTGGTCTGTGTTTAGTAAACGATTGGTCGGCGCGAGACATCCAAGCCTGGGAGTATCAGCCGCTAGGCCCATTTCTCGCCAAGAGTTTCGCCACCACAATTTCACCCTGGGTGATTACGTTAGACGCCCTGGCTCCGTTTCGCGGGCCAGCCTTTGAACGCGCAGAAGGCGATCCGCAACCGCTTCCTTACCTGACGTCATCGGCCAATGCTAGCTCTGGAGGACTGGATATCACGCTGGAGGTGTGGCTACAGTCGGCCCAAATGAAAGCAGCACAGATTGCACCCATCCGGTTAAGCCAGACCTCATTTTTGAATATGTATTGGACGCTAGCCCAAATGGTGGCGCATCACACCAGCAACGGCTGTAATTTGCGTCCCGGTGATCTGCTGGCGAGCGGCACCGTTTCGGGTGCAGCGGAGGGTGAGCAGGGATGTCTGCTGGAAATGACTCGGCGCGGAGCCAATCCCATTCAACTGCCCACGGGCGAGGTGCGATCCTTTTTAGCCGATGGCGATGAAGTAACGCTGCGTGGCGTTTGTCAGCGAGAGGGCTATGCCAGCATCGGCTTTGGTGCCTGTCGGGGAATCGTCCAAGGTTAAGCAGGGGGTGCGGTGAGTTTGGCGATCGCCTTAAACTGATAGTCGTGAATCAAACGCCGCAGATTAGAAATCAGGCTGGTATACTCATCCGGAATATCTTGTAAGAGGCGCAACCCTGCCTCATCGTCACAATTCAGGGCGGAACGATGTAAACTGACAATCCATTCGGGTGGCATGACAGCCAGATCCGTCGCGGTGAGTTCTGGAGCGGTCAGTTCTGCGGTTGCATAGCCGGATAGGGTGTCTTCGTCGCTAGCGTAGATATATCGCAGACCCAAATAGGTTTCGAGTGCAGCAAATAACTCATCCTCTCGGAAGGGTTTGGCGACAAAATCGTTGCATCCTGCTTCCAGAGCAAGACTGCGATCGCCACTCGATGCCTGTGCGGTTAGGGCAATAATCACCGGCTCGGGGCGATCGGCGGACGAGGATAAGGTGTGTTGCTTTGCGCGAATTAGGCGGGTAGCTTCATAGCCGTCTAGCCCCGGCATTCGCAGATCCATCCAAATCAGATGCGGATGCCACTGTTCCCAGACTTGAACGGCTTCTTCGCCAGTTCCCACATCTCGGACACTTAAGCCGATTTGCGTCAGCGTTTTGATCAAGAGCCAGCGATTTTCTGGCTGATCGTCCACAATCAAAATTCGGTATGGGGTTTGATGCGGCTCCGCGCCAATAATTCGGCGTTGGGGCGTGCTGCTGGGGATCTCGTCGGGGCTGGCCAAACGAACGGGCAAACTAAAGCTAAACAGGCTACCCTGGCCGGGAACGCTGCTGGCTAGGAGCGTCCCTCCCATTAACTCTACAAATCGGTTGCTAATCGTCAGTCCCAGTCCTGTGCCTTCGCTGGCGGCTTTGCCCGCCTGAGCCTGGACAAACGCACTAAAAATTTTGGGTAGCTCAGCCGGATCAATGCCGATGCCCGTGTCTTCAACCTCAAAATAAAGCGTGAGGCGATCGCCAGAAACCACTAATCCAGCGGACGAGTATTGAGACAGCGACGTTTGAAGCTGCTCCGCTTGCCCATACATACTGCCCTGATCGTTACTGATACCCGCTCGCAGCGTGATGTATCCCTTTTCTGTGAACTTAATCGCATTGCTCAGCAGGTTGATTAAGACCTGCCGCAATTTGTTGGCATCTGCCAGAACGACCTGGGGCAAATCCACCGCCAGTTCTACCCTGAGATCCAGTCCTTTGGCCTGGGTGCGCTGACGAAACATGGTGTGCAGGGTGTCTAGCAGATTTCTTAAGTCAAACGCACTTTCATCCAGCGACATGCGTTCGGCTTCAATCTTGGATAGATCGAGGATGTCGTTAATCAAACTCAATAGATGATCGCCGCTGCGCTGAATGATTTGCAGGTATTCGCGGTGTTCTAGCTGTAATGACCCATCGTGACTCATCAACCGGGTAAAGCCCAAAATGACATTCAGCGGTGTCCGCAGTTCGTGGCTCATGTTTGCCAAAAAGCTGCTTTTGGCTCGGTTGGCAACCTCGGCAGCTTCTTTAGCTTGTTGTAACTCCAGCTCAACCTGTTTGCGATCGCTAATATCAAGTGCAGTTCCCTTCAGTTTCACCACGCGTCCCTGATCGTCGCGAATCGCTTCCCCTCTGGCGTCAAAGCATCCCATTGAACCATCTGCCCGGAAAAAGCGAATGTCGATTTCATAGGGAGTGCCCTGCGCGATCGCCCGTTCTATATACGCTTGTAATTTGGGACTATCATCTGGATGAAAATAGTGATTCAACTGCTCCTCAACGGAGGGAGTATGTTCGGCGGGGGGCAGGCCAAAAATATGGAATAGCTCGTCTGACCAACTGACGGTTTGAGTCGCCAAATCCAACTCCCAGTTGCCAATGTGAGCCACCCGCTGCGCTGTAGACAGGCGCGCTTCACTGATCAACAGCCGTTCTTCGGCCAGTTTGCGATCGCTGACGTCGATCGAGGTACCGATTGCTTCCAGCGGTTGACCATTCGCGTCTCGGATCAGCCGCATGTCTGAACGAATCCAGCGATACGTGCCATCCGGTTGCAGAAACCGATATTCGTGCGAATGAATTCCCTGTTCAAAGAGCGGATGCAGACTCGCAAAAATACGCGTCACATCATCCGGATGAATGTGGCGGCCCCAGAAGGTTGCATCGTTCAGGAAGCAATCGGCCTCATACCCCATAACATTCTGAACGTTGTCGCTGACAAACGTGATGGCATAGTCATCCTCGACTTTGCAGCTAAAAATGACGCCGGGGCTGGCCGCCAACAGATAGCGCAACCGCTCCTTGTTTTGCCGCAGAGCTGTTTCCATCTGTTTGCGATCGTGAATATCTCGCCCAACCGCCTGATATTCAACAAACTGACCGTTCTCATCCAGAATCATCCGGTTAACCCACTGGGTCCAGCGGATTTGATCTCCCACCACCACCCGATTCTCGATCACCACTAACGGATTGTCCGGCGTCATCGATTGAACCAGCCGATTCACATGCTCCTGATCCTCCTCAAAGACGATCGGTGTGTAGGACGATGCCAGAACGTCTTCAAGCGAGAGGCCAAAATAGCGGCAAAAGGCATCGTTGACAAACGTGAACGTACCATCCGCCTGATACCGCACGATCAGTTCCGTTTGATCCTGCAAGATGGCACGATATCGGGCCTCGCTGGCCGCCAGGGCTTGCTCAGCCCGTTTGCGATCGCTAATATCTCGCACAATTACAAACGCTGAATCTGGCCCACAGGCAACTACCCGTGCTTCTTCATATTGCAGCGACCCGTCTACCTCGATTTGATATTCATAAATTTGAAGCTTGCCTGTTTCCAATGCCTTACGGACGTAATGCAACCGCTGTTCGGCAAATTGGTTGGGTAGTAAGGATTGAATTTTGCCGCCAATGATGTTGGTTGTAGGAATCAGCGTTTTGAAGTTGCCGGGAGAAAATTCTAGCCGAGTGCCATCTTCTCTGACCCGAATTACCAGGTCAGGTAGTGCATTGACAAAGGTTTTAAGGGCTTCTTCACTCTGACGCAACGCTTCTTCGGCCTGCTTTCGATCCGTAACGTCGATCGACATCCCAATCAAGCGAATGGGTGTACCCGCCACATCGGTGATGATATTGGCGTTGACCTGAAACCATCGCCAGCCTGTTTCCGAAATGGAGGAGATGACTCGATGTTCGATTTGAAATGAGCTACATTGGGCGATTGCCTCTTCATTGGCCTGTTGGAGGGCAGCCCGATCATCCGGGTGAACCATGGCCATGGATGCTGCATAGGATAGCGTGCTGGCATTGCTGTCATCCACCAGTGCGGTAAACGTAATGGTATCGTTCTGGAGATTGCGCTCCCAGGCGATCGCGTTTGACGCTTCTAGAGCCAGTTTTAAGCGCGTCTCACTTTCTCGCAAGGCTCGTTCGGCCCGCTTGCGCTCGGTAATGTCATAGACAGAAGCCAGCATGGCGACTACATCACCCTGGGCATTGCGGAGCGGAGCATCCAGCAGCAGCACGTCAAAGCGCTCGCCATTCCGCCGCATAAAGCGAAGCTCCAGTCCTTCTGGTGGTCGGTTGCCCTCGACGCACAGTTGAAAAGCCCAGTTAATGTTATCGATTTCTTCAGGGGGCCAGTAAACGTAGGGAGGCGTTGCGCCCAGCAGATCTTCTGCACTCCAACCCACCATCTTGCAAAAAGCCGGGTTGACGTAGATTTGTTGGCCTTCTAGATCGGCGGCAGCAATGCCTGCTACGATCGCATTTTCGATCGCCTGCCGAAAATCAGACTCGGCTTTGAGCTGGGCTTCTGTTTCTTTGCGATCGGTGACATCCCGAATCAGTACCAGTACCTCATCGGGCATGATCGGCATAACGCGGACTTCCTGCCAGCGCATCTGATCGTCAGCCATCACGCGCATGTCGTAGGCTTGCAGCTCTCCGGTTTGAAAGGCCCGTTCTACGATCGCCAGCCGTTCTTCTGCAATCTCACGCGGCAGTACGTCTCGCACGTTATGTCCGGTCTTAACCTCTGCGGCCCAAATCATCGGAAACGCATCGGTCATTTTTACATCCAGGTAAGTGCCATCCCGCTTCATGTGAATCAGCAGATCCGGAATAGCATTCCAAATGGCCCGGTTCATCGCCTCTCGCTCAGCTACGCGCGATTCTAGCTGCGTTTTTTGGGTTTCAAGCTGCGTGTTGAGCAATTGCAGATGTTGGTGTAGATCCGCTCGCTGAATGGCGATCGCCAGATGCACGGCCAGTTGATACAGCGATTCAACCTCCGTTTCATGCCACTGCCTGGCAGCGGCGCACTGATCGACGACGAGGACCCCCCACAGGCGATGGGTTGACGTTGGATGGCTGGGTTCTAACAGGATGGGAACAGCCAGTCTGGCTCTGGCCTGAAACGGGTTGAGTCCCTGGAGAGAGTCATCTGACGGATGAGCTTCATCCAGATCTGAAATGGCCCAGGATTGCCCAGACAAAAAGGCTTCACGGTGCTGCTGAAAATGAGTACCTGCGATCGACTTTCCCAAAATCGAGACCCAGTCCGGCAAGACAGATTCCGCTACAATCTGACTGCTCATGTCAGATGCAAACTGATAAATGCTGACCCGATCGGCCTCAAAGCAACGCCGCGACTCGGTAACAACAGCCTGCAAGATGAGGTTTAGATCGAGTACCTGCCGAATTCGCAAGCTAATTTCAGCGATTAGCTGGTGATGTTTTTGCTGTCGCCTGGTTTGTGCCAACAGCCGGAGCCGTTCCAATACGCTGCGGGTCGTACAACAAAGCAAATCGGCGGTCAGCGTTGCCTTTACCAGATAATCTTGTGCACCTCGGTTCATGGCCTCTGTAAGGTCAAGATCCTCCTCCTCGTCAGCCAGCCAAATCACGGGCAGAGGGCGATCGCTCCCCAACTGCGATCGCATCTGACGGAGAAATTCCACTCCGGCCATATCGGGCAACTCACGGTTCAGCAGAATTAGATCGGGCATGTCGGTCTGACACTGGGCTAAAGCAGCGGCTCCGGTTGCAATGGCAAGAACCGTGTAGGTTAATCGGCGCTCTTGTGTCAGAAACCGTTGATATAAGCTGTGGTCTTCAATCGAATGGCCAACGAACAGGATGATTGGGTTGGAGTGGATCACCTCATTGTTCCAGCATTGAGGACGGCTCATAGTTCGTTGACAAAGGACTCAGGGGAGTCGGAGATAGGGTTGAACTCGCTAGACTGTGGCTGACGCAGTATGTATTGCGTCCTCGGGCTTTCGCTTCATAAAGTGCGCTGTCTGCTGCTGAAATCAACCCTTCCGGCGAACTCTGTATGGTTGGCAGTATACTCGCGATTCCAATACTCAGCGTAACCTGTTTCCCTATACAGGATGAATCGTGGGAAATCCCTAAGCTGGCGATCGCTTCTTGCATTTGCTCGGCCAACTCAATTACACCCACTAATTCTGTATTGGGCAGCAGGACGGCAAATTCTTCTCCCCCATAGCGAGCCACCAGATCGGCAGGACGTTTACAAACCTTTGCAATGGTTTGAGCGACGCGACGCAGGCAGACATCTCCAGCCGGGTGGCCGTAGTGATCGTTGTACCGTTTGAAGTAGTCGATATCGCAGAGCATCAAGCCGATTGGAGCCTGTTCACGCAATAGCCGCCGCCATTCCTGCTCCAATCGCTCATCAAAGCAGCGCCGATTCGCCACCTGAGTCAGTCCGTCTAGATTAGCGATTCGCCGCAATTCTCGAATGGCCTGCTTTAAAGCTTCTTCGGCCAGTTTGCGCTGCATAAAGTTGCCCAACTGTACGCCAACGGCATTGATCAAATTCAACAAATGGACATCACAGGCCAAGTGCGAACTGTTAAAGAAGACCAGAACGGCTATAAGCTGCTCCTCTAGCCGGATAGGAACGCTAAATGCAGTTTTGAAATGGGCTGCGCTCGCTCGCTCTGGTTGAAATAGCGTCAAGACAGATGGATCGATCGCCGTATCCGATTGGTCGATTTGCAGGACATGAACCTGATTTAAGGTATCGAGGTCGTACTCGATCGTCTCATCGCATCGGGTGGCGTGAAATTCCTGCAAGCGCGTCTCATTGAAGTCATAGCACGCGCGACAGAGGTGAAGGGTAAAGTCATTATGCTGCGCGACCCATGCTTCGCTATATTCCCAGTTAATGACTGGTCGCACTCGACACAAAATTTGTTGCAAGGCATCTTCAAAGTCAGATGCCTGATTCACTGCCTGAATGGTATCTAAAAGCAGTTGCGTTTCAGACTGAGCCTGCTGGCGTTCCTGAATTTCTTGCTGCAAGCGCTGATTATGCTCGTTGAGCTGCCGCTGCTGTTGCTGGATCGTCAGTTGATGGCGGATGCGCACCAGCACTTCTTCGGCCTGAAACGGTTTGGTGATGTAGTCCGTACCGCCTGCTGTAAAGGCTTTGACCTTGTCAACGGGGTCATCCAGAGCACTTAAGAAAATGATTGGAACCTTGCTGGTGTGGGCCTCCGCTTTAAGTCGAGCGCATACGGTATAGCCATCAATATCTGGCATTTTAATATCGAGCAAGATCAGATCCGGCAATTCAGCCTGGACAGTTTCCAATGCCATCTCCCCGTTGATCGCTTTTCTAACTCGATAACCTTGTCCACCTAGAATGGTGGACAGAACTCGGAGGTTATCCGGGTTATCGTCAACAAGTAGCAGGGTCGGCTTCAGGTCGGGCATTGCTAATTACTGTATAGCGATTTTTCCCAAGGTTTTGGTTATAGCAATCGAAGGGCTAGTTAGGACGGGTATAGGGAGAAACCCCTAGCTGGGGACGCAGCCCCTAACCCCTGTCCTAAGGATCGCGGATTGAATAAAACCCGAAACTTAATTTTGGAACGTGCGACTCTGCCGCACGTTCCAAAATTAAAAACTTGGTTTTAATGTATCCATGATCCTAAGCGTCTTAACGATTGCCATCGTTTTGATGATCATCATATGGTTTCTGTGGATATAGCGACCATTTGTGAACCCTACCAGTCCTAAGGTAAGCGCTTTCACACCCGATCGCTACAGGGGGAAGTGAGTGACGTGGGGATGCAGAGAGAAGACGTTTGGCGAGTGCAACATCGAGCTATCCAATTCACGTCCTAACCACTCCAGCGATCGCTGTAGATGCATGAGATCATCAAGGTTCAAATGAAACAGGTGACAGAAACTCCCTGATACCATTATTCCCCCGAAAAGATGCCCTCTCCCAAACTGGATGCTATGGCTCATGTGTGTCGCTGGCGTTGGCTGAACTTGAAGCCAGGGTGAAATAAAAGGTTGTTCCTTCGGACGGTTTGGAAACCGCCCAAATCTTGCCTCTGTGGTTTTCCACGATCTTTTTGCAGGTGGCCAGGCCGATGCCACTGCCGGGATAAGATTGCGCCGATTGCAATCGTTGAAAGACTTCAAAAATGCGCTTGAGATTTTCTGGCTCCATGCCAATACCGTTGTCCTGCACGGAAAACAGCCAGGATTCTCCGTCTGGAATCGCGGCGATCGCAACTTGAGGTGGAATATCGGGATGCGTAAATTTAATAGCGTTACTGATTAAGTTTTGAAACAGTTGCAGCAGTTGCGTTTCATTGCCAACAAGGCTGGGCAGGTTCTCGTAGGATAACGAAACGTTTTTCTCGGCGATCGCCATTCGCAAGTTGTCGGTTACCTGGGTCAACACATCATTGCAATCAATCAGCTTAAACTCCTGAGCCGACTTGCCCAACTGCGCGTAGGCCAGCAGATCTTGAATGAGCCGCTGCATTCGGCTGCCTGCATCGATAATCCGGTTGAGATATTCCTGTGCACCCGTATCCAGAGTGTTCTCATATTTCAGAATCAGCAGTTTGGCGAAGCCTGTAATGCTTTGCAGGGGCTGCTGTAAGTCATGAGAGACAATGTATGCAAATTGCTCCAGTTCCCGGTTAGACCGGGCCAGCTCCTCGTTTTGTTCGATGAGCTGCCGCTGCAACCGACGCAACCGCAGTTGATTTTCAACCCGCACCAACACCTCAGCTTCTTGAAACGGCTTGGTAATATAATCCGCACCGCCCACCGAAAAGGCAGTTACTTTATCAAAGGCATCATCCAGCGCGCTAATAAAAATGACCGGAACTTCAGCCGTTTGTGGCTCAGATTTTAAGATTTCGCAGACCTCATACCCGCTCATTTCCGGCATTTTAATGTCGAGCAAAATCAAGTCGGGAATGTCAGCCTGAGCAGAGGCGATCGCCTGTTGCCCGTCTAACGCCTTACGGACTTGAAACCCTCGCTTACTCAAAACGGTTGACAGCAGCCGCAAGTTGTCTGGCGTGTCATCCACGATGAGAATGCTACCTCTGTATGGCTTCACAGTCTGAGACGTCATGGGTGGGTATGTTGAACGAGATGGATTACTTTATCAAAACGGAAGTCGCTGACCCAAACCGATAGGGCATTGGCGAGTGGCTTGTGAGGTGTGGGAATACTAGCCACTAGATCAAAGATTTCTTGATCTAGCCCTTTAATAGCGGCTTGTTGCAATTGGCTCACCCAATCATCAGGCATTTGCGATAGGTGCTGCTGTAACACGATGAGAGCAGGTAGATCCTTAGAGTTCCCCAGTGGACGGGCTGGATCGTGGTAGTCTTCGTATTGATATCGCACCCCCAAATGCTCTCCTAGGCAGGCCAATAGCACGTCCTCTTGAATCGGTTTACGCAAAAAATCGTCACAACCAACCGCCAGCATACTCAATCGGGTTTCTTCAAAAACATTGGCAGTCAGAGCAATGATTTTACAAGGTGGAAATTTCGGAGGAATGGTGGATGTTCGTAATGGATTTTGCTCTATGGGCGGTAGGGGTACGCTATTGTCTACATCATTGATCTGTTTTTGTAACATTCGAATCAGTTGAGTGGTTTCATAGCCGTCCATCGTAGGCATGATCATATCCATTAGGATGAGGTGGGGCTGCCAGGATTGCCACAGAGTAATGCCATCTTCTCCGGTTTCGGCCTCGCGAACATCAAACCCAAGAGGAATTAACAATTTCATCAGCAGGTGACGGTTGTCGGCCTGATCGTCAATCACCAGCACACGATAGGTCGGTTGATCTGGCTCTAACGCAATCACGCGGCGCGATTGAGCGGATGTTGGTATATCCGCTACGGTTGCTTTCTTAACATCAATATCAAATTGAAAGCTGCTGCCCCGACCGACGACACTGTGAACAGTGATATCGCCTCCCATCAAGTTGACAAATCGACGGCTAATGCTGAGTCCCAGTCCGGTTCCTGTATTGACCTGCTGCCCGGAACGCGTTTGCACAAAGGGCCGGAAAAGCTGCTTGAGTTCTTCGGGGGCAACGCCCTGGCCTGTGTCTTGGATAGCGAAGTGGAGGCGTTGGGTGTGGGGTGTGTGGGTGTGGGATAGCTCCTGACTCCTGACTCCTGACTCCTGACTCCTGACTCCTGACTCCGGCGTGGGGTGTGTGCCTTCTGCCTTCTGCCTTCTGCCTTCTGCCTCAAAAGCGTGTGGAGGAGTGAGGGTGATGCTGAGAGTGACTTGCCCTTTTTCAGTGAATTTAATGCCGTTGCCCAGGAGGTTGAGGAGGATTTGCCGGAGCTTGCTTTCGTCGGTAGTGACATATTGAGGTACATCGTCGGCCAGTTCACACTGGAAGTCCAAGTGTTTTGCCGCTGCTTTGGTGCTGACGATTTGCTCAATGTTGTTCAATAGCCGATGCAAATCAAAGCTGGTTTCGTTGAGTTTGATGTAACCCGCTTCGATTTTAGAAATTTCTAAAATGTCATTAATCAAATCGAGTAAGTGCTGACCACTGCGGCTGATGATATCTAAATAGTCATGGTGATCTGAATTCAGCGAAGGATCGTGTTGCATCACCTGACTAAATCCAAGAATGGCGTTTAGGGGGGTGCGCAGCTCATGGCTAATATTAGCGATGAATTCACTTTTGGCTCGGTTGGCGGCTTCTGCGCTGTCTTTGGCGTGCTGTAGCTCAAGGGCCGTTTTTTTCCAGGCTGTCATATCCTCGATGATTAAAAGCAGCCCGTTCGGCATATTAGGCGAGGTGACCCGGTAATAGTTCAGCGATCGCACATTAATCTCAAACCAGCGATCGCCTGCCTGGAAGTTGCTGTGGGTAATAGAGCCAGAGTTCAGGTGTTCCAGGCTAGACTGCCACTGCTCTGGGTTAAGCCACTGGGGAACGAGCTTTTTGCTCAAATTATCGCCAATCGAGACATGCAGCCATTCTGCGGCGAGCGGATTGCAAAACCAGACGGTGCCATCCAGGTCAGCCGCGACCAGACCAACGGGGATGGTTTGGGCGATCGCCCGTTGAGTAGACTGCGATCGGCCAAATAGTTCAGCCAGGGCAGCCAGTTGAGCGACTCTTAAAAGGGTTGCTTTCGGGCGAGGTAATCCTTGCTGGGGGAGGGGCTTGAGGACATCCGGAACCGTCGTTGAGCTGCCCAGTACGAGGTCGTCACGATAGTGATCCCACAGTTGAGCAATATGTTGATGCAAGAGCGCATTTTCCTGGAGCCGTTCTGTAAGCGCTACTGCTGTTGCCGTGAGACTAAACACGGCGATCGGAGCTGTAATCGGCAACCAGTAGTTGGATTGAAACGCGATTAACCCGACGATGCCCCAGCCCAGGCACAGTCCAGACACAACGACGACCTGGCGGCGCATCGTCCAGGCAAACATGCCCCAGCTCAGTCCTAAACTGCTCACGGTTATGCCCAGCCAGAGCCAGTGATTATCGAGTGGCTGCAAGGCATTTTGCTGCAAGATTGTTTGAATGACGGCAGCGTGCAGATAGACACTGCTGCTGGGCGGATTTTGGTTAAAGGGGGTGACTAGAGAATCGATGCCGCTGGCCGTCACCCCAATCAGCACAATTTTGTCTTCAAAGGCGTGCAGCGGCACTCGCCCCTGAATTACGTTTATAAGAGAGTACGTGGTTAGGTGAGAGGATGGGCCGGGCCAGTTTACCCAAAAGGGGCGATCGAGGGAGGGCAGCGCAATAGGAAGCTGCACCAGGCTGGAGGTTTGGACAGTGGCAAGGCCCAATGCTGGTTGTCCCCGAAACTGGAGTGGTACCTGGCGCACCACGCTATCGCTGTCTGCCTGTTTGAGAATATGTCCTGTGGCGATCGCCGCTTCCCGCAGGGGGGAAACCGGGGGCAAGGGGGCACCCATGGCATCCCAGGCTTGCGAGAGGACGACACGACCGTTGCTGATCATGGCGTCTGCCAGGGCACGATCGTCTGCTGTGGGTTCTGACCAGAGCATATCGATGACCACCACGCAGGCTTGAGCCTGAGTCATCTGGTGCAAAACGCGAGTGTAATAGTGACGGGGTAGGGGAAACTGGCCGAGCTGTTTGAGGCTGGCGTCATCCACTGCAATTAAGACCAAATGCTCATTCCAGGGCTGTGGCCCGCGCACCTGAAATAAGGTTTGGTAGGCGATGTTTTCAAAGGGCTGAAATGCACCTAGCCTGACGAGAGTGGCGATCGCCAATGTTGCGATGCTCCCCGGCAATAGCCGCCATCCCCACCGTCGCAGATGCCCCTTCATCATTACGGCAACAGTTGTTTTGTTAAATTAATGATTTTATGGAACTGAAACTCATCCGCCCAGTGCAGCAGCGTTGAGGCCACCTCGGCCTGGTGGGTCGGAATCTGTCGAATCAGTTGAATGATGGACTGATCCAACCCTCGAACGGCAGCGTGATGGAGTTGGATAATCCAATCGTCGGGCATGGCAGTTTTGAGGTCATCGAGTGTCACCTGAGGCGGCGATGCAGGAGAGGGAGGGAGGGAGAGGGATGTGCTGGGCGATAGGGATGTTGATTGTACAGCGTTTAAGTCAATTGCAGCGTCCTCCAGGACGGTAACCGAAATGTAAAAGCGCACCCTGGTTCCCTGGCCCAGCGTGCTATCAATTGAGATGTCGCCTCCCATCGCGCGCACAAACTGTTTGCAAAGAGAAAGACCCAGCCCTAACCCCTGTTCCGTTTTGCGTCCTGCTTCCGTCTGAGTAAAAAGGTCAAATACGTGGGCTAACTCATGGGGGGCGATTCCCGAACCCGTATCCTGCACGTCAACATGCAGTAAGCAGAGGGATGGAGGGGCTGATATCTCTTGAATTCCGTCTGGGAGGGCATCTCTAGAGACGCGAACTGTAATCCCACCCGTTTGGGTAAATTTGATGGCATTGCTCAGGAGATGGATCAAAACCTGCCGCAGTTTGATCTCATCGGCCTGGATACAGCTTGGAACGTTGGGTGTGCACTCGATTTGAAAGGTCAGTTGTTTGGCCATGAACTCTGGAAATAGAAGCTGCCGCACGTCTGATAGAAGATGGTGCAAATTAAACGTATTCTCTTGCAGAACGACATCTTGATGGCCGATCTTGGCGATCGCCAGGATGTCATTAATCAGCTTTAGCAGGTGTTCGCCGCCGTGATGAATGATGGTGAGGTAATCTCGGTAATCGTCAGGCAATGTCGTATCGGTCTGCATGACTTCGCTAAATCCTAGAATGGCGTTGAGGGGCGTCCGCAGTTCGTGGCTCATGCGGCCAATAAATTCGCTCTTGGCGCGGTTTGCCGATTCTGCTGTATCTTTGGCCCGCTGTAGCTCCAGTTCGGCCTGCTTGCGCTCGGTGATATCCTCGGCCAATCCAACAAAGCGAACGGGGTGACTGGCCTGGTCGTACACCACGGAAATATCAGCCGTAATCCACCGCACGGCACCATCAGCGCGAATGATGCGATATTCTCGTCGAGCGGATGAACCGTCAAACTGTTGTCGCATCGATTGCTTGACGAGATCGTAGTCATCGGGGTGAACCGACTCCAGCCAGGAGTTGGGTCTGCGGTATAGACTGTCGCAGGAGCGCCCCCAGATATGCTCATAGGCCGGACTGATATAAAGGAACTGGCCCGTTTTGGCCGATCGAATAAAGAAAAACTGATGAATCGTGTTGGCGATTTCTCGGAACCGCTCTTCACTTTCGCGCAGGGCTTCCTCCGCTCGTTTGCGGTCATCGATGTTGCGGATCATCAACAGCACTTCTTGATTTTCGAGCGGCACGATGCGCGCTTCTTCATGCTGAAGCTGATCAGCGATCGGCAACTGATATTCGTAAATCTGGATTTCGCCCGTTCGCAGTGCTTCCTGGATATGGAGAAACCGCTCATGGGCGATCGCAGGGGGCAACACGTCAAACAGCGTAATGCCCTCCCTGAGGCAGTCTGGATGGACAATGTTGAAGTCAGAATTTGAGACAAATTCCAGGTAGGTGCCATCGGCCCGCAATCGGATCAGCAGGTCGGGAATGGCTTCAATAATCGCCTGTTTCGTGGCTTCACTGTGGTGCAACGCAGCCTGCGCCTGCTGGCGATCGCGCGCTTCAATGGCCAAAGCGACCAGATGGGCCAGGTACGCCGCAAAATTTTGTTCTTCTAGCCGCCACTGACGCTGATGGCCGATATGCTCAAAACAGATTACCCCTGTGGTTTCACCACCCACGCGAATTGGAATATCCAGCATGGATGTAATGCCGATCGCGGCTAAGTAGGGAATGGTAAATTCACAGGTTCTTGGGTCTTGATGGGCATTATGGGCCGCAATAATCTTTTCATCCTGGAGGGCGTGAAAATAGGCAGGGTAGTCATTTACAGAGATCGATTGTCCAGAAGAATGCCGTCGATGGTTCAACTCATACAGATCGGCACAGACAATGTGCGTGCGATCGGAGCTGTAAAACCAAACGCTGACTCGCTCTACATCCAGGGTATGGGCGGCAGATTGTGTGACGGCTTGTAGTGCCGTCTGCAACTGTCCCTGATAAATAGCCGCTGCTTTAGACAGCTCCATCATGACAAACTGCTGAAGCTGCATCCGGTTTTCATGCAAGTCATGCTCCAGTTCAGCCTGTTTGCGATCGCTGATATCCTCCACAACCGCCAGGTCACAAAGGAGATTTCCGGCAGCATCCCACATGCCTGAAACGGTGACATAGGTCCATAACACCGTCTGATCTTTGCGCAAATATCGCTTCTCTAGTGCGAATGACTGACGATTTTTGGTAAAGAGCTGATCGAGCAGCACCATTTCTCGATATAAATCGTCGGGATGGGTGACTTCCATATAGGTCTTTTGCAGCAGTTCGGCTTCGGTGTAGCCCAGCATGTCGCAAAACCGTTGGTTCACCCGAATAAATCGGCCCGATGAGTTAGCCTGGTTAATGCCAACCGCTGCCTGTTCAAAAATGGAGCGAAAGCGGGCTTCGCTTTCTTTCAACGCGATCTCGGCTTGCTTGCGGGACGTCACGTCGGTGCTGACGACCGTCACAATCCAGGACTGGCTGTTGTGATCCCAGCGGGATGTAGAATTTTCAGAGATCCAGCAGATGGTGTCATCTTTACGGAGAAACCGATATTCCACCGTAGAGTCACGCTCCTCAAAAATAGAGGCATAGCGGGGCGACAGCGTGGATGACCAATCTGCTTGAGGGATTTGGCGACACCAGAGCAGTTTATCCTGCGTAAATTCGTCTCGGCTGAATCCAAACACCCGTTCGCAGCCCACCGAGCAATATTCATAATTCCACTCGTCTAGAATGTAGCCGTAGGTTTCCCATTGTCGGCGGGCAGCGAGGGGCAGACGGTAGCAGATGATGCAGGCGATCGCACTCTCTAAGATATCGCTGAGCTTGGCCTGTGAGTTTTGCAATTCGGCGGTACGAGACTGCACCTGAGTTTCCAGCGCGGTGCTCAGCGTTTTCAGATGGTGCTGCAATTCGGCTTGTTGAATGGCGATCGCCATTTGCATCGCCATCTGTTGCAGTAAAGCCACTTCTGTGGCTTTCCACTGTCGGGTTGAGGTACATTGATGCGCGATCAGAAATCCCCACAGAACGGGCACCGGGGAGGATGCGGTTAAAACATGGTCTGTAGCGTCTGGCTGCGGGCTGCGTCTTGAACCGTGCTGCGGGCTATATTGCGGCTCGATGAGAATCGGTACAATCAGGTTTGCGCGCACCCGCAACTGCTCCAGCATTTGGATATGGCAATCGCTAAAGCCAGATGCATAGATATCTGTTATGGCTTGCGTTTTACCGTGTCGATAATGATGCTGAACGGTGTCAGTCGGACACATGTCTTCAAGCTGCAAATCCAGGCAGGGTATCCATCCCGGTAAAACCGCTTCCGCGACAACCTGGCCGCCTGTATGGTCAAGAATTTGGTAGACCACCACCCGATCGGCTTTCAGCAAGGGTTGGATGTCATGAACGCTGGCATTTAGAATGTCGGATAGAGGGAGCGATTGACGAATTCGCAGGGCGATCGCATCCACAAGGGTCTGCTGCTGGCGCTGCCATGCCAACTCTTGCTGCAAGCGAAACTGCTGTACGGTATTGCGGACAGCCTGACCCAAATAGCCATGGTGCAACGTGTCTTTCATCCAGTACTCGTGTGCCCCCTGCTGAAGGGCCTGACGGGCGATCGCCTCATCTCCCGGAGCGGCTAGCATCAAAACGGGGATTGGAAAACCGCCACACGGCTGCTCTAAGTCTGGCAGAAAGGCCAAACTATCCATGTCAGGCAACTGGCACGCGAGCACGAGTAAATCTGGCAATTGTTGCCGGATTTGGGTTAAGCCTGCGGAGCCAGAACTGGACTCTAGTACCGTATAGATGCTCGCCTGATCCTGGCTTAACAGGCGACGGAACGCAGCCCGAACGTCAGGCGAATCATCGACGATTAACACGGTGATGCGATCGCTAGACATAGAGGTGCAACGCTGCTCAACCGATTGAGGACAGGAAGCTATTGGTTTTGAAACAAAACATTCGCTTGCTATCAATCGTAAAAATCCTTGGATAGTTTATTTTAACCGTTCCGCATACCGCGATCTTGACTGAACGTTTGACGGGAGACAGGAGTGAAATTACGGACTGGAAAAACCGTTCCCACATCGCTGATTTACAGCCTTAGGTGAACGCTATAAATCTTATAGAAATTTTTAAGTGGCTCTTAAAGGCGTGTGGCTGATGTCCACAAAACCTGATGCTTGAACATTAAGCAGGCTTTTTGAACGCCCTTTCAATACCTCTTGAATACTTCCAGTGAAAATCTCATGAATTCAAATACAAGCGCTACGCATCAACTCTGAAGATTGTCAGAATGCTGCTTCGATATTGACCGCTAGAAACTGCTGGCAAACATTTAGAACCTTGCTCCAGCCACTGTAATCGTTTCAAATAACAAACTGTTTAAAAAACTGATACAAACACTTCAAACCCTCTGTAACTACAATGCGATCGCTTTACGGTTCGGAAAGCGTCAGACTCGTAAAAGCCAGACGATGAGTAGATGAAATCCATTTGTTCACCCGGACAGATGGTGTTTCGGTATCCGGAAAAGGATTTGCCGAAACCTGTTCCCGTGGCAATTCTTTCCCGCTTGAGATGCGATTTCAATCTTCCACTATAAATGTGGAATAATCGTGAACGTCATGTCACAGTCCCGGTAGATAGCCGTTAGAAAGCGCATCGAACAGGCTTTTGGGAGAGTGGCGCGTCGCCCCACTCTCCCAAAAGCCCGGTATTATGTATGCGCGTCGTATACATGACACCGGGCTAGCGAATCCACGTCTATGAACCTGGATTTGGGACACAGAATAAATTGTTGGGCATCATAAATTCATATCTCCTTTCATGTCTTACGGCATAATATGCGGATTTTATTAATCGATGACGATGAGGTTTTCATCCAAACCTTGCTGCTAAACCTGACGGCCCAACACTATACCGTAGACGTTGCGACGGATGGGGAAGAAGGGTGGGATTACGCTCAGGCCGCTAGTTATGACCTAATTGTATTGGACGTTAACCTGCCCAAATTAGATGGCATTCGTCTCTGTCATCGATTGCGGCAGGCGGCGTATGATCAGCCGATTCTGTTGCTGACGGCTAAAGGAAAAAGTTCCGATAAAGTGATGGGTCTGGACGCTGGGGCAGATGACTATGTCGTCAAACCCTGCACCGTGGAGGAATTGTGCGCTCGTATTCGAGCCTTGCTGCGTCGTCAGAATCCGTCGGCCTCTCTAGTCTTAACCTGGGGAGCGCTACAGCTCGATCCGCGTCTTTATGTGGCGACCTATCAAGGTGAGCCACTGTCGCTTTCTCCCAAAGAATATGGCCTGCTGGAGCTATTTCTGCGGCATCCTCAGCGTATTTTCAATAGTAGCTTGATTCTGGAGCACCTCTGGGGCTTTGAAGATGCGCCCAATGAGGAAACCGTGCGATCGCACATTAAACGACTGCGGCAGAAACTGAAAGCGGTTGGTGCAGAAGATGTCATTGAAAATATTTATGGAATGGGCTATCGCCTCAAGTCGTTGCCCAATCCCCAACCCTCTGTGGCAGATAAAGCTAGAGCCGCCGCGATCGCAGCCTGGGATCGGCTCAAGGGGCCAATCATAGAGCGGTTGACTGTGTTAGAACAGGCCAGTGTGGCCTTACAGGTAGGTACGCTGCCGGAAGACTTGCGATCGCAGGCCGAAAATGCGGCTCATAAGCTGGCCGGGTCGCTGGGCATGTTTGGCTTTCCAGAAGGGTCTCGCTTAGGACAATCGTTAGAAGATTGGCTGCGGCACGATACGATGGGCGATCGCCAGCACTTTACCAACCTGGTTGCCCAATTACATGACGTCCTGGCACAGTCGCCCCGTACATCAGAAGGCGATTTCCTGTCGTCCTGGGATGAAGACCCGCCGATGCCAACGGATAATCCCTGCCTTTTAATTATTGATGATGATAGTGAACTGGTACGTCAGATTCAGAATGAGGCTGTGCTGTGGGGATTTCACGTAGAGCTGGCGACTACTCCGGTGCAGGCTAAAGCGAAACTGGCGTATTCTCCCGATATGGTGCTGCTGGATCTAACTTTTCCTCAAAACACACGGGCTGGGCTAGAGGTATTAAATGATGTAACGACTCGATATCCCAATCTTCCCGTCCTGGTATTTGCAGCTAGCAATGAATTTAGCGATCGCCTGAATGTGGCCCGACGCCAGGGATGCTATTTCATTCCCAAGTCGAAGTCGGCGTCAGAGGTGTTGGAAAGTGCACACACGCTGTTGCAACAGCGTCAAGCGACAGACATTAGCGTTTTGGCTATTGATGACGATCCATTAGTGCTGAATACGTTAAGGCGGTTTCTCTCGCGATGGGGTGTTCGTTTAATTAGCCTGGATGATCCCCGGCTCTTTTGGGAAACCTTACAGCGCACAAACCCTGATTTGCTGATTCTGGATATTGAAATGCCTCACATTAGCGGCATTGAACTGTGTAAGGTGGTGCGCAACGATATCACCTGGAATGGTCTGCCCATCCTCTTTTTATCAGCGCTGCGAGATGCAGAAACCATTCAGAGCCTTTACCAGGCTGGGGCCGACGATTACATTGCCAAGCCGTTTACGGAACCAGAACTAATTACCCGCATCTTTAATCGACTGGAACGCAATCGGCTTCTGCGAAATCTCACCCATACCGATTCCCTCACGGGGATTGCCAGTCGGCAACAGGCAACCCGGGAATTTCATCGATATTTAGCGCTTTCTCGACGATATCAGGTGCCCCTATGCATGGCGGTGTTGCGACTTAATCATCTGAGACAAATCAATGAACAATATGGGCCGGAAATGGGTAACCAGCTCCTCAAACAGATCGCTCAACACTTAAAGCACCTGTTCCGCAACGAAGATGTCATCGCCCGCTGGGGCAGCCAGGAGTTCATCATTGGTGTGTATGGATTGATTAAGCAGCGAGTAACGGATCGGTTGCAGCGGGTATTAGAAGCGTTTCAGCAGGATGGCCTCAAGTTGCCTCTAGAGCCAGCACTCCTGACATTAAGTATTGGGCTTTCAGAAGCTCCCCACGATGGCATCGATTTGCCCTCTCTGTATCAATCTGCCCAGTACACGCTTCGGCAAACCCAGATTGTGAGCGATCGCTCTAACCAGCCAACTTGTCTTTCATAATAGATAAAGAGAGCGTTCCTTCTGATATGGGAGCGCAGGAGTCAATCGATTGACTGGGAGCAACCCCCCTCCACCTCCTGGTTACAAGCTATCTGTGAGCGCTATAGAGCCGATCTAAAGACTTCATCAAGTTTTTTGATGGCCCCCTTTCAAATAGCGAATAACAGATTTTTAATGTAGTGGAAGTAACACAATCCTTATTGCAACAGCAAGGTATACCAGGTCATGTCCAAGCGGTGTGTTCTAGTGATTGATGACGAATCTGACATTCGTGAAATTGCTCAAATGAGCCTACAGATCACGAAAGACTGGAGCGTTTTGACGGCGGCCTCCGGTCATGAAGGTGTCGCGATCGCCTCTAAAGAACAACCTGACGCTATCCTTTTAGATCTGATCATGCCGGGAGTCGATGGATTAGCCACTTTACAATTGCTAAACGACACATTGGCGACTCAAAGCATTCCTGTCATTTTATTAACTGCGACCGCTAAGGCAGCCACGATGCAGCAGTATGCTCAGATGAAAGTGAAAGCGATTTTGGTCAAACCATTTGATCCTGGCACGTTTGGCGATCAAATTGAAGCAGCCTTGGGCTGGTAATCAACGTTTTACGTCAGTAACTCCTCATAAAGACAGCAACTCTCATTTTGAAGCGATGATGGTTTTTGCACGCCCGTCGGACGTGCAAAAACGCAATTGGGGGAGGCAAGCTTGCCTCCCCCAATTGGCACAATGAGAATTGCTACCGATTTTGCGTGCGCGTTGCGCAACAACCCTAAAGCCTATGGGTCGGATTCACGTTGCATATCAATGTGAATTCGACGAACAAGCTATTGGGAGAGTGGCGCGTCGCGCTACTCTCCCAATAGCCCAATTTTACGTGCGCGTCGCGCACGCAAAATTAGGCTATCGAATTCCTAAGAAAACGTGTTTTCTTTTCGTTTTCCCAAGGGGGGTAGTAGTGCGCTGCACTACTACCCCCCTTGTTGGAGACTCACGTCATATTAAGAAAACATGATTTCTTTTTGTTTTATTAGGGAAAGGTGGTAAAGCGATATACGGCTCCTCCCCTTGAAAGAGCCTTGTGCGTTCAGGTGAAGCACTGAAATTTAATAAAAAATTCTATTTGTAGAAAAACCTTGTGTTTTCGGGAAAAACGGCTCATGATACTATCACGCACGCTTTAAGCGATTTGGCTGAAAGCTAGGCCATATCGCTATCGTGCTTATTCGGATGAATTGGCAGCTCACAGCCCTGAAATTATACCTGTCATCCATGCTTCCACATAAATGTCACATTTATTCGTTAGGCTTCAAGAGTGGAAATCAAGCAAATTAGTCCATGCCTTGAGATAAACAAACTGTCTTAACCTTTTATCCTTCGATTTACTGTGTTGATGCAACTGGATTCCGACCAAAGATTAGCCAATCAGGAACCAGCGGATCATCCATTGCCGCTAGTGATTGATCAAAATTTGGTGCATCTGTTTACGTATTGGAACGAAAACACTCAGCAAGGGATGCGGTATGGCAAAGAGCTATACGCTTTTCAGCAATCATTTCCGCTAAATCAACGATTGCAAGCCTATGTGACAGGGTGCGAATATGCAGAACAGGGAAGTAAGGTATGCATCACCGTTTCTAAACAGGGATATACGATTTGGCTGAATTTGCGATCGCTCAATTCCCTTCCCACCATTCCATCTCAAACGCTTAAAAATTAAATATTAATAAAGATTGCTGTTGTTTCATATCAACGGTGCCAGACTCTATCGCTCAAACGTTATCTCGTATAACGTGATTACTCTCAATATCACTGTCGTCTCTGTTGATGTCTCTGTCCATTAAGGAAATACCTCAGCGTGCTTTCAATGCAAAATGAGTCTCTGGTTAGTAATACCGAGGATATGGTTCACATGCCATCTAATCACAGCAATGAAATGCCCCATATCCCTACTGTTGAACCGGGTCAAGATGTTAATACATTAATTAGTCACGAGCTTCGAACACCATTAACCTCAATTTGTGGTGCGCTGAGTTTGCTGTCTACGGGTGAGTTAGGTTCTCTATCGGAAGAAGGACAGCGGCTACTAAAAATTGCCATTAACAATACCAATCGGTTGGTGCGTCTGGCGAATGTAATTGATCAGGAATCGACGTATGGGTTGACCATTCTAACGCCACAGATGATCGAGCAGTTGCATCTGGAGAATGACTTACATCAGGCGATCGAGCGACAAGAGATTCAACTCGCTTATCAGCCTATTTTCTCGACTGCGACTGGAACCATTACTAGCATTGAAGCGTTGGCGCGATGGCAACATCCAATTTTGCAAGCTGTTCCGCCTTCTATGTTTATTTCACTAGCAGAACGAACTGGATTAATTCATCGCCTTAGCATTCATCTACTGAATCAAGCCTGTCAGCAACTTAAGTCCTGGCAAACTCTTTTTCCTCATCACTCCCCTATTTCAATTAACGTTAATCTTTCTCCGTTGCAGCTATCTCAGCTTACATTAGCGCATGATATCTCTACTCTTTTAGAAAAAAACAATATTGAACCCCAGGCATTACAATTTGAAATTACTGAAACGGCTCTATTGGAAAACTACAGTACAGCTATTCGTGTTTTATCAGACTTGAAGTCATTGGGCACGACGCTTTATATCGATGACTTTGGAACGGGACATTCATCGCTGAGCCGACTCAAAGATTTTCCGGTAGATGGTGTTAAAATCGATCGCTCATTTGTTCATGCACATCACTGGGATATCATCGAAACCATTATTGAGCTTGCAACGAAGCTAGAGTTAGATGTAGTTGCAGAAGGGGTGGAAACACCGCAAGAGTTGATGGCGCTGCAAAGACTGGGATGCCACAATATTCAAGGATATTTGTTCTCTAAACCTGTGAATGCGCAGACGGCCACTGTTCTAATCTCAAACTCCTGCGGCCCAAATTCGGTTGAAGTATAGGAGAACGGCTGAAATGGCGCAAAAAAGCGTCCTGCCCATTCTCGAATTCACGTTAATTAATTCTCATGATGCAGATCGATGGTGGTGCAAACTTGCCTGCGTCGAGCTTGCACCGCCACAGATTGTGGGTTTGGCGTGCCTGTCGGGCGCACTAAACCCACAATCGGTTTCAAACTGAGATGGCTGGTGAGGGATATAATTTCTTAACAAACAGCCATGATGGTAGTATGGTAAGGCTAGAGATGAAGATAAATGAATGAGCAACCCGACCCTTGATGAATATTGGGCAGATGTCCTAGATCTTCTGAAAGCCAATCTTAAAGAGGGTGAGAAGATAATGGCCCCAGGCGAACTGTCTCAAGTCTTTCCCAATACTTATCCTTACGAATCTAGTGGCTCTGAGGCAAGTGAAGACTTTAGCTGGGTCGTTGTTCACAAAGGGATGACGGGGCAAGTTAAGCCAGAATTCTTGAAAGATATCTCTATTTCATTAAACCCAGTCTACGCCAGCGAGGTTTTTGTCGTTTTCTCTAAGTCAGAAGATCTGCCGCTGGTAGACCCGAATAATGTGGATTTAGAGGCGTTGCTAGATGAAATCGGGGTTCCGCTGCCGACAAACCGCAACCATGCAGTACCCATTAGCTCGGAAGCTGTAGAAGCCAGACTGGACAAGTATTGGAAAGATACGATTAGCTTTATCAAGCAGCATTCTCATCCAAATGATACGCTGTTGCTGCCAGACGAGCTTTGTGATGTCTTCCCCAACGCGTATTCCTACGACAAAAGCTACACGGAAGATTTCGACAAACTGAACTGGATCATGATCCACAAGGGGCGTTTGCTTGACTTCTCCTGGGAGTTTTTGAAGAGCATTTTTAAATCAAAAAATCCAGTTTTTGCCAATGAAGTTTTCGTGCTTTATTCCAGCCACAGTGAGATACCCGGTATGAGCGCTAGCTCTCCCCATCTAGAAGCGCTTCGAGCCAGCATTCTAGACGTTAAAAAAAGCCAATCTCCTACCTGGTGGGATGACTTCAAAGCAACCGTTAAAGGAACGATCACTGAGCGCAATAAAATTACGGTGCTGACCAGACAACGCAACCCGCTGTATCGATTTTTCTACCGCAATCGCGACCCTGAATACATTCCTCTATCCTGGGCAGCCACGTCGCCAACCTGTGAATACGCCAATTTGGGAGATGCCCTCAGTCCCATTCTGGTTAGTGCCCTATCTGGGATTGTGTGCATACACGAGAATTTTGAATCTCGTAAAGAACGAATGGCCTGCGTTGGAACCATTGGTCATGGCTTAAAAAATGGCATTGTTCACTTTTGGGGCACTGGAACAGACACAAAGCGGCATCCGGTCGATCGCAACTTAAAGCATCACGGTACCCGGTTTTATATTCATTCACTAAGAGGCCCACTCAGCGCCAGAACGTTTCAGCACCAAGGCGTTCACGTTCCCGATATTTACGGCGATCCGGTCTGGTTTTTGCCCTCCATTATGGAGCCAGCTAAGGAAAAAACGCATGAATTGGGCGTGATTGTTCACCTGTCAGAATTGACGAATCTGACGGATAAAGCAACTGTTCCCGATCGCTTCCTGCGCTATCAAATTCCAGAATCCCTGTCGAAGGACATTAAAATTATCACCACGATCACCCAGCCGACCTATGCGGCACTGGAAGAAAAGGTGAAAGAAATTACGTCCTGCAAACGGATTGCCAGCACCAGCCTGCACGGGTTAGTCATTCCTGAAACCTATGGCATTCCCTGCGTTTATTTCCGAACTAGCGGAGGGGCTACTGCGTTTCCCCGCTTGGATGATGAGAATGAATATATCAATCCTAGAATGCGCGACTTTTATCGGGGGATTGGTCTGGAACGGCTGTATGTCTATGGTCAACCTCGCCATCGACACAGCAATTGGGAAGACATTATCCGATCGATTGACGAGAACTGGCAACCGATTGATTGGAATCCTGAAGCCTTTTTAAACACCTTCCCACTGCCGTTGAAATTCAATCCTCTGCAAGGAAAGATGTTTGACAATCGAGAGTTGCTGGAGCAGATCAAACTTTGAGTTCCATAGGGTAACAGTGCAGGAACTTGCCCCACGCGACACGCGAAGCAAGTTCCTGCACTTTCTCGAATTCACGTTAATTACGTGCTCCAAATCCGACGATTCAGCTTCAACTCTTCAACGATGCCAATTACGAGTTGAAGATTCTCAAAATACTCTTGAATGGGCCGAAAATCGGTCATGCTGCTGTATAGCTTTGGTTCGAACAGATCTTCTTCGCAGGCGATCGCCACATAAATTGCGTTATTTACAAAGGCAATCGACAGATCCCGTCTGGACTTTTTCTTAAACTGCACCAAACGGGCCATCAAGTTTGTGGACAAAATGTAGCGAGCTTCAACCTGGTCTTCACTGTATACCGCAAACAACCGCTCAAATTCAGGGTCTTCAAGCTTCACCAACTGGCCATGTCGTTTGTTCATGCCCTGCAACGTGTTGGCTAAACCACCGAAAAAGCGTTCGGCTGAATCGGGAAACACAAACGTTTTGAACTGAAATTGTTTGTTGAAATTGGCCGTAAAAAAGATCCCTTTGAAAATGGTGCTGTACATTGTGTTACCAAATGCTTCACTCAGGAAATCAGCGTAGACAATTCGCTGTCCTTTGGCCACACGAGAGATCACATGCGAAATGGCCTGAAGCGATCGAAAGTCACGATCTCGATCATCTGATGTGTGCCTGATCCGTTCGGCATGAACCTCTGAAAATGCGATGCGCGTTTCCCCAATTTGACCAAAAACGCAATCATCTTCCGTAAAGCGATCGGGCGTTGTGAGATGTTTAAAGAGCTGACTATCTGTAAAAGCCATTCTAGAGCTGTATTTGGTCGCGAATGGGCAATAGGTCAAATTGGGATCAATCGCAGAGATGATTTTTTCAACGATTTTGCGTGCTTTGAATCCCATCACATACTCTCCAGTTGCAGCACTGTAGAGCGATACCCAGACAGTGAGAAATAAAACAAACCCGATCAACAGCCAGTAAAGGTTAATGCCAAAACTCAGCATGGCAATACCCGCGATCGCTGTCACCAGCAGCAGAGTCAGGCTAATAGTTTTAATGCGTTGCACCACCGATTGCCGCATCTTTTCTACGTGCTGTAGATCCTGCAACAGATGATCTTGGTAAAACTGCTGCAATTCACTTAAACTTTTAAGCTGGACGGCAGATTGAGTCGAAGTATCCGGTGCAGATGACGTAGGTGTGGGTGCAGACGTTGCGGGTTGAGCTGAAGATGAAGCGATCGCCGATGGAGCAGTAGCTTGCAGCATCGCCACAGCAGTTAATGAGCCGACAAATTGCTGCGCCCAGGTTTGCACCATTGGATCATGTGACGTCATTAACTGCCGACCTAGAGCGATCGCCTTCTCGGGCTGTTGATTCCCTTTGTACGCCTTAGACAGCCAAATCTGCGCCTGTTCATAGTCAGGTGTAGCAGAATCTGCTTCTACACAGTAGGTTTCCAGTGTTTGAACGGCATCGGCATATCGCTTTTGCTTGAGGGCCTCACTCCCTTGCTTGAGTAATTCGCCCGTGGATTCAGATGCAGAAGCCGAGTGACTGAGATGGGATGCAGGCCGAGCGACTTGAGGAGATTGAGAAGATGGGGAAGATTGAGATGCTGCTTTCGAAAGCGATCGCAGCGCTTGTTCGGCCCAGGTTTTGACCTGCGGATTGGAACTGTTGGCTAATCGTCGAGATAGGGCGATCGCCTGTTTGAGTTGACCGTTACGCTGGTAGGCTCTGACCAGGTTGATTTGCGATCGCAAATGGTCTTGAGACTCCACATCCGTGCCCATGCGACAGGCTTGCTCTAGTAAATGCACGGCATCTGCATAGCGATGCTGCTCCAGTGCATCTAGCCCAGATTGCAGTAAGCCAGCTTGAAGAGACATATAGCTGCTTCCTGACTCTCTAAAGATGTTTCATTACTGCTGATTAAATAGACTTCTCACATCTACAGGGCGTCTCTCCTGTTCTGTCGCTTCAAATACTTTTTTGGTGCGATAACCCATCTGCCCTGCCATGATGTTGGTGGGAAACATTTCGACTGCGTTGTTGTAGTCGGTAACAGCCGTATTGTAAAACCGTCTAGCGGCTGAAATTTGCTCCTCAATCTCATTCAGTGAGGCTTGCAGGTGCATAAAGTTTTGATTGGCCTTTAGTTCTGGATAAGATTCCACCGCCACCATGATGTTGCCCAATGCTCTAGAGATCTGGTTTTCAACATCAATGCGCTGATCTCCTGTCACCCGTCCTGAAACCACTTGCGATCGCAGCCGAGTCACTTCTACCAATGTCTTTTGCTCAAACTGCATGTAGTTCTGCACGGTTGCGATCAGGTTGGGAATTAAATCACATCGCTTCTTCAACTGAACATCAATGCTGCCAAACGCGTTATCAACCTGATTTTTTTTGCCAACCAGACTGTTGTATAGCGCTGCAATGATCAAAGCAAGAAGGACACCAACAATCAGCAGAACAATGAGCGTAGACATGCTGTAGCTTTCCTCAAATTTTGCAGGTGACGATAGTGGCTATTCAGACTACTACAGTCCGCATCAGGACATTTCCTAACCCTTAATTTGAGAATTGGAGTGCTCCCGCCGGAGGAACCTTCAGTCCCAAAATAGAGTTGATTTAGTATTCCCTTGGCGTGAAAAAGAATTTCAGGACAACTGTTTAGCAAATCTGTTGATGTATGAATTCGCACCCATCCTACCGTAACGGATGTGATCCCATGCTGTCACAGTAAATTGGTGAATCGCTCAGATCGAGGAGAATAGGCGATCGCCATCCTGTCAATCCGGTTCACCAAAAATCCGTACTGGATGTTTTTCTCTCTTGGGTCGGCTGCGACATTCACGGAAGTTTTTAATTTCGCCCCGGTTGCCCTTGCGATCGTCCCGTCTTCTGTCGCTACAATAGACAACAGGTTCTACTACGGCGTTGGTGACTGCCAATAATGTTTTATGATCTATGCCTTTTTTACAAGGGAAACGTGATGCGTCAGTGGCAGTATACCGGGCATGTACCCGGAAACTTAAAACTGGAGCCGAGATTCCCACCTGGATTTAATCCAGGTCAAAAACTGAGGTAAGACGGCGTTGTGGGGAACTCACTAATTTTCAAAAACTCCCTTGTCCTGGTGGCGAGGGAGTTTTTGTTTGGAAATAGGGGGTGGGGGCGTAGGGGACAAGGGAGATAGGGGAGATAGGGAAATGGGGAAATGGGGAAATGGGGAAGCAAATCATCTCCATTTCCACACCTCTTTACCTCTTTCTGACATTCCACCATTTCATCAACACCGATCCCCACACCCCATACCCTACACCCCACACCCTATCCCCTAAAACCAGACGCCCCACACCCAACACCTTTTTCTTCCCCCAAAGTGCTTTCGCTTTTCAAAGGGACACGTTATACTTGTGTTAAGCGTAGTCGTTATGAGTTCAACTGAGCGGAGCTATGACAAACTCAACGGTAGAAAATTTGGTCATTATCGGTTCAGGTCCGGCGGGCTATACAGCAGCCATTTATGCAGCACGGGCCAACTTGAAGCCTTTTGTGTTTGAAGGGTTTCAGGCGGGAGGGCTGCCGGGTGGACAACTCATGACCACGACAGAGGTAGAAAACTTTCCTGGCTTTCCAGAGGGGATCACTGGGCCGCAGTTGATGGATCGCATGAAGGCTCAGGCAATTCGGTGGGGAGCAGAACTGGTGACAGAGGACGTGACCCACGTTGATTTCAGTCAGCGTCCCTTTGTGATTCGTTCAGACGAACGCGAAGTGAGGGCACACAGTGTCATTGTTGCGACGGGGGCGACTGCTAAGCGCCTGGGGCTGCCCTGCGAGCATCAGTTCTGGAGCCGGGGCATTTCAGCTTGCGCAATTTGTGATGGAGCGACGCCGATTTTCCGAGGAGCAGAGCTGGCTGTAATCGGTGGTGGTGATTCGGCCGCAGAAGAAGCGGTTTACCTGACGAAATATGGGTCTCACGTTCACCTGCTGGTGCGGAGCGACAAAATGCGCGCCAGCAAGGCCATGCAAGACCGGGTGTTGAGTAACCCCAAGATCACAGTTCACTGGAATACTGCCCCTCTGGATGTGTTTGGGGAAGAGGATCACATGAAGGGGATCAAGATTCAAAACACCCAAACGAATGAGGAAGGAATGCTTCACGTTCGGGGATTGTTCTATGCGATCGGTCACACTCCCAATACGTCTCTGTTTAAGGGGCAGCTAGAGCTGGATGATGTCGGCTATGTCGTGACCAAGCCCGGTTCGGTAGAAACCAGCCTTGAAGGGGTTTACGCTGCGGGTGACGTGCAAGATCACGAATATCGACAGGCGATCACGGCTGCTGGAACAGGTTGTATGGCTGCCATGCTAGCTGAGCGCTGGCTATCGTTAAATGGCTTGGCTCAGGAATTTCATCAAACGGCGGACTCTGAGCGCCCTGCCGAAGAGCAGCACCACAAAACGGAGGAAGAGCAAGCGGCTGAGTTTGACCTGGCTAGAACGCGTCATGAGGGCGGTTATGCCCTGCGGAAGCTGTATCACGAGAGCGATCGCTTGATTGTGGTGAAGTATGCCTCGCCGACCTGTGGCCCTTGCCATACCCTCAAGCCGATTCTGAGCAAGATTGTGGATGAGTTTGATGGTCAGATTCATTATATTGAAATCGACATTGAAGCTGATCCTGAAATTGCTGAATCCGCTGGGGTAACGGGTACACCAACCGTTCAGTTCTTTAAAGATAAAGCGCTGCTGACTCAGCTCAAGGGTGTGAAACCGAAGAGTCAATACCGCGAGACGATCCAAACCAGTTTGGGAGTTGCTGCACCCGTTTAATGGGAGTTTCCTTGGGATACCAGGAAGAAAGCCCAAAGTTGCCTGTGTCATACCAGCAATTCTCATAATGCAAATTGGTGGCCCTGCAAGCTCGCCTGTGGTGAACTTGCAGGGCCACTGATGGCGTTTCTTCGCCCCCGTTTGGAGACGAAAAAACGCCATCGGTTTCAAAATGAGAATTGCTGATGTAATGCGCACGCAAACTTGGGCTGTTGAATTCATACCAAGTAAGGCTGGATTGAGATAGAGACGCTAACGTTATGAAATAAAAACTTTTCAATGATGACGTTGACCATTCCTGTTCCTGCAATTTGGGCTGTTGGCGGCCTTAATGTCTTTGTTGCTTTTTCTAGTCCTTCTTTGTATAGATGCACTAAAAGTGCCTAAATCTGCTAAAAATGATGAGGTACTGCCTACAGTACTTCATTTGCTCCAACCCAAGGCAGATTTAAGTAGGGTTGTTCTTGCATACTGAGTTGGGGTTTTCCCCTAAGTAGCAAGTAAAACCTGGTTTAATTGGTCCCTACGGCTGGAGATTTTTGTAGATATGGTGGTTTAATTGACCATTGAGAACGTTACTTTCATCGCAAGTCGCGAAAGGGGAGTGTATGAACAAGAAAGCACTTGGTTTATTTTTGGTTTTAAGTCTGGCAGCTATTCTAGGAGCTTGCGGTGGCGGCGGTGATACAACTGCTCCTGCCGGATCTCCTGCTGAATCTCCTTCTCCTGCTGCTTCTCCTTCTCCATAACCTGATCGATAGGACTTTATGGAGTATTCAAGGCTGTTAGAGCGTATTATTTCGCTCTAGCATCTTGGAAACTTTATTCCGTATTCCCCAGTCAGCCTACAGAAGTTGATTACTGGCACATACAAGCAGGTCTACCTGCGCTCTAGCCAGAATCGTCTCTTCTGTGGGCTGTATTGTTTAAATAAGTATATGGACACAATTAAATACAAAATCTCCCAAGGGTGCGTGCCCTACCACTAAGGGGTGCAGCGCACACCCTTGAAGGGTGAATCATGTCTAACTACTTATCAATATTGATGCACGCATTTTCACGTTTCATCGGTCATCCACTTTGCTTGGGACTGGGCAGTCTATTAGCCACTGGACAGATGATGGTGGCGATCGCCCCGGTTCGTGCGTTGCCTCCCCCCGAGGATACTCCGGAAGAAGTATTGCGAACGGAGATCATTACCGATGCGCGATCGCCAGTGGATGGCAGTTCCTTAACTGCTGCGGAATATGCAGAACTGCAAGCCCAGCTAGCCGCTCCAGACTGGACGCCAGAATTATCACCCAAAGTACGTCAGATTATTTTTTTACTGCAAGTTCGCAGAACGCTACTGCGGTTCTTCCCATTTTTGCCTCGCTAGACCTGAATTCAATAGCCGTAGCCACTGGTATTAACGTGACGTGAATTCGATTGCACCATTTCAGCCGCGCGGAATACGTTTCTACGTGTCGCACGGCTGAAATGGCAGATTAATTATGCAGCGATCGCAATCTGGCTGGCGTTCAGGCTTGGTGATCCGGTGAGTGTCGCCAATCGGAATGCACTTTGACTTCCGGCTCCGTCGGGATCAAAGCTCAAAACTCCGTTGCTGTACAGGACGTTAGCACTGTTTCCTATCGCAGTGCTGCCATTCACAAAAATTCCAGTCGTCGATGACGCATCAGTGCTCAAAGCGATATCCTTCACCAAGCCACCGCCAAAGGCCGAGGCCGAAATTTGCAAGATATCGTTGCTGCTGAAATCGGTAATCGTGTCTCCGGCTGCTGACTGGGTTTTATACACAAACTTGTCGGCACCACCGCCCCCCGTCAGCACATCTTCCCCCTTGCCGCCCTCAATCACATTGACACCGCTGTTGCCCGTGATTTTGTCTTTGAAGTCAGTTCCGACGATGTTTTCAACGCTGATCAGGGTATCTCGGTCAACAATCGAACGATACCAGGCATTACCCAGCTTGTTGTATCCGGTAGCGGAAGGGTGCAGGCCATCCGTGGTTAAGTCACTCTTGCTCAGTGAACCGCCCGCATTGGCGAAATAGACTTTTTTACCCGCTGCCACCTTCTGGTTGACAATGCCGGGAATCAGCGCGTTAAAGTCGCTGGCCCGCTGATCGCGAGTTGAGCTTTTCTGAATCAGAGCGATCGTTGAAACGACCACCTGAGTATTGGGAGATAGGGTTGTGATGCGATCGAGCAGTGAACTCAAGCGGCTAGCCATCGTGTTGGCAGAGTCGGTGCTTGTATCGTTGGTACCGATCATCAACAAAATCACTTCAGGCTGATATTGGCCGAGAATGCCACCATCTACCAGGCTTTTGATTTGATTAATTGTCCATCCTGGATGGCCTTCATGATCTTTGTCTCCCAACGTGCTGGGACCATTGGACTGAGAGCCGACAAAATCAATATTGAAGTCATCTGCTACAAAATCTTGCCAGAGCTGAATGCGATACGCCCCCGGCACCGGATTTGTTGTATGTTCTCCAGCCGTAATGGAATCGCCCATGGGCATGATCTTAGTTTGGTCATCGACTCCCCATAGAGGCGCTAAAACGACACCTGTCTCAAGATTGGCAATAATGCCATTCGCTTTGTCACTGTAGTTGGCGGTATCGCTGCCATTGCCGCCATCCAAGCGATCGCTTCCTGGGCCGCCGATTAGCGTATCGTCTCCATCGTTACCGTTGAGGATATCATCACCGCCCAATCCGCTAATGGTGTTATTGGAAGCGTCTCCGGTTAAGGTTTCGCTGTTGTTTGTTCCCGTGATAATGCCGGGTGTTGGTGAAGGGGATGGCGATGCTGCACTCGGAACAAACTCAATGTAATCGACCCGTGCCGCTTCTCCGCCGGATAGAGTGCCAAGCAGAGTGAAGATATCACCGGGGGCGATCGCAATTCCTCTCGCAACCGTTCTCGTTTGGAATGTGGCGCTGCTGGCGCGGCTATCGCCTAGCTCTTGATTGAGCGTCCAACTGTCGAGCTGTCCCCCGTTCTTTTGAACTGTCAGTTGGGCCTGTCCGTCGTTCTCGTCATAATAGCCGATGACTACATCATACTGACCCGTCACGCCTTGAAAGGTCGTCGTCGCTGTACCTGTGGTGCTGTTGACCCGGATGACCTTCCCGCCAGATGCAACGGTGACTGATTCAACGTCATATCCCGTTCGCGTCATCGACTCGGCTTCAATGCGCTTCAGGGTCGGTAGAGGGGTTGGGCTAGGGCTAGGGGCCGGAGCGGGAGCAGGAGTAGGAGCAGGAGCAGGAGCAGGTGCGGGGGCTGGAGCCGGAGCCGGACTGGGAGAGGGTGTGCTGACGGGAACGAACTCAATATAATCGACCCTAACGTTTTCGCCTGAATTTTGCACACCCTGAAGCTGAATGCTGCTGCCCTGAGCCAGGTTAACGCCAGAAATCGTGCGACGGACAAAGGTTTTGCTGCTGGCTCTGGTATCGCCCAGGTTTTGATCCATCAGCCAGTTATCGATCTGAGTGTCGTTGAGGTTGAGCGCGAGTTGTCCTACACCATCATTTTCGTCGTAGTAGCCCACCACAATGTCATATAACCCTGTGGGGTTTGAGAAGGTGGTACTAAAGCTACCCGTTGCACTGGTCAGCTTGGCTAATGCTCCTCCAGACGCAAATGAGCCAGACTCAACGGCGGCGTTGACCAGCGTCATCTTTTCTGCCTCTATGCGCACGGTGGTTAGAGGCGTTGGGCTGGGTGCTGGGGCCGGAGCCGGACTGGGAGCCGGAGCAGGGGCCGGACTGGGAGCCGGAGCAGGGGCCGGACTGGGGGAGGGCGTGCTCACGGGAACGAATTCGATGTAGTCAACCCGAACGTTTTCACCCAAATTTTGGACGCCCTGAAGCTCAAGGGTGCTCCCTTGGGTTAGATTGATGCCAGAAATCGTCCGCCGAACAAAAGTTTTACTGCTAGCCCTGGTATCGCCCAGGTTTTGATCCATCTGCCAGCTATCAATCTGAGTACCGTTGAGGTTGAGCGCGAGCTGTCCGACTCCATCGCTCTCGTCATAGTAGCCCACCACAATGTCGTATAGCCCCGTAACGTCGGGGAAAATGGTGCTAAAGCTGCCCGTTGGGCTGGTTAATTTGGCTAATGCTCCCGCAGACGCAAACGACCCAAGCTCAACGGCAGCATTGAGCAACGTCATGTTTTCGGCTTCGATGCGAATCGGTGCCATGTTTTATCTCCTAATGTCTTTGCATCTCGGCTTTAGTCAGGCTGGGCATTTCCGAGATATAGCAATTGAGGGGTTAGTTAGACGGGGTGCAGGGGTGGAACCCCTGGCTGGGGGCGCAGCCCCCATACCCCCTGTCCTAACCATCTCAACGGTTGCTATAGCCGTAGCCAAATGAGCAGTGCCCTTACAGGTTGTGATTTCAGGGGGGCGAATACTAGCAGCACCCAAACTGCTGCAATATGCACCAGGTTATCCAGTATCTACGTATAAGCACTATGGATATCCTGGCGGTTTTATCTATTCTTTAAAGCCTCTCCCTGTTCTTGGAAGGATTTGTAAAGTGCATGACAGAATCGTTAGAAAATGTATCCAATGACTACGTGAATTCAATGGCCCGATTTTGCGTGTGCGACGCGCACGCAAAATCGGGCCATTGAATTCCTCAGAAAACGTGTTTTCTTTTCGTTTTCCCAAGGGGGGTAGTAGTGCAGCGCACTGCTACCCCCTTGTTGGAGACTCACGTTAATTTAAGGTGTGGCTACGCTACTTCATGCCCAGTTGAACGCGCCAGAGGTTGGCATAAATTCCCTGTTTTTCCAATAGGTCTTCATGACGACCCTGTTCTACGAGTTTGCCGTGCTCCATTACATAGATGCGATCTGCGTTGCGGATGGTCGAAAGTCGATGGGCGATCGCAATCGTTGTTCTATTCCGCGTAATCGTTTCGAGCGATCGCTGAATTGCGGCTTCGGTTTCATTATCAACAGCGGATGTGGCTTCGTCCAGAATGAGAATAGGAGGATTTTTCAAAACGGCTCGTGCGATCGCCAATCGCTGTCGCTGACCTCCCGAAAGCTTTTGGCCTCGTTCCCCGACAATCGTGTCATAGCCTTGCGGCAACTGTTCAATAAACTCATGCGCTTCGGCAATTTTAGCGGCGGCGACGACTTCATTCAGGGTTGCTTCGGGGCTACCGTAGGTGATGTTTTCCCACACGCTGCCATGAAATAGAAACACATCCTGGCTGACTAACCCGATCGCCTGTCGCAAGTCGCGCAATCGGATGTCTTGAATGGGGATGCCGTCTAAGGTGATGGAACCGGATTGAATCTCATACAGTCGTAACAACAGTTTCACGAGGGTACTTTTCCCAGACCCCGTTGATCCAACAATCGCTGTTGTTTTGCCAGATGGAATATGGAGGGACAAATGCTCAATCACAGGCCGCCGATCGGCATACGCAAAGGTGACATCGTTGAGTATGAGTTCACCTGCAATGGTTTCAGGTGATGTGGATGCGTGATGGGAGGACGGTAGCGAGAGATGTCCTGAATGAATGGCGATCGGTGTATCTAACAAGTCCATCACGCGGTTGGTTGAGGCCATAGCCCGCTGATATTGATCCAGCGTTTCACCCAATCGAGTCAACGGCCACAGCAATCGCTGAATTAAAAAGACGAGAACGCTGTAGCTTCCCACAGAGAGCGAACCCTTGGCTGCTGCGACACCACCAAAAAAGAGCGTGGCGGTAAACGCCAGCAAGATCACCATCCGAATTAAGGGAATAAAAGCGGCGCTAAGGGCGATCGCCCGCTGGTTGCTGCGACGATAGGCTTCACTTTCAGTCGTAATGCGCTGAACTTCATCCGGTTCTGTCGCAAAACTTTTGATCGTCATGATGCCGCTGAGGTTATTTGACAAGCGGCTATTTAATAGACTGACTTTTTCGCGGACATCGGCATAGCGGGGAGCCAGCAATTTTTGAAACGCGACTGAACCCCATACAATAAACGGCATAGGAGCCATGGCAATCCAGGCAACGCCGGGAGCCAAAATAAAGAAAGCGGTTCCGATAATTAACACCGTAGTCACAACCTGGAGCACTTCGTTTGCACCAAAGTCAAGGAAGCGCTCGAGTTGGTTAATGTCGTCATTTAGAATAGACATCAATCGCCCGGTGCTGCGGGCTTCGAAGTACTCCAACTCTAATTCTTGCAGGTGAGTATAGGCATCCAACCGCAAATCATGCTGAATGGTTTGGGCTAGGTTGCGCCAGAGTCGAGCGTAGGCATATTCAAATGCCGACTCTAAGATCCAAATAATGAAGCTCAAGACCGTTAAAATGAGCAATTGCCCAACAATGTCTTGTATGCCCAGTTGGGCGACCAGAGAGTTTTGCCGTTTTACGACAACGTCAACTGCTGCTCCAATTAAAACAGGCGGAGCTAGGTCAAACAATTTGTTGAGAATAGAGCAGAGCGTTGCCAGCCACATCTGCTTGCGGTAAGCTCGTCCGTAGCGAATTAAGCGCTGTAGAGGCCGCTTTGATGAGGAAGACTGGGGCGATCGCCGTGCCAGTTTGGCGTGCGATCGGGTGTCATGATCTTCTTTAGGTTGTGATGTTGTTTCAGCCACACTCAAAAATCCACAAGCGTCTAAAAGGTGCACTTGCTCTATTGTGCGTTAGAACTTGGCATCCTATTTTTTCCGCAGGTGCTAAATTTCAGCAGGGCACTCATCAGCCACTTCTCATGACGAAATTGAACCGACTGACGGAATTGAACCAATAGCTTTTAGAGTTGTTGTACGTCGTGCAACAACTCTAAAAAACCGATTTTTCGTTCTCAGGCGTGCACAACCTACAGCAATTTGCGATCGCTTAAAACCGAGTTGTTGGTTGTAAAAGCCTTGCGGGGCAACGCTTTTGCAAAAGTAAACGGGGCTTACTAAGGAGCGCGGATTGAATAAACTCTGAAACTTAATTTTGGAAAGTGCAGCTCTGCCGCACTCTCTAAAATTAGAAATTTGGTTTTAATTAATCCATGCTCCTAAGGGGCTTACTAAATTGAAAACGGCTGTATTTGAGAACAGGGGGAGTGGGAGCTTCGGCCCCATTCAGGGATTTTACCCCTGCACCCCATTCAAATTTCAGTTTGGATCGCGATATCGACTTCGATCTTGATAGGACGCTCCGTTACAGGACGACTGATAACGTTTACGAATTGGATCGGCAACGTTAGATCAGGTCAGCCGAATGAATGTCGATTTTCCACACGAACCGTGTATGAACGCGAGTTCGACGAACGCGTAAAACTGTGCCCACGGTTGCTAAGGGCACGGTTTTACGCCACTTCACGTTACAGGAACAGCCGAGTGATTGGATGGGATAGCGCGTTGTTCATCTGCAAAACTCATGGACGCTCTACCCATTGGGTTATAGCGTGAAAGATTCGATCAAATGGTGCTCGGTTAACATCACCATGCGTTGTCTTAACGTTAAGATAGCCCTTGAATTTGCACAATATGAGCTGTTTTCGCGATTTTACTGGGTAAAAAAGAAGGTATATATCGCTTTGGGGCTGGAACTCGAAGGGCTTTACAAATAAAGCGGCAGATGAGTCACTTGCAACGCTGTGTAACGGATTAGTTAGAAGACGCAATTTAATGAGATGACTCAACATTCGGGTTGCATCTGCCGTAGTGTTGCTGAGGTGCTTGGTGTCTATTGGTAATGAAAATGCAACAATTTCATCAGCCATGTTGAACACAAAGTACTCAAATCAAAGATAATAGAAATAATTTTGTATTTAAGTTACTTCTGACTAAACTTTAGCTATATTGAAGCTTAGTTCAGGGTACACTGAAATGCAATTAATCGCATTTCATGCAGCACACACAACTGTGTACAGGAACAAAGATTATGGCTACATCACGAAAGCGATCGTCCGGTTCGACACCCATTTCCAAGACAGCAATTGATCAAGCGACATCGGTTCTGAAGGATCTACCTGAAAAAGAAAAAGATACGTTATCTTTGCGCGATGCCGTTGAATTGCTTCATGAGTCCATTCTTGACTCCCTCTCGAAAGGCTACAACCACGAAGAAGTGGCGGCCATGCTGACACAAAAGGGAGTGCCCATTAACGCACCGTCTTTGAAATATTATTTGACGGCTCTGAGACGGAAGAACAAAGCCGCAGGTCGAGGCAAAGTCAGGAGAACTCGTCGGACTAAAAATGCTGACGACTCTGATTCTGGCAAGACTGCCTCCTCTGGCAAATCTGGCGTTGCAGGCGTCATTTCATATCTTATGGAAGATGCATCTGGAGAAGACGCCCCTCGCAAGCGGACTCGCAAAGCCGCTGCTACGGAGGAAGCTGCGCCCACCAAGCGGCGTACTCGCTCTGCCGATGCAGCTAAACCTGCTAGCACGACTACGAAGAGCCCAACTCGCTCTGCTGCAAAAAGCAAAGCGGCTCCATCGACGTCAACCCGCACTCGTAAGAAGGCTCAGTAAGCTCTCTGTGTCACACCGATTTAAATTGAGTTTGTGGCATATACAGCGATTTTCAATCGCTTAAAACCCAATTTTTTTGTGAAACTGTGCGATGCGCGGCTCTCACAAACATAATTGTGGTCTACTGAATTGAAAATTACTGTAAGGGGATGTGTAGGCTGCGACCCCAGCCGGAGGGCACTGACCCAGCATCCCTACCTGCAACCTTCCCAATTTAAATTGACGTGAATAAAGCATGAATTCGACGAATGCACAAAAAGGTGCCCCGCGCGTCGCGTGGGGCACCTTTTTGTGTCATTTGAGCCACGCGACACACGGCTCAAATGACACAATCAAATTCCTCAGAAAACGTGTTTTCTTTTCGTTTTCCCAAGGGGGGTAGTAGTGCAGCGCACTACTACCCCCCTTGTTGGAGACTCACGTTAATAAACATGACCGATAGGAAGTGTGACTGTAATGTGAGTGCCTACATTGACTTCGCTGTGCAGGTCAATGTGACCGTTGTGGAGGGTAATGGCTTCTTTTGCGATCGCCAACCCCAGTCCCGTACCTGCAATATTGCCGACATTATCGGCTCTGTAAAAGGGATCAAATAAATGCTGTACGTTTTCAGGCGGAATGCCAATCCCCCGATCAATGACGTGAAAGGTGGCAGTGTTATTGTCACAGGTAATGATGAACTCGACAGGGCTGTGGGTGGGCGAATATTTGAGCGCATTCGACAAGAGATTGCTGAAAATGTGACGCAGGAGCTTTTCATCCATGCGAACCTGTGGCGGCAGATTTTGCATCACCAGATTCAGCCGATGCGATTGATTGGTGACGGTGCCGAGTTGTTGCACGAGATCCGTGCAGAACAGGTTCAGATTGAGAAGATGCGGGCTAAATTTGAACTGCCCAGATTCCGCCCGACTCAGCAATAGCACGTCGTTTAAAAGCTCCATCATGTGCTGCACCGCATGTTGAATGCGGTGCAGATGGTCATGTTTTTTCTCGTCTGTCCAGCGATGTCCGTAATTTTCCAACAGTTCAGCCGAACCCAGAATGATCGTGAGGGGGGTGCGAAATTCATGAGAGGCGGTTGTGATGAAGCGAGCTTTCAGTTCATACAGTTCTTTCTCTTGCTCCATCGCGCGATGCACTTCGGCTTCTGCTTGCTTGCGAGGTGTGATGTCTTCTAAGAGCAGCAGCAATCCTGTGGGAACAGGCGTTTCGATCGGCTCTTGAACGGCGGATGGCGGTTGGTAAAACAGTGGCTCCAACGTAATTTCAAACCAGCGATCGCCCCGCTGGAGTTCTCGACTGGCCATTTTGGCGTCGTGTAGCTGTTGCAAATCGGTTTCCCACTCACTCTGGCTCAGCCACTCTGGCACCACGTAGGGTTGGATTTGAGCGCCCATGTGGACATGGAGCCATTCAGCCGCTAGAGGGTTACAAAACCACACAACCCCATCCCAATCTGCGGCTAATAGCCCAATGGACAAACTGCGGGCGATCGCCGCATGAGCGGATTGAGAGCGACCAAATTGCTTGGCCAGTTGCGTTAGTTTGACAATCGGCTGAGATTCACTACAAGCCGATACGGTGTGGTTTGGTTCTAAGCGAGAGATGGGAGCGGTACTCTCTAATCGGGCTGTTTCAGGAGCGGTAGCCCAGATCAGTAAATCTTGACAATATGTTTGCCAAATTTGCTCAATCTCCTGTTGCAGCCGCGCATTCAGGCGTAACCGCTCATACAGTTCGGTTGCCGCTGTGGTCAAACTAAACAGAATGATGGGAAAGGCAACGGGTATCCAGTAGCCAGCCTGAAATGTGGCAATGGCTAAGGTAAACCAACCGATGCAGCATCCTAACCAGGTCAGCGTTTGTTGCCGGGGGGGACGCGCCATGAGAAACGCGCTTAATCCAGGCCCTCCTAGCAGCACGATCGCCAGCAGCCAAGGAGACGGCAACAGGTGTAGAGCGTTGTGCTGAAGTAAGTTGCTGATCACGGTGGCGTGCAAATGTACCCCACTCGCAGGTGGGTTGCGGTTATAGGGTGTGCGTAGACTGTCTAATCCCGCTGCCGTGACCCCGATCAGCACGATTTTGTTATGAAAGGTTTGGGGTGGCACCTGCCCCTTTAGCACGGCAGCCAGCGAGTATTCTGGAATTTGTCTCGCTGGGCCTAGCCAGTTAATCCAGAGATTTCGATATAGCGGTGGTAGGGTGACTGTTCCCTGAACCAGTCTGTAGGACTGAATTGCGGCAATGCCCAGGGCTGACACATCCTGAATTTGAGGAGTGATGTAGCGCGTGATGCCATCTGCACTGGGACGATTGAGAATATGCCCAATGGCGATCGCCTTATCTCGCAGTACCGCAGACGGCAGGAGGGCGGTGCCAGTGCTATTCCAGCCCTGAGCCAACACCACCCGTCCCTGTTGGGCGATCGCTTGGGCCAAGAGGGGATCTTCCGGGTCTGGGTCAGACAGCAAGAGATCGATCGCAACAACGCTGGGTTCCGCTTTGGTTAACTGCTCTAGCAGTTGGGCATAATAGCGACGCGGCAGGGGAAAGCTGCCCAATTCCTTCAGGCTAGGGTCGTCGATACCAATAATCACCACTTGATTGCTAGGTGGGATGGGGCCACGAATCTTAAAGAGGGTTGTATAGCCAATCGATTCCAATGAATCCCATGCGCCTAATCGCAGTAAAAGGGCTACTCCCAGCGCGGTCACTCCTCCAGGAAGCAATCGCCATCCTAAAGCACTCAACCGTCCTTTAACGTCTCGGAACTGCCAGTTCATATACCTGTTGGGTTCCCAGAGGAGTTGTTACAGCTACCTCAATGCGCCGACTAGACGGCATGGCTACGGTCAAATCAAAATCGCCATTGCGATCGGTTACCTGCTGCTGCCCTTGCACCTTCAAAAGGTTGACCGGGTCAATCCGTCCTACCACCCTAGCACTGCTGCTTCCAACGGCTGTCAACAACCGCAATTGCAGGCTAGCCTGTGCCGCTTCAATCGGCACCGCTGGAGAGGGCGGTTCACCGGGAATGGTGAGATTTTGAAACCCGGCGTCCACCAAAACGGATTTGCCTTGTGCAGCCGTGTTGACGGCTCCTTCCAGGGTCGCAATGCCCATCTTGCCATCGGGATGAACCGTCACCCCAAACACGGTGCCTCGCACACCGCTTAAACCCGCTGGGGTTTCAATTTCCAGCTCGGAGTCGGGATGGGTAAATCGCCTCACCTGCACCCGTGCCTGCCCGGAGGCCACCTGTAGGCGAGTGACCCGCCCCCCGGTCGGCAACAGTTGCAGCTCGCGAATGCGTAGCGATGTGCGCTCAGCCACTTGAATCGTGCCAATGCCTGTATCGACCCCTAGCACCGTCCTGGAATTCACCGCCGTTGATACGCCTTCCCCAACCGTTTGTAGACGCATTCCGAGGCGTGCTGGGAGCGATCGCTGAGGGGTTAAGTATGTGACATTTCCGGCAATTTGTTGAATATCAAGCCAGCGATCGACTCTAACTTGTAAAGGTTGAGCAGCTGAAACTGTCACAGACAGCAACAGCCCAATTAAAACTAAAACTATAATTTGAAGTTTTTTCAATGTAACTATCCTAAAGTGCACCTTAGGGAACTTTTAACCAGAGGATATTAGTCATCATATCCGGATACCGGGAAGCAGGCGGGTATGTTTGAAGTAAGCATTGCTCCAGCCAAATATAAAGTTTTTTAAAACTTGTGATGTTGTTCGGAAATTGTGATGTGTAAAGGAACATATTGCCGAGCCTCAGGATGTCCAGTCTTAAACCGAGTATTCAAACTGATGTTGTAACCGTTGCATCCAAAACCTCCACAGTGGATGTGATTGGTCTGATGCATCAGCGGCAGTCCAGCTATGCTCTGGTATTAGATCACCAACAGTTGGTTGGCATTTTCACCCAAGCGGATGTTGTCAGCGCGATCGCTCGTGGTATATGCATCACCGATTGCCCCATTGCTGATGTGATGACTCATCCTGTGATTTCCATTCCAGAAGCAGAGGCTCAGGATGCTTTTCAGGTTTTTCATCACTTGCAGCAACACCGGATTGATCACTTACCCGTTGTGAATGCGCAGGGACAGGCCACAGGCATGGTCACACTGACCCCTGCTCTATGCGAACAAATAGCGTATCTGCAACAAACGCTGGGAATCACCCTGAATGACATTTTGAATAGTGCGATCGCCTCCATCTCATGCTTTCGGATGGATGCCCAGCAGCACTATGACTATATTTATATCTCTCCAGGCTGTAAGGAGGTGTTTGGCTATACTGCTGATGAGCTAATGGGAAATCCAACGCTATGGTTCAGCCGAGTGTTTCCAGACGATGTGGAAGCAGTTGTTAAACCCGCGTGGAACTCTGCCCTGATGGGAAACCGACATCAAAAAGAATATCGCTTTTATCACAAAGACGGGACGCTACATTGGATCTTAGCCAACGTCACATCCCGGTATGATGCCCCATCGGATAGTTGGATTGTCACCAGCGTAGACCATGACATCACCTACCAAAAGCAAACCAGTGTTGCCTTACACGAAAGTGAAGCTCGATTTAGAGCCATTTTTGAACAGTCCGCCATTGGTATCGCTCAAACAACACTGACCGGACAATTTGTGCAGGTTAATCAGCGATTTTGTGACATTGTTGGTTACTCCGAGACAGAACTTGCACAATTGCACCTGTCGGACATTCTGCATCCGGATGATCTAAACGCGGTCATGCAGAAACGACAGCAATTGTTTCATCAAGAAATCTCATCACTCTCATTAGAAAAACGATACATTCGCAAAGATGGAGAGATCTATTGGGGGCGGCTGACGGCGTCGCTCGTATACGACGACGCAGGTAACCCTCAATATTGTGTGGGCATCATTGAGGATATTCAGCAGCAGAAAGTGGCGGAAGAGATGCTCCGCTATCAGACGGAGCAGTTGCAGTTAGCCTTAGATTTCACTGGCATTGGCCTCTGGGATTGGCACGTTCAAACCAGGCAGCTGCATTGGAATGAAAACTCGGCTCGTCTGTTAGGACTGCCACTCTCTACGCTGACGGTCGATGTGGAGACCTGGGGTAACAGCATTCATCCGGAGGATCGCGATCGCACCTGGCAAGCTGCGCAGTCCGCCTTACAAGAGCGATCGCTATATGAGGTTGAGTATCGGGTAATTTGGCCGGATGGCACGATTCGCTGGGTGCTGAGTCGCGGGCAGGGAATATACGACGAATCGGGTCAGGCGGTGCGTATGGTCGGCTGTGGCATCGACATTACCGACCACACTCAGACCGAAGCGGCATTAGCCGAAAGTGAAGCCAAGTTTCGGCAACTCGTTGATAACATTCGCGAAGTCTTTTGGATGACGAATGCCGATGGGACGGAAGTGTTGTATATCAGCCCATCCTTTGCCACCATTTGGGGAATGCCGATCAGCCATCTATATCAGTACCCGACCGCGTGGATGGATGCTGTGCTTCCCTGCGATCGCCCCCGTGTGGAAGCGCTATGGGCGAGATTGCCCAACGCGTCTTTTGAGATGGAGTATCAGATCGAGCGACCGGATGGCACGCGCCGCTGGGTGCGAGACCAGGGATCGGCGATTTATGACGAACAGGGCCATCTCTACCGCTTGGGCGGCATTATCGAAGACATTACCGAACGCAAACAAACCGAAGCGGCCCTGAGAAACAGTGAAGCCCGGTTTCGCGCTATTTTTGAGCAAGTCGCTGTGGGCATCAGCGAAATTGCGCTGTCTGGTCACTACCTAAAGGTGAATCAGGGCTATTGTGAAACGTTAGGCTATTCAGAATCAGATCTGTTGGCTCTCACGTTTCAGGATGTCACCTATGCGGGTGACTTGGAGATGATCGTGACTGCTCTACGACAATTACTCAGTGGAGAGCATCAGTATGTCTCCTTGGAGAAGCGCTCCATTCGAAAAAATGGTCAGGTGCGCTGGACAACGGTTTCGGTGTCTTTAGTCTGCAACGATTTGGGCACTCCTCAGCATTTTCTTTGTGTGATGCAAGATATTCACGATCGCAAAGAGACTGAAGCCGCGCTGCGTGAAAGCGAGGAAAGATTTCGTGAAATTGCGAACACGATTCGGCAGTTTTTCTTTATTCGTTCTGCCACGACCGATGAGTTTTTCTACCTCAGCCCAGCCTATGAGCAGCTTTGGGGCCGCTCTTGTGAAAGCTTATATAGCAATCCACGATCCTGGCTGGATAATATTCATCCTGAGGATCGAGCGCTGGTTTCAACCTCGCTCCAGCAACAGTTTGAAGGGCGATCGGTGCGGCGGGAATATCGCATCGTTCGCCCTGATGGTGAGACTCGCTGGATTGCCGCCGATATCTCGGTAATTTGTGATGAATCGGGATGTCCGGTACGATTTGTCGGATTTGCTGAAGATTTGACCGATCGCAAACAGGCTGAAGTAGCTCTGCGTGAAAGTGAAGAACGGTTTCGCGAGATCGCTGAAACCATTGATGAAGTGTTTTTTATTGAACCGCCAGATGTGAGCGGTACGCTATATGTCAGTCCAGCGATCGAAAAGATTTTTGGCTGCTCGGCTGCAAGTCTGTATGAAAGCCCTAAGTCTTGGCTTGAATATGTTCATATAGACGATCGCGATCGCGTATTAGCCACCCTTGAACAGCAGCTTCAGGGCCAACCGACGCAAAAAGAATTTCGCATTATTGCGACGGATGGATCGCTGCGCTGGATCTTTTCGCGGACGTTTCCCATCTACAGCGATACCGGACAACTGTTGCGTCACATTGGGTTAGCGGAAGATATCACCGTTCGCAAACAAACGGAAGCCGCTTTGCGAGAGAGTGAAGAGCGCTTTCGTGAGATTGCGGAAACAGTAAATGATGTGTTTTTAATTAACTCGCCGGATACCAGTCAGGTGCTTTATTGTAATTCGGCCTACGCGACGATCTGGGGGCGATCGCTAGAGGAACTATATCGTGACGCTCGTTCCTGGTTAGAGGCGGTACATCCGGACGATCGCGATTGGGTGCTGGAAGCGTTTCTAACCCAGGCTCAGGGATTGCCCTATCAAGCCGAATATCGCATCCTGCGGCCAGACGGTTCACTGCGATGGGTGTTAGATCGCACGTTCCCGGTGTTTGACAGTGCGGGGCAGTTGCTGCGTCATGTTGGCATCATTACCGATATCACGGAGCACAAACAGGCAGAATCCGCTCTGCGAGAGAGTGAAGAACGCTTTCGCCAAATTGCAGAAAACATTAATGAAGTCTTTTTTATTGAATCGCATGACATTAGCGAAACGCTGTACATCAGCCCTGCCTTTGAGCGGGATTGGGGGTTAAACCGCGATAGTTTGCACGGATGTATTGGGCCATCTGCGGTTCAGGTACATCCCGATGATCAGGCTCTGGTTGCTGAGGCGCTACAGCGTCAACGGCAGGGAGAACCGACGAACAAAGAATATCGAATTATTCATGCTGATGGTTCCATTCGCTGGATTTTTGCCCGCACGTTTCCGATCTACGATGAGGCGGGAACACTGCTGCGACATGTCGGGATTGCAGAAGACACAACAGTTCGTAAACAAACGGAAGAAGCACTCAGACAGCAGACAGAGTTATTACAAACGATTCTCGATCACGTTCCAGCCATGATCAATTTTTTCGATCATGACGGTAAAACAATGTGGGTGAATCGAGAATGGCAAACGATTTTAGGATGGACGCTCGAAGAAGCTCGCCAGCGTGATCTGTTGATCAACTTTTTTCCTGATCCAGAGGAGCATCGGCAAGTGCTTCACGCGATTCAAACCGCCAATCGGCAATGGACAGAATCTAGGATTCACACTCGTCATGGAACGGTCATTGATACTGCTTGGGCGAATGTGCGTCTCTCAGACGGACGTATTATCGGAATTGGGCAGGATATTAGCGATCGCAAACAGGCCGAAGCCCAGATCAGAGCATCCCTCAAAGAAAAAGAATCGCTGCTGCAAGAAATTCACCACCGAGTCAAAAACAATTTGCAGGTGATCTCTAGCCTGTTGAAACTGCAAGCCAATCGCGTTGATGATGCGCAAGCCCGACAAGCGCTGGAAGATAGTTGGAGTCGAGTAGACTCGATGGCTCTGGTGCATGAAAGCCTCTATCGTTCTGAAAATCTCTCAAACATTAACTTTGAAGAGTACATTTATACGTTAACAATTAATCTATTTCATATTTATGATGTTCAATCTCAAGACATTACGGTCATGGTTGAGGTAGGTGCAGATGCCGTACTGGATCTTGATCAGGCTGTACCCTGTGGTTTGATTGTAAATGAGCTAATCTCAAATGCTCTAAAGCACGGCTTCAAAGATACACACAAAGGGCATATTTGCGTTTCGTTCTGCAAAAATGATCACAATCAGTTGGTTTTAAGTGTGGCCAATAGTGGAGATGATTTGCCACCCGATTTTGATCCGACAACGTCTCATACCATGGGCATGAAATTGGTGATGAGTCTTGTGAATCAACTCGAAGGACTGTTGAGGGTAGAGCGCGGAGATTTTACAGTGTTTAGGATTGTGTTTGATTCAAAGTAATGTGAGAATTTACGTCAAAGTAATGTGAATGTGAGATGAAGAGCATCACTGGCTTTCAATGACGTCAACATCAACGTGAAGTAGATCGTCTGCTAATAGTGAACGTGCATTCAGCACTAGCAGGCTAAAGACGGCTCGATGCGTGAGGGATCGGCTTTGAGGGGAGTTGAGCAATGTGCAATTCTTCTAAAAGTTCAATTTTTTTATTCTTCGATATAAAATGAGCCATTAAATTTACGTTTCAGTAAAATAATGTATTTGTAAATTGTCTTCGATACATAACTTCTAAAATTCGTCCTTCATGTTACGCTATCGATAACGAAACATGCCAGGTAGTGACCGTAAGATGCTCCAACATCAAGGTTGAATACAAGGTTCAGAAAACTAAAATCGCCGCGCTATCTGCGCTGTATTTTTATGTTTTTACAGTCTTGATATTCAATGTTCTTGTAGGTTGAGATATTACAAAAAAATCACAAAAAAGTACAAAATATCTTTAAGGATACCTTTGGATAGCGAATGTAAGACAGTTAGATGAACCGCAGCTAAATGGCGAGAATCTTAGTAGTTGAAGACGATGGTGTTGTTGCCTGGCATATCCAGGAAACGCTCGAAAAACTGAACCACGTCGTTGTTGCAACTGTGGCCTCTGGCGCATTGGCTATTGAAACGGCGGATCGGGTCAGACCCGAGCTGGTGCTCATGGATATTCGGCTGAAGGGTAATATCGATGGGGTAGAAGCGGCTGGACAGATTTATACGCGGTTTGATATCCCAATTATTTATCTCACCGCTCATACGGATGAAACAACGCTGAATCGTGCAAAACAGTCTGCGCCATTCGGCTATCTGGTCAAGCCATTGCGAGAACAAGAGCTACAAACGACGATCGAAATTACGCTGCACCGACATGACCTGGAAACGCGATCGCGACGAATGCAGCAATGGTTTACTACGACCTTAACCAGCATTGCGGATGGCACGATCGCCACGGATCTCGATGGTGCAGTAACCTTTATGAATCCTGCGGCTGAGCGGCTCACGGGGTGGCAGCGGCAAGATGCGATCGGTCAGCCTGTGACGCAGGTGATGGATTTGATTCGAGAAGATACGCGGGAAACGGTGGATAACCCCATCCTGTTAGCCATACAGCAGGGAACGGGGGTGAAACTGCCCGATCAGGCCATCCTGCGAACTCCGGCTGGGGTCGAACGTCCCATTGGGGATACCGCAAGCCCGATTCGCGATCCGGAAGGCACGATTATAGGTGGTGTCGTGGTGTTTCAGGATGTGACTGAGCGGCGGCAGCTAGAAGCCGATATGCAGCGATCGCAATCATCGCTGGTGTCGCAACTGCAAACTCAAACTGATCAGCTTCAGCAATCGCAAAATCATTTAGCGCTAGGAATTGCCTGCACTCAAATCCTTCAGCGGGTGTTTGAACAGTTCCCGATTGCCCTCGATCAAACGCAACTGTTGCAAACGACACTACGAGAACTGGGGCGATCGCTTAACGCTGACTATTGCTGGATTGCGCTCTACAACAAAGACAGCATGACGGCCACCATCACCTGTGACTATCGCAAAGAGGTGGCTCAAACGCATACCTTTGCGATGAATACTCAAATCGATCTGCGCCAGTCTCCGCAGTTTTATCTCACCTTATCGCAGCGAGGTCACTGGGTTGCGCCATCGCTAGAGGTGTTGCCGGAGGCATATCGACCGTTTATCTCAGATGGCGGTAAGCTGCTGGTGTGCTCTATTTCAGATGATGAACTGAGCATCGGTGAGATTGGCATTTTGACACTGGAGTCAGTCACCTGGTCGCAACTGCAAGCGGAGTTGATCTCTCAGGTCGTGAGTCAGGTGGCGATCGCGCCTCGACTGCTGCGATCCCACCAGGCGACTCAGGCCAGCGAAGAGATGGAATGGCTGAATACTTTAAAGCAAGATTTCCTCAATTCCATTTCTCACGAACTGCGGACGCCCCTCACTAACATGAGAATGGCCGTTGAAATGCTGCGACGCATTATTAGCTCGCTCAAAAATCCTGACATTACGCCAGAGATGCAGCAAAATCAGGCGCTTCTGTGGGAACGCATGGAGCGATATCTTCAGGTGTTGCAGGATGAATGGCAGCAGGAATTTAATCTCATTAGCGATTTGCTGAATTTTCAGGACACTGAAATTGCCAGCAGTCCGCTCATGTTTGTGCCAATTGATCTACAGCAATTTCTGCCCCAAATGGTCGATCGCTTTGCTCGCCAAGCGGAGCGGCGTCAGCAACATTTGAGCTATCAGGCCAACGACGCTCTACCTTATATCCATTCTCATGTCGCCAGCCTGGAGCGCATTCTCAATGAATTGCTCGACAATGCCTGCAAATATACGCCTCCACAGCATCACATTACGGTATTTGCGACTGTGGTTGGTCAACGGCTTCAGCTAATGGTGAGGAACACTGGAGTTTCCATTCCAGCCGATGATCTGGAGCGTATCTTTCAACCGCTCTACCGCACCTCTCGTCGTCAGGATTGGCCGCAGCGAGGCATTGGACTAGGCTTGGCTCTCGTGTATAAGCTGGTGACTCGTCTGGGGGGCACGATTGATGCTCAAAGTAGCGATAACACGACAACATTTACACTCACCCTGCCCTGCCATAGCTAGCCCGAACTCGATAGCTGAATTTTGCTTGCGCGACGTACACGCAAAATCCGGCTATCGAGTTTACGTTAACGTGGGTTCGACGAACGCGTATAGCTGTAGTTATATCTGTTAGGACATCGAAAACCAAGAGGGGTATGGGGGCTTTGCCCCAAGCCAAGGGTGGAACCCCTGCACCCCGTCCTAACCCGAATGAATACAGCTATAAAAGCGTACCTGCGCGTCGTGCAGATACGCTTTTGCGCCATTTCAATCGCCCAACGCGCGGCTGAAATGGCGTTATCGAATTCCTAAGAAAACGTGGTTTCTTTTCGTTTTCCCAAGGGGGTAGTAGTGCACTGCGCTACTACCCCCTTGTTGGAGATTCACGTTAATACAGATGCATAAAGCTATGGTCTGGAAGGGGGAGAACTACATCATGCCCATGCCGCCCATACCACCCATCATGCCACCCATGCCACCCATGCCGCCCATGCCGCCCATGCCGCCCATATCGGGAGCAGCACCACCAGCAGGTTTCTTCTCAGGCTTCTCAACGACCAGCACTTCTGTCGTCAGCACCATAGCCGCTACTGACCCGGCATCTTGCAGACCAGAGCGCACAACCTTGGCGGGATCAATGATGCCAGCCGCGATCATGTCTTCAAACTGATTGGTCAGCGCATTGTAGCCTACGTTGAAGTCCAATTCCTTCACCTTCTCAACGATCACTGAACCTTCGGCCCCTGCGTTTTCAGCAATCTGACGAAGGGGTGCTTCCAATGCCTTTAAGACGATATCTGCACCAATCTGCTCTTCTGCATTTAAGGTTTGCTTAAATTGCTGCAACTTACCAGCTAAGTGAATCAGGGTCGTGCCGCCTCCAGCGACGATTCCTTCTTCGACAGCCGCTTTGGTCGCGTTTAAGGCATCCTCAATGCGCAGTTTGCGATCCTTCAGTTCGGTTTCAGTCGCCGCACCGACTTTGATGACCGCAACCCCACCCGACAGTTTGGCTAACCGTTCTTGCAGCTTTTCCCGGTCATAGTCGGAGTCAGTGCGCTCTAATTCCTGGCGAATTTGCAAAATTCGCTTTTCCAACGCCACTTTATCCGCAGCTTCAGCCACGATGGTGGTATTGTCTTTGGTCAGCGTCACTTTGCGGGCTGTACCCAGCATTTCTAACGTAGCGGTATCGAGGCTGAGTCCGATCTCTTCTGAGATCAACTGGCCGTTGGTGAGAACCGCAATATCCTGAAGCACAGCTTTACGGCGTTCGCCAAAGCTGGGCGCTTTAACGGCCACCACATTCAGCACACCGCGCAGACGATTTACCACCAGAGTCGCCAACGCTTCTCCTTCGATGTCTTCAGAAATGATCAGGAGGGGTTGACCCAGACGGGCAATTTTTTCTAGAACGGGAACCAGTTCGGCAATATTGCTAATTTTTTTGTCGGTTAGCAGAATGCGAACATTCTCCAATTCGCAAATCATGCGTTCTGTATCGGTGACAAAGTAGGGAGAAATATAGCCCCGGTCAAACTGCATCCCTTCAACGGTTTCCAGTTCGGTAGCCAGGGATTTAGATTCTTCTACGGTAATGACGCCATCTCGACCGACTTTATCCATCGCTTCAGCGATCATGGCTCCGATTTCTTCGTCGCTGCCCGCCGAAACAGTAGCAACCTGGGCGATCGCATTTCCTTCAATGGGTTTGGCGATCGCCTGAATTTCGGTTACCAGCTTGGCGATCACTTTTTCGATGCCCCGTCGTAGGCTCACGGGGTTTGTTCCAGCAGCAACGTTCTTCAGTCCTTCCCGAATCATGGCCTGAGCCAGCACGGTCGCGGTCGTGGTGCCGTCTCCTGCCAGGTCTTTGGTTTTAGAAGCGACTTCCCGGATCAGTTGGGCACCCGTGTTTTCAAGGGGATCTTCTAGCTCAATCTCTTTAGCGATCGTGATACCGTCGTTCACAATTTGGGGAGCACCAAATTTTTTCTCGAGTACAACGTTGCGTCCCTTAGGCCCCAGGGTAATTCGCACCGCATCGGCAATGGCGTTAACGCCACGCTCTAAGGCTTGCCGAGATTCTTCCTGAAAAACAACGATCTTAGACATTACTAAATCTTTAAATACCTGATCTTTCCTTCCCGAATTTAGCACTCTCCGAGAGAGATTGCTAATGATCAGGCGGCTATGCCGCAATTCTCATGTTGAACCGATTGAGAATTTTGCGCGCCTGTTGGGCGCGCAAAATCCTCAATCGAAGCCTGCACAGCCACCGATTTGCATCTGATCTTACAGCGGTTCTCACTTGGATAAACTACGGTTGTTTGTTTGAGAGCCGCGCTCCGCGCGGCTCTCAAACAAACAACCGGGTTTTAAGCGATTTTCAATCGCTATAGGACGGGGTGTAGGGGTGGAACCCCTGGCTGGGGGCAAAGCCCCTATACCCTATTGTTTTTTGGATTCTCAGTCCTAATTTTCGTAGGCTTTTTCGCCGCCCGTCAGCTCAGGCAGCTTACCTGTTCCGGGTAATACCTTCGATTCTGTAGTGGCAATGTATCCGGTATAGAATGCGCCTGCTTCAATATCCAGCGAGTTGGCACTTACGTCACCCTCCAGACGGGCGGTACGGCTCAAGGTCAGTCGTCCTTCGACGACAAGCCGTGCTTTCACAACTCCATGAACGATGAGATTTCGAGCACGCAATTCAGGGCCTTCGACCAAACCACTTTGAGAGATCTCCATATCTCCCCGCACCTCGACCGTGCCGTGGATAATCCCATCTACTCGGAGATTGCCTTCTACATTTAAATTGCCCTGAAATTCACTAGTCGCGCTGAGATAGGTCAACGAGCTGGTTTGCTTACGACCAAACATTACTTTTTGCCTCTAGTCAATCTGAAATGAGTTTAGTCCAGATAATCTTTAGGGTTCACCGCATGACCATTGCGATAAACACCGTAATGCAAATGCGGCCCACTAGAGCGCCCTGTATTTCCTAAATAACCCACAATGCGATCGCGCTCAATCTGCATCCCGGCTTTTACAGCCATTCCGGACATATGACCATAGAGGGTTTGATACCCATAGCCATGATCCACAATCACATGATAGCCGTAGCCGCCAGACCATTCTGCCTTAATGACAACGCCTGGTGCAGTTACATGAATCGGACTGCCATATGCGCCCCTAAAATCTAATCCGGCGTGAAATTCATAATTCCGGCCAAATGGGTTGCGCCTTAGCCCAAATTCAGACGTAATCTTAGCGTCATTCTGATCTTTTAAGGGTATCCCATGCGGGAGGGCTTCTTCTCGATCCAGCGTTTCTTCTAAGGCTGGACGCACTTCTCCCTTTAAATCAGAGGACAATCCGGGTAGTCTTGATTTAGCGATCGCCAGTAGCACCTCTGCATCTACCGCCAGTTCTGCCCCACCTTGAGAATCAACCGATTCCTCTTCAGATGATGAATGACCGTCAGATATCCCAGCCCGCTCTTGCAAATTATTGATTTCACCCTCTAGCGCTTCGACCCGTTCCAAAATATCGTTAGCTTCTTTGGTAAGCTGCGTATTTTCTTCTACCAGTTGAGTATTTCGATGCGCGTAGGAATAAACAACCCGATAAATCCACCAGGCTGGAAACGTGACAGATGCCGTCAGCAACAGCACCATAGCCCAGAGCTGAAATGATAAGGTGATGGGATTTTTACCTGTACAGGCGATGAGTATGGTGTACCGCTGGGGTAGGCGTCGCTTCATATCGGTTTAGCAGTAGTCTCCATCTGCAAACAAAATTTTGATCAACCGTGAACTGTATGCCTTTAGATAGATAGTTTGTAAAAAAGTTGCACTCTTGAATGAATTTTGGTTTGCTGTCCGTCTTATATGGCTGTATTTACGTGAATTAGGACGGGGTGCAAGGGTTGAACTCTTTTGGTTGGGTTAGCCCCTATGCTCCTTTGTTTTTGATGTCTTAATGAGGGGGCGACAGCTATAAGAACGAGTTCTGGTCTGCAAAACTTGATTTATGAAGATTGTTAACTGTAACAATCAAGACAAAACCAGACATTATCAGCAAAAAAGCGATCTCACAATGGGGATCGCTTAACTTCAGTAGCGCTTAACCGTAATGTTGGTAAAAATCGAGTCAGGCTCTTTTCCGCATCAGATTTGCCTAGCCGTTAACGAAGGTTAGACAAACTGCCTCTGGATGGGCATATCTCCAACATATGCAACGGGATCGTAAAAACCAGAAACAAGCGTAAAAATAGTTACCTTGTCTACCTCATTCAAATCAGTGGTCGTGCAAGCTCACCTACGGCTGGCTTGTACGACCACCGACTGTAAGTTTTGCGCGCAAAACCCACAGTTGGGTTCAAAGCGTTGATGCCAAAACTTCTGGATGTAGATTTCTAGAGCAACCGTTGAGATGGTTAGGACAGGGAGTATGAGGACTGCGCCCCCAGCCAGGGATGGAACCCCTGCACACTGTCCTAACTAACCCCTAGATTGCTATAAATAAAACGTGAATTCGGTGGCCCAATTTTGCGTGCGCGTCGTGCAGGCAAAATTGGGCTTTTGAGAGAGTTGCACGGCATGCAACTCTCTCAAAAGCCCGTTCGTCGGATTTACGTTAATAAAACAAAAGCACTCCCGTGAGGGAGTGCTTTTGTTAACGAGATGAAGCTAG
>DATNPS010000556.1:0-29321 GCA_036703095.1 Crinalium sp. | reverse complement strand
CTCCCCGACCTTCCCCACCCAGTACCTAACACCCACCCCCCTAACGCTGCATATGCTGCTCTAAAAGCGCCTGTGCTCTAGGCTTGAACAAGAGATAGAACAGGGATTCGATATAGCGGAGGATGTCCTCCCGATTTTCTTGCGAGGTGTAGTTCCAGAAGCCGTAGATGCGGGCGAGCGACAGCAGTCGATTGGTATGAATCTTCCAGGTGTAGGTGCTGTAAACACGGGCGATCGCTTCCTTAGAAATCTGGAGCCAGTAGTCGGGATTTGCTTCACATTTGGAAATAAAGTTCAGAATGATCTCTGCCATTTCCTCCTGCTGAGTAGGGTTAATGTAAAAGCCGTTGACCTGATCTTGAATGATTTCGAGGGGGCCACCAAAGCGGGTGGCGAAGGTAGGCAACCCGGTAATCATGGCTTCCAGAACGGTCAGACCAAACGCTTCAAATAAAGCGGGCTGCACGAAAATTCCCTGGCGATCGGCAATAATGCGATAAATTTCACCGGAATCGGTTTTAGAAAGCCGCACGCCCAGCCAGCGAATTTTGCCTTGAAGTTGATACTGGTCAATCACCGCATACAGTTTTTCAATTTCGCTCGCTTCTTCGTGATCTGTGGTGTCTTGCGTCCGCAATTTTCCGGCAATCAGAATTAAATTGCACGACTCTTGCAGCGCTTTACTTTTACCAAAGGCTTCTGCCAATCCCGTCAAGTTCTTAATCCGATCCAACCGCGCCATCGAGAAGAGAGGCCGTTTACTGGGGTCATCCAGTTTGCCAAATACCTGCTCCGGATCGTCGAGGGTGAACAGGAGATCCTCCAGGCGATCGCGCTCTCCCAGCAGTCTTTCCTGAGTATCGGTATACGGGAAGAAATAAGTTTCGCTCACGCCCGGTGGCACCACGTTGAATTTGGGGCTAAACAGTTCCACACCGTGCACGACGTGATACAGCTCCGGCATCGTAAACGATGCGTAGGACTCATACTGTCCAATACTGTCCTTCGTTCCCACAATTTCTTGATAGGTGCTGCTAATCACGAAATTAGCCGCATTCATCACAATTAAATCGGCGGTGAACTGAAGCGAAAAATGATATTTATCCTCCAACTCCTGCCAGTAGAGATTGCTAAACAGATACTTGGATTTTTCCAGAGCATGAGCAATGATGCATTGTGTCACCTTGAGCCGACGCGCCAGCAAAAATGCGACCAAATTACCATCTGAATAGTTACCAACGATGAGGTCAGGCCGTCCCTGGAATTCAGCTAACAGCGCTTTTTCCGCATCAATGGTAAACGTCTCCAGGTAAGGCCAAATTTCAAATCGCGACATCCAGTGTTGAGTGACGTTTGGATTAAATTCGCGGAATGGCACTCTGAGAATCCAGGCGTTCTCAGTTCCATACACTTTTTCCAGCGGTTGGTCGCAGCGCGTTCCGTCACTATTGGGAATCAAGCGAGTCAGAATGACCACTTTAGGCCGGACATTTAACACCCCCAAGCCCGACAGTTCCATATCTTCCTGCATTTGCTTTTCCAGACTCTTCGCCTGATCCAGCACATAGACAACCTGACCTCCGGTATCGGGACGCCCCAAAACGCCTTCCTGACCAAACCAGCCGTGTGGCGACACCAACACCACCCGAAAGATCATTGGAATCCGCGATAAAAACGATTCCAGGGCTTGCGGTTCAGGAGAATCGATTAGCGAATCCAGCAACTCCAGACTTTCGTAAACGCGTCCTGCGGTATTGCCCCATCCCGGCTCAAAGCCCATTGATTGCAGATCAAACCGAAACGTTTCGAAAGGCGTATCTTTGGGGCGATCGCCCACGAATTTCAGTACTCGCTTAACCTGATTGGACAGGTCATCCTGAGTGCGAATTCGTTCATTAATTAAAAGTTGGCTCCCGTCATAGCGGTGCAAACTGAGGAACTTAAACAGTGTATCCAGCCATTGCCGCGAATCCAGGAGTTTACTGGACAGGTAGCGGTTTAAAAACTGCACGCCTTTGCCAACATTTTTGGGATCGCGAATCAGCGGCGAATAGTCATAAAACGGCTGAAAGTCAATTTCAAAAGTGCCGCCATCGCTGGTGTGAGAACGATTGACCAGGCGATCGCGAGTATCCAGCAATTCCTCAATCGTCATCGGCTCAACATAGAGATCTTCTGTCACTCGAAAAGATTGCAGTCTGCCAATATCAGGCCGAACGATAATACAGACGCTACTGCTTTCTAAAATCATTTCTTGAGTACTGGCAATCAGACTCGCTAAATGAGACGTCTTCGCAAATGATTCAGACTTTTGATAGTTGGCACAAAATTCAACAAATGCAATTACAATTTCGTTTCGCAAAAGATATGGCGTGTCCTTCTGCCGCAACTCCTGCAAGAACTGCCGAAAATATAACTTTTCCTCACTTTCAACCACAGCATGAATTAATTCAGACATAGGAACCCCATAGCTATTGGTTTACATTGCAAAATAAATTCTCCTCACTTGTGTAAGCGTTGGAGCTTTTGTTCAAACACTTAGGATCATGGATAAATTAAAACCAAAATTAAGTTTCGAGTTTTATTAAATCCACAATCCTTAGCGTTCAAGCCAGTGAGGTTAAACCTGTAGAGATATAGCCTCGCTTCATTGAAATGGAGTTTCCATCCCTAGGAAGTCAGATTCAGTCAGCAATTCTCAGTATCAATCGATGGCAGTGCCACCGATTGCGGTTTGGTGCACCCAACGGGCACGCCAAACCCGCAATCAGTTTCAAAATGCGAATTGCTCAGATTCAGTCAATCGTTTTCGACTCAACCACATGTTAGAAATTGGAGTGTTCCCAGTGGGATAACTGCAACCTCCTAAACAGTTGGCATCTTATGGCAACAGATGTTCGATGTCGTTCGAGTTACAACTACTCATATCTATATGAAGACCTTGAAGCTTAACTGTCTCCGCTATATGAATAAAGACTTCATGAGATTCCATAAAGACTTTATAAATTGATTGGCAGGTACACTGCGACACGAATACGGTGCGATCGCTCCCTGTATTTAGCCGACACGACAGAAAGCGGCCAACCCTGTATCTTACAAATAGTCATTCCATGTGATTTGTGAGTCAGACATGTTGCAGAGATAGGCGAAGCAAACGTCATCTGGCTGAAGACCGATTTGGAATGACCAGAGGTGATGAAACGATAAGGGGGATCTGTGGCTCAGTTCTTGTTTATTACGGATTTGGACAACACGTTGGTGGGCGATGACCACGCACTAGAAACACTCAATCAACGCTTGATCCGTCATCGCGAAACGCATGGCACAAAAATCGTGTATTCCACCGGGCGATCGCTCACCTCTTATCAAAACCTGTGCACTGAAAAACAATTGCTGCCTCCCGATGCGCTGATCACGGGCGTGGGAACAGCCATTTATCACGATTTGGATAACGAGCCTGATTCAACCTGGTCTGAGCTATTGATGGAGAACTGGGATCGCGATCGCGCAGCGGTTATTGCCGCCCAATTTGCGGAATTGACGCCACAACCGGAGAGCGAACAGGGCCGCTTTAAGGCCAGCTATTATTTATCCGAAGCGGATGCTGAGCAGGTATTGCCGCAACTGAAAGCCAATCTGCACAACGAAGGATTGCAGTTCAGCTTAATTTACAGTGGCGGCAAAGACTTAGATATCCTGCCGCACAATGCCAACAAGGGATTAGCCATGACCTTTTTGCGCGAGCAGTGGCAGTTTGGAGCGACACAAACCGTCGCGTGTGGAGATTCAGGCAACGATCGCGCTCTGTTTGACATGGGCGACGAGCACGGCATTATTGTCGGGAATGCAATGCCTGAACTTTTAGAGTGGCATTATGATAACCCTTCGCCTCGCCGCTATCTCGCCAAAGCCACCTATGCAGCAGGAATTCTAGAGGGATTAACCCACTTTAAATTTATCTAGCGTTGGTGAACTCGTACAAAGGATCATGGATAAATTAAAAACTCGGTTTTAATTTTGGAAAGTACGGCTCAACTGCATTCTCCAAAATTAAGTTTCGGGTTTTATTAACGTGAATTCGACAAACGCGCAAAAATGTGACCCGCGCGGCGCGCGGGTCACATTTTTGTGCCATTTCAGCCGCGCGACGCGCGGCTGAAATGGCGCTATAGAATTCATGTTTTATTAAATCTGCGTCCTAAGCTAAAAACCGAACATGTCTGAGAGACGTGTAGCGACGCCGCATTTTTCTCAGAACCGTTCGGTTTTCCTAAAACTAAGACTTCTTTAAGACAAGATTAGCAGTGTATTGACGGTCTAATCGTTATCCCATTCTTCGTGACCTAAGAGATCACCAATGCGATCGCGCAATAAGAAACTGCTTTTTTCTAACTCAGACTCTACATAAGCCCACTCACGGACTGGGATGTATTTGCATAAAACATAAATAGGCTGTTGACGACTAACGATGCCCTGCTGAACAAGCTGACGAGCCTCGTCACGAATCAGGTTTATTGAATACTGTATCGACTGGAGCATGGATCACCCTCTACTTCTATATGCGGCTGTGCTAAGGCTGTTGGGTATGAAGAAAAATATCTTTATTAAAAATTGTATCAACAGAATCCTGAAACGGCTACCTTTAGTAGTGATATATACTGAATTAATTCTACATTCGGGATAAGGGTAGCCAACTGAGGTTAACTAAAATCAACAAAGTCATGAAACACTGACATTTGTTTTCGTAAACCCACAATCGCGACACTCTTAATTTTAATTTGTTCAATTCCCTACAGAATAGTTCGCGATGTTTATGGGTTCGTTAACAAGCTTCAAATCATATTAGAACCGAAACCCTGGCTTTAGGTAGTCTAGATAACATTCGCAAGAATTCCCTAACAATTTGAAAAACATGCGAACAAAGTAAAAAACTAAACGAGAGTGACTGAAATAAATCATCACAAAGATAGATAGACACTAACTCTTTCTATCTCTCGCAACATGACCCTATGCAAATCCCATGCAATTAGTGCGCTGCGATGAGTGAAAATCGCTGTTGAGTGAGTTCTGCCGCTAAATGTAAAGCAGCCTTCATACTGGTTGCATCTGCAATTCCCCGTCCGGCAATATCAAACGCCGTACCGTGGTCAGGCGATGTGCGAATGAAAGGTAACCCGATCGTCGTGTTGACAGCCCGATCAAAAGCCATCAGTTTGACGGGGATCAGCCCCTGGTCATGATAAAGCGCTAGATATCCATCATGAGGTTGAACTTGCTCGGTAGAACCATACCAAGCTTGCCCCGGTCGAACCCACATCGTATCAGGTGGAATCGGCCCATCCAGATGAAGATGAGAAAAGCGCTGCCGCATGTCATTCATCCAGGGAATTAGCCAGTCGATTTCTTCCCGTCCCAGTTGGCCCTGTTCGCCGCTATGCGGGTTCAGACCTGCGATCGCAATCCGAGGGCGTGAAATTCCAAAATCTTGTTGCAAACAGCTCATTAACAGTTCTAATTTCAGCGTCATTAACTCTGGCGTGAGAGCAGAGGGAACCTGATGCAACGGAATATGAGTCGTCGCCAACAGGGCGCGCAATGTCCAGTTTGTATGGGGCGATCGCGCCACAAACAGCATCCCAAATCGCTGTACGCCTGCCTTTTCCGCTAGCAGTTCCGTTTGACCGGGGTAGTCGTGGCCAGCCGCTTTCCAGGCCGATTTAGCGATCGGGGCTGTAACCACCGCTTGAAACTGCTCGTCTAAGGTGCGAGCGACCGCCGTTTCCAGGTAGCGAAAACTGGCTGCCCCGCTGGCTGCATTTCCCGTTCCTAGTTGAATTTGACGCTCTAGTTCCGATTCGAGGGGAATATCTAGAATCGACAAATCATCCAAACTAGGTAGCGCTATACCAGAAGCTGATAAGGAACCAGAATCAGATGCAGACGTTTGATTTGCACTTTCTATCATCTGAAGCTGCTGGTGGGCCTGACGCAGTAAAGACCGACTCCCGATGATGGTGATGTCATAGGTTTGCCGGATAGATGGGTCAGCTAGTGCTTTCAAAATTACTTCAGGCCCAATTCCTGCCGGATCTCCCAGAGCGATCGCCAACCTGGGGCGTTCCACAGGCACATTTGTCAACACCATAGCGAGTCTCAATTCCTCAATAAGTCGTTACCAAACTGCTCTAAAATACGGGATGCAGGTTTATATCTGCCCTTCTACTGAGGCTTACACCCTGCTCTGACGTTTCGGTCTTTAACGCATACCAACCTTCAGAAAACCCAGTTAACCAAGGAGAATCCAACCATAATGAACGGCGAACTTTTTAACGCAGCATTTTTAGCGTTTACCCTGATTTTAGTGGGTTTGAGTCTGGGCTTCTTACTGCTCAAGCTGCAAGGCGGAGAGGAGTAGGTGTTGGGCGTTGGGTGTTAGGTATTAGGTAGAGAGCTGGTTAACGTGTCCAGGCTAGACTCTACATCCTTTCGCGTTTTTCAGATAGAAGACGTGGCGTAGCCCTGGCCCTCCCCCAAGATTGACAGTATGGTACTGTAATCCAACTAAATTGCTTCAGGCTTGCCTGCAACTGTAAAAAAATGTGCCCCGCACAGCGTGTGGGGCACATTTTTTTAGATTCGTTACATTTGACTAATCGAGCGATCGCCCACCATTTCAGCCATTTGCCCCCAGCGAGACAAGCCGGAAGGCTGAACCTGATCCTTTCTGAGCAAATTTGAGCGAAGAAATCGGTTAATTCTGATATATCGTATAAAAAGTTAACATTAATCCTTAATTCCCTCATGAGCTTATTAGTTGTTGGTGCCACTGGAACTTTAGGAAGGCAAATAACCCGTCGCGCCCTGGATGAGGGATATGAGGTGCGATGTTTAGTAAGAAGTTTAAGAAAAGCAGCCTTTCTGAAGGAGTGGGGGGCTGAGCTAGTGCAGGGCGATCTGTGTGATCCAGAAACCCTACCTCCCGCCCTACAAGGAGTAACTGCCGTTATTGACGCCGCTACCACCAGAGCCACAGATGCTCTCACGATTCGGCAGGTGGACTGGGATGGCCAGGTCAATTTAATTCAAGCAGCTAAAACGGCTGGCGTAGAGCGATTTATCTTTTTCTCGATTTTAGATGCAGAAAAATATCCCGATGTGCCGCTGATGGATATCAAACGCTGCACCGAAACATTTCTGGCAGAATCAGGGCTGAATTACACCGTCTTGAGAACAGCAGGATTTCTTCAGGGATTAATTGGTCAATATGCCATCCCGATTCTGGAAAAGCAAGCGGTCTGGGTGATGGGCCAAACCTCTCCGATTGCCTATATTGATACGCAGGATTTGGCAAAATTTGCGGTGCGATCGCTCAACGTCCCCGAAACCATCAACCGCACGTTTCCCGTCGTCGGTTCCCGTGCCTGGGAAGCTTATGAAATTATCCGACTGTGCGAACGGCTCTCTGGACAGCAGGCCAAGGTTTCGCGAATGCCGCTCGGCCTGTTGCGCAACATTCGTAAAGTCGCCCGCTTCTTCCAGTGGGGTTGGAATCTGGCCGATCGCCTTGCCTTTACCGAAGTGATTGCATCGGGTAAGCCGTTAAATGCGTCAATGGATGAAACCTATGCCGTATTTGGAATGGACCCGGCAGAAACCACAACCCTCGAAAACTACCTGCAAGACTACTTCGGTCGCATCATGAAAAAGCTGAAGGAGTTAGAGTACGAACGCGCCAAGGCAAAAGAACGGGCACGCAAGAAACGCAGCCCATTCAAACAAAAACAGGAATAGAACCCTGCCGCAAAACCGTAATTTGGGTAGAGACGTGCCAGTGGTAAAAAACAGGAATAGAATCCTGACACAAAACCGTAACCTGGGTAGAGACGTGCCAGTGGCACGTCTCTACTGGCGTCCTGCATCCGACGATTTATGTTTCTGAATTCACGTCTGAATTCACGTCAGATAATTGGTGCTTTAAAATACCACCTGTGCATCAGATAGCACGGAGGTAAATCTCGTAAGTATCTTCATAATTTAATCTTCCACAAGATTGATGCTATGAAACCCCTCAAACTCCTGTTTATTCGCCATGCGCAATCAGTTGGCAATCAGCAGCGACGAATGCAGGGGCACGGAGACTTTGAGCTGTCGGAGGACGGCAAATATCAAGCTGAAAAGCTAGCACAACGGTTATTAACCGAGTCTTGGCGTCCCTCGCATGTGTATAGCAGTCCCTTAAAGCGGGCCGTTCAAACCACTGAGATTTTGCTGGCTCGGTTTCTAGCTGACCCGCTACCTGCGGTTGTTAGCGATCAGATCGACGGCGAACTCGATCCGCCCATGCAGGTGCTTACCGCCTTGGGTGAACATCCAGATATTCGCGTGCAGTATGCCGATGAGCTACAGGAACATCAAAACGGCATTTTGAAAGGGCTAACCTGGGCAGAGGCCAAAGCTAAATATCCTGATTTGTGTCACGCGCTGGAATCATCGCCGGATTGGATTCAGATTCCCGGAGCCGAGTCGTTACAGGAGGCACGCGATCGCACTCAGCGTTTTATCCATATGCTTTTAGACCGTCACACCGACGGCGACCAGATCTGGATTATTACCCATAGCTGGATCTTGCAACACCTGATTGCGGCCTTGCTGGGGTGCGATCGCTCCTGGCGTATTCACGCGAACAACACGGGTTTATTTGAATTTTGGCTCGATCGTTCTCGCTGGCCTCGAAACGATCAAAACCGCTTTAATACGGATCTCTGGCAAATTCGTCGCTTTAACGACTGTCGGCATTTGCAAGATAGTTTCAGGAGAAGTTGAGGAAGTGAAAGCCTTTTTTCTATACAATGCTTAAGAGCGAATCATGTGCTGCAAAATGTGACGTTATTTTGTTGTAAAGAGCAAGCACCGCTATCCTGAATCGTTAACTCATGAATCTTCGACGCGGGTGACTGTGCACCGCATAGCTCACTTGAATTTTGAGAAAGTTACTATGGCAACCGTCAAGACGGTTAAAACAAGGGGATGTGGGAGTTGCGCCCCCAGCCAGGGTTTCCACCCCTGCACCCCGTCCTAACTCACCCTTCGATTGCTGTATCTCAAGCTGTATCTCAGATGGTCAAGATTCATCTATCAATTGCTGAGCCGACAATGGTAGATCCAATTGACGATATCGCTAGGCAGGCTCGTCAGGGCAGTGTCTCCGCGATTATCCAAATCCTAAATGAAAAGCTGGCGGACTCTGGCGTGCGAACCAGAGCTGTTTTTGCTGGCGGGGTGTTACAGCTTTTGTGTGAAGCCGCTAAACCAGAACAGTTGGAACAGCCAACTCTCGTGGATCGGGTGCGTCACATCTTAGAATCCCTCCAACCACGTCATATTCGTCGGGTTAATATCAATAGTCGGATCGTGCGTGAGCAGCAGTTGCTCTGGCTAGACGAAATTAATCGCGACCCTGAACACCAGTTGCTCTGGTCTGAAGAAATTAAGCTCCATCAAGCCAATCCCCTAAAGCGCTGGGTGGAAGATCTGTTTGCAGGGCCACCAGTTCCTGCCAAGCCATTACCAAAGTCTGCACGGAGCGATCGCGCCCAACGCCAGTTTTGGCGAGGCATTATCGGTGGCATCAGTTTGAGTTTATTGCTGCTCTTCATCGGTTGGATTGTATCCGAACGGTTAGACGTTCAGGTGGCGTCCAGTCCTGATCCGGGGCCATCCGAATCCCCCACTCCCTCTCCGCAAGCCAGTCCGGTCGTAGCTCCGGTTCCCCCTACTGACGATCCATTTGTTCAGGCCGTGCGGTTGGCAGAGCGGGCGGTCAGAGATGGACAGCAGGCTAAAACAGCCGCCGATTGGCTGGATCTAGCAACACGCTGGCAGCGGGCATCCGACCTGATGGCAGAAGTTCCTCCCGCCGACGATCGGTTTAGAACAGCGCAAGACCGCATCCGGGCCTACAGTGAAAACAGTAAAGCGGCTCTCGCTAAAGCTGAACAGGAACGCCAAAAAGAATCTGGCCAGATCGTGATACCCAGCGCATCTCCCAGCACAGCCCTGCAATGAGATGCCTGCAATGAGATGCCTGCAATGAGATGATGGGATAGCGTGCGTTATTTCATCCTCTCGCTATGAATATTCGAATTGGCAACGGATACGACATCCATCGTTTGGTCAGCGATCGCCCCCTGATCTTGGGTGGCGTAAATATTCCTCATGAATTGGGGCTATTAGGGCACAGCGATGCCGATGTATTGACCCACGCCATCATGGATGCCCTACTGGGAGCATTGAGTTTAGGTGACATTGGGCACTATTTCCCGCCAACTGACCCTAAATGGAAAGGAGCGGACAGCCTGATGCTGTTAGACCAGGTGCACCAGCTCGTGCTGGATAAAGGCTGGAAGATCGGCAACCTGGATTCTGTAATTGTGGCAGAACGGCCCAAACTAAAGCCCCATTTGAAAGCGATGAGCGATCGCCTCTCAGCTGTTCTAAAGATTGATCCAGATCAAATTGGCATTAAGGCCACCACCAACGAGAAGCTCGGCCCTGTGGGTCGGGAAGAAGGAATTTCGGCCTATGCTGTCGCCCTGCTGGTGAAAGATTAGAAACCCAATTTTAGGAGGGAAGTGTGCGGCTGAGCAGCACACTCCCCTCCCTAAACAGGTTTTTGTTTAATTTGTGATCCTTATTGAGAAAGCTTCTTATCTTTTAGAGTCCACAGTTCCAGAATGTGTCAGATATAGTGGGTATATGTAAATAACCTTTAAGGTCACTATGGCTGTTAATCTTGCTCAGGATTCCGCCTCCACTTGGTTAGCCGCGCAGGATACACCATCGCTCAGACACGTTTTTGAGTCGATTACTGCTGAGAGTTGTCCCACTTCATTTAACTTTCACCTTCATACCGTTTGTTCCGATGGTCGCTTGCAGCCAGAACAGGTGATGGAACAGGCGATCGCGATTGGGCTACAGGGGTTAGCCATCACTGATCACCACAGCACTCAGGGATATCGCAGAGCACAACAGTGGCTAGAGCAATGGCAACAGTCTCCTGCTGCAACCGAACATCCTCAATCGGCTCCACAGCTATGGACGGGCGTCGAGATTAATGCGGATTTGCTAGGCGATGATGTGCATATCCTGGCCTATGCGTTTGACCCCGATCACAAAGCGCTGTTGCCGTACACGCAGCGCAATTCAGCCCTTGGTGACTATTACCTGGCAGAACAGGTGATTGATGCCATTCATGCGGCTGGAGGATTGGCCATCTTGGCGCACCCCGCTCGATATCGGCGATCGCACCACGAGTTAATCCCAGCCGCCGCCAGTCTGGGAATTGATGGGATTGAAACTTACTATGCCTACAGCAATCCCAATCCCTGGAAACCCAGCCCCAAGCAAACCCAAGAAGTATATGAACTGGGCAATGCCTGGAAACTGCTGCACACCTGCGGCACCGATACACACGGCCTAAATTTGCTTCAGCGGCTTTAGTTAACGTGAATTCGACGAACGGGCTATGGGGAGAGTGACGTGACGCGCCACTCTCCCCATAGCTCAATCTTGCGTACGCGACGTGCACGCAAAATTGAGCTACCGAATTCACATTAAAAAAGCCCCTATTCAATCAGCTTGAATAGAGGCAACCCATGTACTGCCGTTCGTTGACTCTTCAAAGAAATTAACGAACCTTCTCAGGAATTACGAGTAGCCTTTAGGGTAAAAATCTGCTTTGAATGAAAATCAAACTAACCACACCAGCACTGGTGAGAGTCAGCAACAAGCCCAATGAGATGGATTGGCCCAAGTGGTTAGCGCGTTTCATAATATTTTGCCTGTTATCAAGATTGAGATTCTCATGAGAATAACAGGACTTCTAAGAACGAAACGAAAGATGACATAAACTTAAAGTACTGTAAACAAACTTAAAAGAGATGAGGGCGATCGCTCAAATAACGTGAAATCGATGCACGGGCTTTTGAAGGTGACGCGCGACGCGCAAGCAAAATTGGGCGATCGCAGCAATTTTCCGTTTGAAACCGATTGCGGGTTTAGCGCGTCCGTCGGGGGCGCTAAACCCGCAATCGGGGGCAGTTCAAGCTCACCGCAAGCGAGTCTGAACTGCCCCCGATGTGCATCCTGAGAATTGCTGGGGTTATCGAATTCACATTTGGCTAGGGGCGCAGCCCCTCAACGCTTTAGTTTTAGAACGCAAAAGCTTATCCCGCATGACACATGGGATAAGCTTTTGTGTGATTTCAGCCACGCGTTGTGCAGCTGAAATCGCGCTGCCACAGCTACATTAATCTTGCAGGGTGAGCAATCTCGAATCCACCAGACGGCTTAACCAGGCCTCAATGTGAGCACGATTGGCCTGTCTCTCTTGCGGATTCGTGGTATCCAGTGGGTTAGGCATCAGACCCAAAATCGCAGCGGTCGTCACGCAAAACATTGACTTTTGGAAGCTCAAGCAAATCTTGACCCGCAAATCATCTTCACCGCGCAATCCTTGCAAATAAACGTCATGCAGATAGTCTGGCAGGTAGTGTCGCATATCTTGCATCAGCAAGGTGGGCGGAATGCCCGCTCCACCGACCGGAAGGGGGTCAGCAAACAGCGCACCATAGTTAAAATCAGCCTGATCGTAAGAAATCTGATGCGCCTGGGCGTTATACGAAACCGTTCCAAAGAAGGGGAACGATCGCAGAAAAACCGCTTCCACGTACGGTAACGCCGTATCGACTAAAAAGGTCAATCCTGCCGATTCAGGAATAATGTCATACCGCTTGCCATGGACCTCAACTGCGTAGGTAATGGGAATGCTGGCGGCATCGACCAACCCCTTTTTGATATGGCTGACTACATCCGCAATATTCTTGATTTCCCCCTGATCGTAGCGATCGGACAGGGTCAAAAACATAGGACTCATCACCCGCCAAAACTGCCCCAGCGCGCTGTAGTAAACCATCATGCGCACCTGCTCTACCAGAAAATCAGGGAATAGCTGATTAATGCCCCGAATTAAGGGATTCCGCCTAACTTTGGCTTGAATAACGGTGGTCGCCAGTTGCCTGAATTCCTCAGTATCCAGGTAGGCATCCAGACCACCACCACCATGCCAAAACATCCCCTTCATGCAGTATTCAGCAAATTCGTAGTTGATGCGATCGTGCCACCAGTGCTGCATCAACTTTTTCAGCGAGACATCGCCATTCATGTACTTGAAAAAGGGAAAGAGCACGAGAAACTGATGCTCTGAAATGAACAGCAGATTTCGGTAGTAAGCTCCTAAAACAACCCCATAACTTTTGAGAATTCCCACGACCTCAACCAGGTTCTCTGGCGTATCGGGCAGCAATGCTCCGCCGGATTCCAGGCGATCGATAATTTCGGTAATCGGTCGGGTTGCAAGTTTTTGAGCTGAGCTAACCATCGCGGACTCCTGGTGGATGGAGATAAGAGTTGGGATTGAGGACTGAGGGCTAAGAACTGAGTGATGAGGAATGAGGGCTGAGTAAGGATTAGCGCAATTCTGCGGTTGGCAGGGCAGGTGCAGTGTATACCTGGAACGCCAAAGGAACTTCGGCCACAGGTTGAGTCACGACGTCTTGAGACACAGTTGCCCCCCTGGTGATCATGTCAATGCCTAATACCGTCGTTGTGCTTTCAATCCAACGCGTCATCCAGGCGGGTTGAATCCCAAAACAAATTACGAGTAGGGTGACGATGATGGAAGGAATGCGATCGCGCCAATACACGGGCGGCAAATTCGCCAATCGTTCCGTCAAGCGTCCAAAGAAGGTGCGGTTAATCAAATTCAAGAAGTAGACTGCCGTTAACCCTGTACCAATCATGCAGAGCAACGTTTCCACCGGGAAGACAGAAAAACTGCCCCGATAGACAATGAATTCTGCAATGAAGCCAACCATGCCAGGGGTACCGCCACTCGCCATAGCTCCGGCAATCATCAGTGTGCCAATCAGCGGCAATCCTCGCTCTGGGGTCAACAGGCCGGAGAGGATATTGACATCGCGAGTTCCGGTTTTGGAATAAACGACACCAACCAGCAGGAATAGGAGCGCTGAAATCAGACCGTGGCTGACCATCTGCATGACTGCGCCGAGCAGTCCCAGAGGTGTAGCGGCAGCCAGAGCCAGAATGACAAATCCCATGTGGCCGATTGAGCTGTAGGCCACAATCTTTTTCATGTCAGTTTGGGCGATCGCCACAAATGAGCCATACAGCACGTTCACGGTAGCAACCACTGCCAGCCAGGGGGCAATCACATTCCACGCATCGGGAAAAAGCTGGAGGCCAAACCGCAATAAACCGTAAGTCCCCAGTTTCAGCAGCACACCCGCCAGCAACACAGATGTCGGCGTAGACGCTTCGACGTGAGCATCGGGCAGCCAGGTATGGAAGGGCACGAGCGGAATCTTGATGCCAAACCCGATCACAATAATCGTCAGCAGCACGATCTGAGTGACCATCGGAAGGCTGTGGGCCAAGAGGACGTCATAGTCAAAGCTGAAGGTGCCGCTGAGGAAGGAAAGGCCAAAGAACCCGGCCAGTAGCAAAACTCCCGACGCAGCGGTGTAAATCAAGAACTTGGTCGCTGCATATCCCCGCTTCGCACCGCCCCAGATCGCGATCAGCAGATAGAGCGGAATTAACTCCAATTCGTAAAAGATAAAGAAGAGAAGCAAATTCTGGGCAACAAACGCTCCGGCAACCGCTGAACCCAACACCAGCATCAAACTGTAATACAATCGGGGTCGGTTGATGTTGGAGTCACTGCTGTAGATGGCAATCCAAACCAGCAAACTGTTGACGACCACCAGCGGCAGGGATAGCCCATCGACGCCAAGCTGATAGCTCAGTCCCAGCGTTTCAATCCAGGGAAGCGACTCCTGAAGCTGTAGCCCAACCGTGCTGGCACTAAATTGAGTGAGTAGATACAGCGTCCACGCCAACACAGCACTCGATACAATCAGCGCAATCTGACGAGCACGCTGGGGACTGAGTTGAGGATATAACCCAATCAGCGCTACACCCAAAATGGGTGCCCAAATCAAGGTACTTAACATTACTCCGCGCTACTCCCTAGACATGATGGGGAAACCGATGGACTGAGTTCATAAAAGATTGGCGGACACATACGACGACACAAGAGGCCGTAGCGTAGACCAGGTGAGGAAGGCGATCGCCAAAATCACGCCCATAAGAACCGTAAAGAGATACTGACGCGATCGCCCCGAAATCGTATATTTCAACGTCTCGCCTGAAAACAACGAGGCAACGCCCAGCAGGTTGACCATGCCGTCCACAATATATCGATCAAACCAGGCCGTCATTCTGGCTCCCTGAACCACACCAAAGACAACACTGAGACGGTAAATCTTCTCGATGTAAAAGTCATAGGCAAGGGCCGATCGCAGGGATTTCCAGACCAGGTTGACGGGTTTGGGCGATTTCGGATTGAGGTAAAGCAAGGCTCCGGCGATAACGCCAAGTCCACCGGATGACACCAGCAGGGGAACTGTAATGGGATGAAGCTCATTCCCCTGCAAGAACAGGTGCCACTTCGACATCATGAACGGCAGCAGCAGCGCAATGATCGTCATAGATACCATGGGTACGGCCATCGACCAGGGCACTTCCGGCGCACGACGGGTCTTGGGTTTCGGCTCTCCCAAAAACACCAGACCAAAGACGCGAGTGAGGTTGAAAGCCGTCAGACCATTGACCAACAGCAACACGCCAATCGTCCAGGGAGAAATATCCCAGAATGCATCAATCCAGTCGTCCATCACCCAAAAGATGCCCAGCGGCAGGAGGGCAACCGAAGCAGCTCCACCCACCACGTAAGCCGTGGTAGTTGCAGGCATTCGAGACGCCAATCCACCCATTTCCGTCAAATCTTGGGTGCTGGTGGTTAAAATAACCGACCCGACACTCATGAACAGGAGAGCTTTAGAAATGGCATGAGCAAACAGAAACAGAAACGCAATCTCGTCCTGCTGAATCCCGACTGCCAAAAAGACTAATCCCAGATACGCACTGGTGGAATGAGACAGCGCACGCTTGATATCAATCTGGGCGATCGCCACCAGCGAAGACCCGATCGCGGTCACCGTTCCCAGCACCATCAGCGTCGTGAGTGCAATGGGAGATAGGGCCAGGACAGGCTGAAGCTTAATTAAGATAAATGCACCGCAGGCCACCACCACCGAATTTCGCAAAATTGAGGCCGGGTTTGGCCCTTCCATCGCCTCATCCAGCCAGAGATTGAGCGGAAACTGAGCGCACTTACCCACAGGCCCAGCAATTAACGCTAACCCCATCAGTGCAGCTGTTAAAGGAGCCAGTTGGGCCGTTTCAGCCCACTCTGCCAGGTCAGAGAAGTTGAGGCTGCTGGTCATGCTGGACAGGGTAATCACCCCCATCAACAGCAGAATGTCACCCACTCGTTTGGTTAAAAACGCATCACGGGCTGCCGTGACCACCAGCGGTTGAGCATACCAAAACCCGACCAGTAGATAAGTAGATAGCGTCAAAATTTCAAGCAGGGAATAGCTTAAGAAGAGCGAATCGCTCAACGCCAACCCACTCATCGCCGCTTCAAAAAAGCCCATCATGGCAAAGAAGCGAGCCAACGCCCAATCCTTCTCCAGATATCCAAGCGCAAACACCTGCGCCACCAAACTCAAGGCAGTCACAATCAAAGCAGCACCGATGCTAAGCTTCGATAGCTCCAGAGCAAATGACAGGTTGAGGAATCCCTGAACCGTTAGCCAGGGAACCAGCATTTGTTGAGTCGGCTGGTCCCAAACGGCGTGAAGCACTAAAGCACTGTGCAACAGCGCCACAACCGTCATCAGGATGTTGAAGTATGCAGCAGGTCGGGGGCCAGTACGGCGAACGATGCCAGTTGACCAGGGTAACGTCACCACAGCACCGATTAAACCGTAGGCAGGTACCCACCAGCTTGACTGGAGGAGGAACTGAGCCATTAGCAATCCCCTTAAGGTTTCTTTAATAATTGTCTATCAAAAGTAGGTTAGGTGGAGTAATGATTCGCTCCATCTGACCTAAGATTGTGCCTTAAAATTTGCCGTAAGCCTTTATTTGGAAGCCCTTAACGTAGTACCAAATTAAGCAATCTTAACGATCTTTACAAGCGGCTCGTCATCCGACAAAAGATAGAGTGGCCTGCAAGTGCTAAGCCATACGCATCAAACCAATGCAAGCATTTGTAATTAATCTTAGTTTTTCGTATTGAGACACCGATTTAATTCACGTTTTGAAATTGAATGTTTAAACACGAGTATTTTGTTAACACTATTTTACATTTATCATATTAGCCAGCCCAAGCTAAAGTAAATCAACTTAATATTTGAAATAAGCCTGAGTTATAAATCAATACTTATTGATGGTATGATCAAAAATTATGATTGCGGTTCGATAGCAGTTTGGCCACATATTTTTGTTTCATTTTTTATTGGATAGGCTTAATTTCTTAAAGGCGACTTAGTTAATTCTTTCAGTCGCTTTAATTAAAGTTTTTATTGGATGCCGCAATTTAGATTTTTAATCTTAAAAGTCCCTTGCAGCAGCTTTTTGGGAAACCAATGCTATCTATGAAGCAGGCTTCTGACAGGGACTATTTTTGCTAAATAACCTCATGACAAGGAGATTTTTTAGTTCGTCAACTCTCAATATTTCACTTCAACTTCACTTCAATAAGTACGCCGATAACCACAGATGAGGAAGTGATATTCTGAGGTATAGCTTTGGATTATGCTTGGTATTAGAAACAATCACCTCGATTTATATTGCCAAAGCGATCGCGCCACTTGTATTCTTAACGGTGGGAATTCTAAAGTGCTTTTCTGAAATTTAATAATCGGTCTTCCCGTCACATTTTTTCAGACAAGCTTTTTGATTAAGCATTTCTCTTGCAGGAGATGGATGGATGCCAATTGCTGTTGGAATGATTGAAACTAGGGGTTTTCCTGCCGTGGTTGAGGCAGCAGATGCGATGGTGAAAGCCGCTCGCGTCACCCTAGTTGGTTACGAAAAAATTGGCAGCGGTCGCGTAACGGTGATTGTGCGCGGAGATGTTTCCGAAGTGCAAGCCTCTGTGTCGGCTGGGATTGAATCTGCCAAGCGAGTGAATGGCGGTGAAGTGTTATCTACTCACATCATTGCTCGTCCGCATGAAAACCTGGAATACGTTCTGCCTATCCGTTACACGGAAGCCGTAGAACAGTTCCGCTCCTAAAATAATTTGCTCTGGTGAGGGCAGATAGTCGATACGTTCACAACTTCAATTGTGGACAGGGGGTATGGGAGCTGTGCTCCCAGTGGGATTTCCACCTCTGTACCCGGTTTAAATCTCAGTCAAGATCGATCCATTTATGTGATTGGATCTTGAGTCTTTAACGCTTAGTTTTGTCAGAAACTTACATTTACTGGAAGGGAGAATTACGATGGCAATCGCAGTTGGAATGGTAGAAACGCTCGGTTTCCCCGCTGTTGTAGAAGCAGCAGACGCCATGGTGAAGGCGGCTCGTGTGACCCTGGTGGGCTACGAAAAGATTGGTAGCGGTCGCGTCACCGTCATTGTGCGTGGAGACGTTTCTGAAGTTCAAGCCTCTGTAGCTGCTGGTATCGAGAACGTGAAGCGGGTTAACGGTGGACAAGTGCTCTCTACTCACATCATTGCTCGTCCTCATGAGAACCTGGAATACGTGTTGCCCATTCGCTACACCGAAGCTGTAGAAGCATTTCGCGAGAGCGTGAGCGGCATTCGCCCCATCAACAGACCATAAGATCTGATGCAAATCGCTAGAGTTTGCGGCACAGTTGTCAGCACTCAAAAAGAACCTAGCTTGAGAGGCGTCAAGTTCTTGTTGGTGCAATTGTTGAATGAGGAGGGGCAACCGCTACCGGAGTATGAGGTTGCTGCCGATAGCGTTGGAGCAGGCGTCGATGAATGGGTTCTGGTGAGCCGTGGTAGTGCTGCACGCCAGACCCAGGGCGGAGAAAATCGCCCCCTTGATGCACTGGTGATTGGCATTATCGACACGGTGAGTGTCGATAATGGCCTCCTCTATCGAAAGCGGGATCAGGATCGTTGACACCGATCCTCCGCGCTTTTTAATTAGGAGAAATAATATATGGTAGCTCGTGGCTCGGCTGCCCCACCTACCCCTTGGTCAAAGAGTTCAGCGCAGCCCCAGATTAGTGAAACAGCCTATGTGCATTCCTTTTCAACGATTGTTGGGGATGTGCATATCGGCGCAGATGTGCTGGTTGCACCAGGAACGTCAATTCGGGCTGATAAAGGCCAGCCGTTCTATGTCGGTGACGGCAGCAACATTCAAGATGGGGTTGTGATTCACGGCTTGGAACAGGGCCGTGTTTTGGGGGATGACCAGCAGGCTTATTCTGTCTGGATTGGCAAGAATACGGCAATTACCCACATGGTGCTGATTCATGGGCCAGCCTATGTGGGAGATAACTGCTTTGTCGGTTTTCGCTCGACGATCTTTAATGCACGGGTAGGGCAGGGCAGCATCGTAATGATGCACGCTCTGATTCAGGATGTCGAAATTCCACCGGGGAAACTGGTTCCGTCCGGCTCGGTAATTACGACTCAGCAGCAAGCCGATCGCCTGCCCGACGTAACAGATGCCGATATTAATTTTGCCAGCCACGTTATTGGCCTGAATCATGGGCTGCGGTCAGGCTATCACCGCTCCACTCGCGCCAATAATGTTGTTTCTTTTGCCGCCGCTCGGGACGCAGAAAAGACTGAAAAAGACTCCAGTTCACATCGTTCTCGCCAGGATACCAGTCAAATGCCAAATACACGTTTAGATTCGGAAGTTGTTAACCAGGTTCGTCACCTCTTGTCTAGTGGTTATCGGATTGGGGTGGAATATGCAGACACGCGCCGCTTCCAAACCAGTTCGTGGCAAAGCTGCGGGCCAATCGCAGGAAACCGTGAGGCAGATGTCTTTGCTGCACTAGAAGCTTGCGTGGCTGATCACAGTAGAGATTATGTCCGCCTGATTGGAATTGATACTCAATCCAAGCGTCGCGTTGCTGAAACGATTATTCAGCGACCCGGTGGAGCCAGCAGCAGCAATGGGCGATCGCCATCGAGTTCTCCTTCCTACGAATCTTATAGCAAGCCGAGCAGTGGCGGCAGCTATTCAGGCAGCACAGGACTCAGTACAGACGTGGTTGATCAAGTCCACAGGCTGATCTCACAAGGATTCTTGATCGGCACCGAACATGCGGATGCCCGTCGATTCCAGGCTAGCACCTGGCATAGCTGTTCACCCATTACGGCAAGACGTGATTCTGAAGCGATCGCAGCCTTAGAGTCTTGCTTGGCCGAGCATCGGGGTGAATACGTCAAGATGTTTGGCATTGACACTAAAACCAAGCGTCGGGTTGGCGAAACGATCATCCAACGTCCCAATAGCCGCAATGGCAGTGCACCTAGCGCGACCAGTGCGACCAGCGCTCGCCCCAGCAGCTACAGCACTCCTAGCAGTTCTAGCAGTTCCAGCAGCTACTCTGGCAAAACGGGCCTGAGTGCCGAAGCGGTAGATCAGATTCGTCAACTGCTGCGTCAGGGCTATCAGGTTGGTACAGAACATGCAGACAAGCGTCGCTTCCAGACGGGTTCCTGGTATAGCTGCTCACCTGCATCCTCCACTCGTGAAGGGGAGGTAATTGCCGCCGTTGAAGGGTGTTTGGCCGAACACAGAGGTGAATACGTGCGGGTGTTTGGGATTGATACCAAGTCCAAGCGTCGCGTTGGGGAAACCATTATTCAACGTCCGTAATTGCGACCAGTCCATCATTTTTAATTTCCAGTGATACCTTTGCCGCCGCTGCAATTGATGGATGAACAGCATTTCTATACCAGTGGAAATGTGACGATTCATCCCAGCGTGGCGATCGCCCCTGGTGTCTTGCTGCAAGCCGATCCAGACAGTCATCTGATTCTGGGAGAAGGGGTTTGCGTAGGCGCGGGGGCTGTTCTACACGCGCATGGGGGAACCCTCGAAGTTGAGGCGGGTGTCAGTCTTGGCAGTGGTGTGCTGATTATAGGCAGTGCTAAGATCGGGATGAATGCTTGTATCGGCTCACGGTCAACCCTTTTGGATTGCTCTGTGGATGCCGATCAAGTCGTTCCTCCAGGTTCCCTGAGGGGAGACACCAGCCGTCAAATATCAGAATCGTCTGAGAACAGCCATTCTGAGGAAATTAGTTCCGAGGAAGTCAGCTCCGAGGAAATTAGTTCTGAGGAAATCCGTGAGGAATCAATGCCTGTTGCAGAAGCTATGCCTTCAATGACAGACACGACTTCCCCTCCGGACATTGAACGTCAGCCATCGACTCAACCAGGTTCAATTGCTAAACCCACACAGGTCTATGGGGCCGATTCGTTCAATCAACTTATGACCATGCTGTTTCCTCATCGGCAGACTCTAAACGGTTCGTCAAATGGTTCGTCTGCTAATCTTCAACCACCGGAGGGACGTGATTCCAGCACGCCATAGCGTATTGTTCAGTTGGTACGCTGCCCTGCATTGAGGTAGACATGGACACAAACGAAAAGGTCATTATCCCCGGGAGAACGGCTCAGCCAGCAACATCGCCCTCTCCTTTGAGTGGGAGTGCCATCGGAATGGTGTCTACTCGAAGTTTTCCGGCGATCGTGGGTACGGCAGACACGATGCTTAAATCATCCGGCGTGACGCTGGTTGGATTTGAGAAAATTGGCAGTGGTTACTGTACGGCAGTCGTCCGGGGCAACATTTCGGATGTGAGGATAGCCGTAGAGGTGGGCGCAGAAACCGCCGAGCGCTTTGGTCAACTGGTGGATAAAATCATTGTTCCTCGGCCCATGCCTAACCTGGAAGTGGTTTTGCCAATTAGCAGTCGTTTAGCTGAGATCGTCGAAGAACGAGGATATAGCAAGCTCAGCAATCAGGCGATCGGGCTGTTGGAAACACGCGGTTTTCCAGCTATGGTAGGAGCCGCCGATGCCATGTTAAAAGCCGCAGAGGTGCAGCTAGCAGCCTATGAGATGACTGGCGATGGATTGTGTACTGCCATTATCCGGGGGCGCGTTTCGGATGTGGCGATCGCCATTGAAGTCGGGATGCACGAAGCTGAGCGGATTGGCGAATTGCACGCCATCATGGTGATTCCTCGCTCGGTCGATGATCTGGAGCAGGCGCTACCCGTTGCTAGTTGCTGGTTGGAAAAGCCCGTACCGCTGGCGTTGCCGCTCAACCTCAAACAAACCGAAAAAGAATTGGTTGTTCAAGAGCAGCCTGAAGAACAGAAGCAGGCCGATATGCTCGAATTGCCCGAACCACGAAACAAAGAATTGGTTATCCAAGAGCAGCCTGAAGAGCAAAAGCAGGCTGACATGATCGAGCTGCCTGACCTGCGAAATATTGCACCATCCCTTGAACTGGAACCGCGTGATCAAGACCAATAACATCACTACGGTTAAGACGTGCTAGTGGCAGGTCTCTGCGGCAACATGGCACACAGATCGGCTTTAACATCACCGCCGATAACCTTGGTAAAGACGTGCCAGTGGCACGTCTCTACAGGGTCACTGGTACGGCGTTGGGGGTTATTGGGGACAATGCTTATCCGACGGCAGTCTCTACTGGCATCTCTTGAAATGTGTGGTGGCCCTGCTTCAGGTAATGCAAAATGCGCTGACGACCTTCTAATGCGGTTTCCAGATCGGGCTTAATTTGCACGGCCTTGTCATAAGAAACTAGCGCGGCTTCGTTTTGCTGCAAGATTTCCAGGACTCGGCCCCGGTCATACCAGGCCCAATAGTTTTCCGGCTGAATTTGAATCACTTTGTTATAGGACATCAGCGCATCTTCGTAACGCTTCAGATGTTCCATCACGGTACCCCGCTTAAACCAGGCTACATGGTCATCGGGCTGAAGATGCACGACCTGATCGTAAGATGTGATCGCCTCTTCATACCGCTGCAAATTCTCTAACGCCATCCCGCGCATTAACCAGGCCAGTGCATCTTCGGGATTCTCGGCAACGGCGCGATCGCACGATACCACCGCTTCATCGTAATGCTGTAGGCCAAACAGTTGATCCACGTTTTCTAACTGCTGCAAAACATGTTTTCGACTAGCTGCCGCCAGTTCAAAATCAGGCTTTAACTGTACAGCTCGATCGTACGCCGCAACCGCTTCCTCATACCGTTCAGAAAGTTCTAGCACTCGGCCCCGGTCGTGCCATGCCCAATAGTTATCGGGTTGCAGTTGAATCACCTTGTCATAGCAGGCGATCGCCTCTTCATATTCCTGCAAGTTCTCTAAGGCTTTCCCCCGCTTAAACCAGGCCAGGTAGTCATCCGGTTGCAGTTGAATGACGCGATCGTAGGATGCGATCGCCTCTTCATATTCCTGCAAGTTTTCGAGCGCAATGCCTCGCTTAAACCACACCAGATAATCATCCATCAAGGCTTGAATCACCTTGTCGTAGCAAGCGACCGCTTCTCGGTAGCGCTGAAGCTGAAATAACTCGTCGCCCCGTTCAAACCAGGCCATATGACCATTCAAGGTGAGTGCTTTAGCAGGTGGTGACATGGCCGTAGCGTAGTTAGGGCCAAGGAGAGCACTAATAGCCTTTAGCGCATCTGCGGCTGACTGGTAGCGATGGCGAAAATCGTAGCGCACCATTGTGTCCAGAATATCGGCCAGTTCTGGGCTGACATGCGCCTTATCGCGCCAGCGCACCTCCCCCGTCTTCGGATCTTCTGACAACTGCGCGGGATACATTCCGGCTAACGCTCGAATGCCCACCATACCAACCGCGTAGACATCACTGCTAACGCGAGGTTTACCAGCCAGCTGCTCGTTTGGCATGTAGCCCATTGAGCCGATCGCAATCGTGATGCTCGTTTGCTCCGGATCGTCAGATGGCATTCCAATCTGTTTCACCGCACCAAAGTCAATCATCACAATCTTCTGATCGCTCTTCCGCCGAATCAGGTTAGAGGGTTTGATATCGCGGTGAATTACCTGCTGCTGATGCACAAACTCCAACGTCGTCAGGATGTCGTGCAAAATCAAAACCACCTGATCTTCGCTCAGAATCTTGCCCCGCTTTAATTCGCGGCTTAAAACATCCCCTTCAATGAATTCTTGAACCAGATAAAATTCACGACTTTCTTCAAAGTGCGCAAACAGTCGGGGAATCTGATCGTGGTTTCCCAAGGTATACAGCACTTCGGCTTCGCGATTAAACAAGCGTCGTGCCGTTTGCAATGATTTTGCATCCGTCACTTTAGGCTTCAGTTGCTTGACCACGCATTGAGGTCGTCCGGGCAGGTGCCAATCTTCGGCGAGATAGGTTTGACCAAACCCACCTCCACCGAGATAACGAATAATTTGGTATCGCCCGCCAACAGTTTTTCCCAGCATAAGCAGATGTGGTTCAAACAAATGTAATTCGTAGTAATGCTCTATGAGTTCGAACAGCTTGCACTGCGTCTCAACACAACTCTTGCAGCCAAGTTACGCAGACATCACCTGCAACCAACTCATTTTTGGAACCCATGCGATCGCCCTAAGGAGCCTCGTCATAAAAGCTGGAATCAAACCATCATCAACAGAGAATCTGAGCAAATGTGCTGATTGGTGCACCCAGCGTACTCTACTAGTATTCCCCACACCTCTGTAAAGCTGCGGGCAAAGTCGGTCAAGATTAGGTGAAATTTCTTAATTTCATCCGTATAAGCTAGGAATGTTGAGGGTTAGGGGCTGATACGCGATGCGTCGCGTATCAGCCCCTAACCCTAACACCCAACCTCCGGCACCTATCCCACTAACCCAATCGGTTGTTATACTGAAATCGCTGGAAATATTGATTTTCGGGGATTTCATTTAGATCATGCAGCCCACTGACCCTAGCAAGTTTACAGAAAAAGCCTGGGAGGCAATTGTTAAGTCTCAGGATGTGGTTCGTCGTTTCCGGCAGCAGCAGCTAGAGGTCGAACATGTGGCGATCGCCCTCCTAGAGCAAGAAGGACTTACCAGCACCATCTTGGGCCGAACGGGGATGGACTCCATTCGCCTCAAGCAGCAGTTAGAATCATTTGCCCAGCGCCAGCCCAGAGTGTCAGACAACGGTCAGTTGTATTTGGGGCGCGGGTTAGATCTGATGCTGGATGGAGCCGAGAACGCTCGTAAAGCACTTCAGGATGAATACATTTCAGTTGAACATTTGCTATTGGCTCTGGCAGAAGACGATCGCATCGGACGACGACTGTTTAAAGGAGTCAATGTTGACGCGAAGCAGCTTGAGACCATTATTAAAACAGTGCGGGGTAGCCAAAAAGTAACGGATCAATCGCCCGAATCGCGCTACAACGCACTAGAGAAATATGGCCGTGACCTGACCGAGCAGGCCAAAGCTGGCAAGCTCGACCCGGTGATTGGACGAGATGAAGAAATTCGGCGCGTGGTGCAGGTGCTTTCACGCCGCAGCAAAAACAATCCCGTTTTGATTGGAGAACCGGGTGTTGGTAAAACGGCGATCGCTGAAGGGTTAGCTCAGCGCATCATCAACGGCGACGTTCCTGAATCATTAAAGAACCGTCGCCTGATCACGCTTGACATGGGTTCTCTGATCGCCGGAGCCAAATATCGCGGTGAGTTCGAGGAACGACTGCGGGCTGTGCTGCGAGAAGTCACGAGTTCAGATGGGCAAATTGTCCTTTTTATTGACGAACTGCATTCGGTTGTGGGTGCGGGTTCAGCTCAAGGCACAATGGATGCGAGCAATTTGCTGAAGCCGATGTTGGCGAGAGGCGAATTGCGCTGCATTGGAGCAACCACCGTCGATGAGTATCGCAAGCATATCGAGAAGGATGCTGCACTAGAACGGCGATTTCAGCAGGTTTATGTCGGTCAGCCCAGCGTGGAGGACACGATCTCGATTTTGCGCGGATTAAAGGAAAAGTACGAAGTTCACCACGGGGTAAAGATCGCAGATTCAGCGCTGGTCGCGTCGGCCACGTTGTCTGATCGATACATTAGCGATCGCTTCCTGCCCGACAAAGCGATCGACCTGGTGGATGAGGCTGCCGCCAAGCTGAAGATGGAAACCACATCTAAGCCGACCGAGTTAGAAACAGTCGATCGGCGCTTGCTCCAGCTTGAAATGGAAAAGTTGTCGTTGGAAGGCGAAGGCTATCGCGTCGGCTTTGTAGCGGCTGGCTATCGCCCATCTCAGGATCGGCTCGACCGGATTAACCAGGAAATTGACCAGCTTAAACAAGAACAGCACAAACTCAATTCTCAATGGGAATCGGAGAAGAATGTGCTGGAAGCGATTAAGAACCTCCGCGAAGAAGAAGAACAACTGCGACGGCAAATCGAAAAAGCGGAACGCGATTATGACCTGAATACCGCTGCGCAGTTGAAATACGGACGATTAGAAACCGTTCATCGCGATTTGGAAGAGAAGGAAGCCAGCTTTTTAGAACTGCAAACCAGCGGTTCCGCACTGTTGAAACAACAGGTCACGGAAGCCGATATCGCTGAAATTGTGGCTCGATGGACGGGCATTCCGGTGAATCGCCTGATGGAATCTGAGCGGCAAAAACTCCTGAACCTGGAAAGCTTTTTGCACGAACGGGTAATCGGTCAAGAAGAAGCGGTTTCAGCCGTAGCGGCTGCCATCCGTCGTGCGCGGTCTGGCATGAAAGACCCCGGACGCCCCATCGGTTCGTTCATGTTTCTCGGCCCCACTGGAGTTGGGAAAACAGAACTGGCCCGTGCCCTGGCAGAATGTCTTTTTGATAGCGACGATGCGCTGGTACGACTCGACATGTCGGAATACATGGAGAAAAACTCCGTGTCTCGCCTGGTTGGCGCACCTCCAGGATATGTTGGCTATGAAGAGGGTGGTCAGTTAACGGAAGCGATTCGTCGCCATCCCTACTCGGTTCTGTTGCTGGATGAAGTCGAGAAGGCTCACCCGGATGTGTTCAACATTCTGCTACAAGTGCTGGATGATGGCCGTATCACCGACTCACAGGGTAGAACAGTTGATTTCCGCAATACGATTGTGGTTATGACCAGCAACATCGGTAGTGAGCATATTCTCGATGTTTCAGGCGATGATTCCAAATATGAGGAGATGCGGAAGCGGGTCTTGGATGCACTGCGATCGCACTTCCGTCCAGAATTCCTCAATCGCGTAGACGACATCATTCTATTCCATGCCCTCAGTCTGCGAGAGCTGCGGCTGATTGTCGGCATTCAGCTCCAGCGATTGCATCGCCTCCTTGGAGATCAAAAGATCACATTGGAGCTAACGCCAGCCGCTCAAAACTTTATTGCTGAGGTCGGCAACGATCCGGTATACGGTGCTCGTCCTCTAAAACGAGCCATTCAAAAGGAACTGGAAAACCCGATCGCCACCAAACTCCTGGAAAATACCTTTGTCGAAGGCGACACCATTTTCATTGATGTAGTAGACCACGCCCTCATCTTTGAGAAGCAACAGCCTGTCGTAAATAGCCAACCTGCTGTTGTAGAACCCGTTCTGACCCCAGATGCTTAGGATCATGGATTAATTAAAACCAGATTTTTAATTTTTGAAAGCGCGGCTGAGCCGCGCTTTCAAAAATTAAGTTTTGGGTTTTATTGAATTTGCGTTCCTTAGGCAAGACGGTAGACCATAACCATTTAGATTATTACGGGGTGCAGGGGTGAAACCCCTGGCTGGGGGCGCAGCCCCCACATCCCTGGTTTTTCAATGTCCCAACAGGCATGGCAACAGCCATAACTTATGGGTAGGGAAATCCGATCTCGTCAGTAGGGAACTTTACCTAAGTAGAATGGATGCGATCGCCTTCTGCCAGACCTAAAATCTAGCTTAAGGACTATTACCTACATAACCCCACCACTGTCGCCTCCAAGTAAAGCCATGACGACTATTCTGGAACAGGGCAACATCAGTATCCATACTGAGAATATTTTCCCCATTATTAAAAAGTGGCTCTATTCAGACCACGAGATTTTTCTGCGAGAGTTAATTTCTAACGCGGTTGACGCCATTCAAAAGCTCAACATGGTGGCGCGATCGGGTGAATATTCTGGCGATATCGGCAACCCAGAAATCACCATCACCATTGATAAAGACAATAAAACTCTATCGGTATCCGACGTCGGGATTGGCATGACCGCCGATGAGGTCAAGAAATATATCAACCAGGTCGCCTTCTCCAGCGCTGAAGAGTTTGTCGAGAAGTACAAGAACAGCAACGACCAGCAGATCATTGGTCACTTTGGTTTGGGGTTCTACTCCTCCTTCATGGTGGCCCAGCGGGTTGAAATCGATACCCTGTCTTATAAGGACGGTTCTCAGCCTGTCCACTGGTCTTGCGATGGTTCGACTCAGTTTGAGCTGACGGATTCCACCCGCACGGAACGGGGCACCACGATCACGCTGTTTCTCCAGGATGAGGAAGCTGAATACCTGGAGCAATATCGGATTCGCGAGCTAGTCCGCAAATATTGCGACTTCATGCCGTTCCCCATCAAACTCGATGGCGAACAAATCAACAAACAAAAGGCTCCCTGGAAGGAATCGCCCAATAACCTCAGCAAAGACGACTATCTAGAGTTTTATCGCTACCTCTATCCCTTCCAGGAAGACCCCCTCCTCTGGGTTCACCTCAATACGGACTACCCGTTTGTGGTGAATGGTATCCTCTACTTCCCGAAACTGAAGCCGGATGTCGATGTCACAAAGGGACAGATCAAGCTGTTCTGCAATCAGGTCTTCGTCAGCGACAACTGCGAAGAGGTGATCCCCCGGTTCTTGCTGCCATTGCGGGGTGTGATTGACAGCAGCGATATCCCGCTCAACGTCTCGCGCAGCTTCCTGCAAAACGATCGCACAGTTCGCAAGATTGCTGACTATATCGCCAAGAAAGTGGGCGATCGCCTAAAAGAACTGTACCGCGACGATCGCGATGCCTACGTCAAGAGTTGGCAAGACCTGGGCACCTTCATCAAGTTTGGCTCGATGAACGATGACAAGTTCAAAAAGCAGGTCGAAGATATCCTGATCTATCGCACCACCTGGGAAGGGGCCGCTCAAAGCACTAGCGGCGAATCTCCCAGCGTCCAGGTGCAATCAGGCGACGGTGACGCTTGGCAAGACGTCATGCCCAACACCCAACCTGAAACACCCAACACCCCCTACACCACGCTAAAGGA
>DATNPS010000554.1:0-13453 GCA_036703095.1 Crinalium sp. | reverse complement strand
ACGTGAACAATATGGCTTCGTTTTTCCGATGCCTTTGCTTTAAATAACTGGAGTCTAGACTAAATCACGCGGCGTCGGCCAGCATTTTGGCCGACGACGCGCAAGAAAAATCCGCGCCGCGAAATGCTCTCGCAGAGAGCGTTTCGCGGCGCGGTAGAAATAATTAGTCTAAAGTCCAGTAAATAAATATAGATTTGTTTGGCCTGTCGAATCTCAGGAATTCTCATTTTGAAACCGAATGTGGGTTTAGCGCCCCCGTCGGCACGCTAAATCCGCATTCGCCCGGTGCTCTGCGCTCCGCGTGGGCATGATTTTGCGCCATTTCGATCGCCCGACTCGCAGCTGAAATGGCGTCATCGAATTCACGTATACTGAAATGAGTTGCAGGGAGGAAATTTTGTGAACATTTTTGGGATTGGCCTACCTGAGATGGCGCTGATCATGGTTCTGGCGCTCCTGATTTTTGGCCCTAAGAAGCTGCCAGAAATTGGTCGTAGTTTGGGGAAAGCGATCAAAGGATTTCAGGATGCCTCTAAAGAGTTTGAGAATGAGTTTAAGAAGGAAGCAGAACGGATAGAAAAAACGGTATCCACTTCAATGGAGGCTAAACTAGAACCTTCGTCTCCCAAAGCACTCTCTGCTACTCCATCCGACGCCAATATCTCTGATTCCGATGAGCAAATGGCTGAAATTGTGACGGATGAGGAGCCAGTGAATCAATCCCAACCGAGCTAAGTCGGCAAACGCGATTAAACATGGCAGATAATCATCCTGCATCTCCTGCCATCGTCACGCCTCAACTCATTGTGGGTCTGGGCAATCCAGGTGCTAAGTATGACCGAACCCGACACAATATTGGGTTTGAGGTAGTCGATGAGTTGGCTCGTCTGTGGAGAATTGATCTTTCGGAAAATCGTAAATTTCAAGGTATATACGGCGAGGGGCGTGGCCCTCATGGGGATAAAATTCGTCTGCTAAAGCCGTTGACGTACATGAATTTATCGGGACAATCGATGCGAGCCGCGATCGATTGGTTTAAGCTGCCTCCCGAATCGGTATTGGTGATCTATGACGATATGGATTTGCCCCTAGGCCGCTTACGGCTCAGGTTATCTGGTTCGGCTGGTGGGCATAACGGAATGAAGTCGGCGATCGCCCATCTCAGTTCGCAAAATTTTCCTCGCTTGCGCATTGGCATTGGCAATCCCAAACAGCAAAAGGGAAGTGATAAGGATACCGTGTCCCACGTTTTAGGACAGTTCTCCAAATCGGAAGCGCAAATGATGTCTGAGGTTTTGCGGTTGGCGACAGACTCGATTGAAATGAGTTTGAAGCAGGGCATCGCTAAAGCGATGAGCCTTTATAACAATCGCGTGATTGAAAGTACGTCTGAGGCGAAAGGCTTATCGTGAACTGAATGAACGGCTCTTAAGGGATGCTGCATAACAAGCGGCATCCAATACTTCTGGGTTAAGAACCCAACTTAACGTGAGTCTTCAACAAGAGGAGTAGTGCAGCGCACTACTCCTCCTCTTGGGAAAACGAAAAGGAAACACGTTTTCTTAGGAATTCGACGAACGGGCTTTAGGGCGAGTTGTGCGTTGCGTAGCCTTCCCAAACAGCAATTCTCATTTTGAAGCCCATTGCGGTGTTGGCGCACCCGACGGGCGCGCCAACACCGCAATCGATGTCAGTGCAACCTCGCCGCAAGCGAGGTTGCACTGACATCGATTGCACACTGAGAGTTGCTGCCTTCCAAACCTTGCTCGTCAAATTCACGTTACGTAAGATTAAGATAGAGCTGTAGCTTTTAGCATAGGGTGAGGGCACGCTTAGTAGAGATGCCCGCCAAACCAGGGTTTTGCCACTCTTGAGTGGGGTGCATCGTATCCTGTAATCCCACCTATTTATATTCAGTCCCAAACGAGTGGATGAAATACATCACTCTACAGAGTGGGTGCCCCATTTCGGGGGCATAGCGTATGCTCTGCGGGTTTTATCAGGTTCTAGCTTTGAAGTTTTATCCGTTGCTCTACATCCGTGTAGGAGAAGCCTTTTGTGTTTGACAGCCTAAGTTCAGAATCTCAAGCTCAAGTTCAGCCGGGACCAGCTCCAATTTTTTCTCAAAAGCTGGTCGAGCGATGCCATGTCATACTGCCCGATTCTCCCAAGCCAACGGGTGCCATTGTGTATGAAGGGCAGTATTATGTCTATGTTAAATTTTTTGCGAATGCTGATGGGGCACAGCGTGGTGCATCCCGGTTAATCAGTAAGGGAAATGCCGTCATTTTGACCCGTGCTCCTAAAGGATTAGTCTTATGGGTTCATGAGCCTGAAGCAGTCCTGGCTACAAAATCTTGAACTTTTGATGGGTTAATTTGATAGGGAAGGATGGCACAATGAAAGTCGCATTGGCCCGGTAGCTACTGAGCAAACTGATATTGTCTAGTTAGGAAGACATCGTGAGTTCTAAGCGTCTACCCGAAACCACTGCCCATGTTAGAATCACTCGCCAATCCTGGCAGCAGGGGCAGATCGAAGGTGAAGTTCGGGCAAGCAGCTATGAATGGCAGTTTCAATGGCGGTTTAAGCAAGGTGAGCTGTCGGTAGAGCCATCGTTGGGGCGTGCCTTAATTAAGGAACCGCTGGAGCGATTTTTGGAACGCAGTGATTACCAGTTGGAACTGGGGGGCGACTACTCGTTTACCATTCGCGCTGAGATTTAGCCCTCAGTCGCAAAAAGGTGCCCCACGCGTCGCGCGGGGCACTCTTTTGCGCCTTCGCTTGGATTCCACAAGATTAGGACGTGGTACAGGGGTAGAATCCCTGGCTGAGGGCAAAGCCTTCACATCCTTTTGGGACACGGTTTTGTGCCAATTCAGCCGCGCAGCGCGCGGCTGAATTGGCGCTATCGAACTCACGTTAATCAGTGAGACGCTGTAAATATCGTTCGATCAGCAAAATCGCAACAATGTCATCAATAGGGCGCGGAATGCTGCGCATACCCAACGGGATCAGGCGAGTTAGCCCCTTGGGGGGATACATTTGCCAGTAGCGATCGCGTGCTTCCAACGTGCTGTAGCGCTCATCCACCAGGACAATGCGGGGTGGCTCAGGCAAATCAGTCGTCAGTTTTTGCTTCCAGTCGTTGGCTGTAGTTTGGTTGCCCATCACGAGCGTAGAGACCGGAAACTGCTGTCGTAAGGTTTGAATGGTGGCGATCGCCTCATCCGCTGCAACAACCTGCTGATAATACACATTGCGATCTAAGCCCATGACGGCCAGACCACACTTTTGACGGCCTGGATCAAAGCCCAGGATCACGGGCTGGTTAGGAGAAACGACTGACATAGCATTACTCAGGTCTCGGCGGCTCGTTGCGGGTACTGAACAAAGCCTGCCCATTTTGCACAGCAACTAGTTCTAGTCTAAGAGGGCCAGCAGTGAATGTGGTTTCAGCGGCTACGGCTTGAATATCAATGGCCTGATTATATTGCTTCACCTGTTCCAGGAATTTGAATACCGTTTCAGGTCGGTTGTCCGCAATCTGAATGGTAGACCCGACGATGCCAGCCTGCCGTGCCCGAAACTGGGAGGTGCCGATGAGGACGTAGATTCGGTCTAAAAGCTGGCGATTGTTCAGCAATGCCGGATTCACGGTTGTAGAGGACACGACTTCCCCAGTCGCAAACACGACCTGATTCAGGGCCGCCGTGACATACACCTCAACGCAACTCTCTCCCGCCAAAACGCACGGTTGCCCGACGACATAATTGCGCGATGAGAGCACACTGACTACATATTCCTGTCCGTCCTTCAGGCGATTCGTTAACTGCTCAACCTGCGCTACGGTAATCTGAATCACCTGTTCGTTGGCGTTCACGGCATCCGGCAAGATGCGTCGAACGGCCTCTCGATTCGCACCGCGCAGCAATTCATCCACAAATTGAGCTGCATCGCTGGGTCGCAGGTTGCGAACCACGGCTGATGCTAACGGTTGATTGCGGAGAATCACAACGTTCCCCTGGCTCAGGGGCGTTAAATCTTGAACCTGCTGTTCTAACTCTTGCACCTCAGATGCGAGGGCGGCTCGTTGCGTTTCTAGCTCTCGCAACTGGCCTTCGCGGCTGGCGATCGCCCGATCTCGTTCGGCAATTTCGCGATCGCTCTGGGCAAGTTGTCGCTGGCGATCGATTTGCAGTTGGCGAATCTCACTGCGTAGGGTCGTGGCTTGCTGAGATACCGTTTGCAATAGATATTGAGCGCGTTTGAAGTTGTCCTGTACGCGTTGCAGTTGGGTTTGCGTGCGATCGAGTTGCGTTTCGGTTTGCTGCTGTTGGGCGATCGAGCGCCGCAGGGATCGGTTGATCTGGGTTAACCGTTTTTCGGCCTCTGTCTGCTCTCTTTGAGCCGCGTTGCGCTCCCGTCGCGCCGTTTGCCGTTCTCGTCGCGCGACATCTCGTTCCGTTTCTGCCTGTCGTTTTTCCTGCTGAATTTGCTGGAGGTCAAATACCCCTGTGCGCAACTGGTCGTCAATGGCAAACAAAATGCCAAACGTTGTCGCAGAAATGATGATACCCGTCAGGATGCTAATCAACGTTGCCGTTTGGCGTGGACGCAGCTTAAACAGGCTGAGACGGGCTTTGCCGACACGCATACCAATGCGATCGCCAACCGTGGCGATCACTCCCCCCAACACCAAAATTGCTGCAATTAGGACTAGCCCTGTGGTCATGTATCAACGAAGCGAAGTCCAGATACAGCCTACTGTATTCTGAACCAGGTAAATGAATTTTGATGTACGACTTGGGATTAGTGCAAGCCCCTTGGGTGTTGGGCGTTAGGGATTGGGGGGTGGAGCGTGAGGGGGAGGATGTAGGAGGTGGGGACGATAGAGACGGTGAGACGATGGAAACAATAAGGACGATGAGGAGGTTTTTAGCTTCCCTATCTCCCCCATCTTCCCTATCTTCTTGTCTCCCTTGTTTCCCTCACCTCCCTTGTCTTTCTTCCCTCCTGACTCCTGACTCCTGGCTCCTGACTCCTGACTCCCTACGTAAACTGCTGACTCAACGCCACCGGATTATAAACCGTAATTTTCTTCTTATGGATTGAAATCATTTTGTCTTGCCGCAAATCCCCTAATAGGCGGGTGACGGTGACGCGAGTAGACCCAATGGCTTCGGCGATCGCCTGGTGGGATAGCTTAAGATCAATCGTGATTCCGTCCGAGGTGGGAACGCCAAAATCGCGACAGAGGATGAGTAGGAAACTGACCAATCGGGAACCCATATCCCGGTGAGCCAGGGTTTCGATCATCATCTCGGTTTGTAGAATGCGAGACGACAATCCTTGGAGCATCACCATCGACAGTTCTGGATTTTCTTTTAGCGCCTTTTCAAATTGCTCAATGGGAACGGACAGCAGTTCAACGGGCGTAAAAGCCACAGCATGATAAAAGCGATCGGCTCGCTGTCCGGTAATCAGAGATAGCACCCCAAACACGCTATTTTCGCGCAGCAGGGCGACAGTGATTTCTTCGCCTGCTTCATACACGCGAGATAGCTTGACCGCTCCTTTTAGCAGGAAATAGACGCGTTCGGCTGGATCTCCAGGAAAGAAGATAGTCTTTCCTCGTTCAAAGGTTTCTACGACAGGTGGGAATGCACCTCCGCCAATCTGACGAAATACATTTGCCAACGGTCTATCTTGCGCCACTACCATTCCCCTCCCCCTTCCCAGTGCCCTTAGCTGTCAAATAATTGCCCTGTTTCTCGGAACACACTAGCAATGATGAATCTGTAACTCTAGAACACTAAAACGTAACTTGGAGGTACTTTTTTGTATCGAGAGTTACACTATTTTCGTTCAATGCTATCTGCTATACCAACTCGCTAGAACGGCTTGTCGTTTTTAGGTGCGATCGCGGTTGACAGATGAGAGTTGATAATGATCAGTAAGAACACTATAACGCCTGTACTGAAGGACTTACAGAGTTTGAGCCAACCCCATGAGCCACGGGCGTGCATGGGGGGAGGTCGTCTCCACAGCAATTCTCATTTTGGAAGCGAGTGTGGAGTTTACAAGCCAGTCGGATGCATAAAATTTATAATCGTCGGTGGTCGTACCCCCCATCTGCATCATGAGACTTGCTGCCGTCTCTATGCAAAATTGAATTTGAGAACGCTGATCAAGCAATACTGGGCTTGCGGTATCCCTTCACACCCGTTCCAGCGCATTCACACCCTGTACTTGTGCCCCTGTTTTTCAGTATTCTCCTAATTGCGGATTAGATGGACTGCCATGCTGAATTTGACTGGAAAAAATGCCTTGGTTACGGGCATTGCAAATAATCGTTCCATTGCCTGGGGAATTGCTCAACAACTGCATAAGGCAGGAGCTAATCTTGGAATTACCTATTTACCTGACGAAAAGGGACGACTTGAAAAGAAGGTGGCGGAATTGGTCGAGCCGTTGCAACCGTCACTGTTTCTGCCCTGCAATGTACAGGATGATGCTCAGGTTGATGCTGCATTCGAGACCGTTCGAGACAAGTGGGGCAAACTCGATATTCTGATTCACTGTTTGGCGTTTGCTAATAAAGATGACCTGACCGGAAGCTTTACTCAAACTAGCCGTGATGGATTTAATTTGGCCCTCGATATCAGCGCTTACTCCCTGATTCAGCTCAGTCGGGGTGCGAGTGCACTGATGACCGAGGGGGGCAGCATTGTCACGCTGACCTATTTGGGAGGGGTTAAGGTCGTTCCCAATTACAACGTGATGGGGGTTGCTAAAGCGGCTCTAGAGATGAATGTGCGGTATCTGGCCTCCGAGTTAGGCCCCCGCAATATTCGGGTAAACGCGATCTCGGCAGGCCCGATTCGCACGCTGGCGTCTTCAGCGATCGGGGGTATTCTCGACATGATTCACCATGTGGAAGCGGTAGCCCCCTTGCGGCGAACGGTCACTCAAACAGAAGTGGGCAACGCGGCAGCCTTTTTGTGCAGCGATCTCTCCAGTGGTGTTACAGGTCAAGTCCTGTACGTAGACGCTGGCTACGAGATTATGGGCATGTAGGGTAACGTGAATCCAGCTTTTATAGCCGTAGCTACTGGTATTGGGATGGGATGCAGGGGTGGAACACTTGGCTGAGGGCCAAGCCCCCGCCCCCTTGTTTTTTCAATGTCCCAATGCATGTGGCGGCAGCTATTAGGAGGGGAACACCGCAAGGCTGTATTCCCTTCCTAAGGATCGCGGATTTAATAAAACCCGAAACCTAATTTTGGAACGTGCGGCAGAGCCGCACGTTCCAAAATTAAAAACTCGGTTGTAATTTATCCATGATCCTAATTTGATATCAGTTGCTCAACACTAAATTGTCTCGGTGAACGACCGTTTCGGAACCTGTATAGCCGAGAATTTGAGGAATTTTATCGGAGTGCGCACCCCGAATTTTTTGCAGTTCGGTGCTGTTGTAGTTGACGATGCCTCTGGCAATTTCATGCCCTGTGCGATCGCACAACTGCACCGCATCGTGGCTCTGAAATTCGCCCTCGACTTCGGTAATACCTGCGGCTAATAGCGACTTTCCAGCTTCACAAATTGCTTTTACGGCACCCTGATCCAGATACAGCCTGCCTGCGGGCACCAGGCCATGGGCAATCCACCGTTTGCGAGCGTTAAAGGGCTGATGCTCTGCGGCGAACTGAGTGCCTAGCGGTTCGCCATTGAGAATCTTTTCGATATTGTGGGGCGATCGCCCTTCTGTAATCACTGTGCGCACACCCGCTGCCGTGGCAATTTTGGCCGCAGAGATTTTGGTGATCATGCCGCCAGTGCCCCAATTAGAACCGCGATCGCCCACCTCTACGGTTTCCTCCAGAGCGGCAATGCTGTCTACCAAGCTAATCGGTTTTGCGTCGGGATTATAGCGGGGATCAGCTGAGTACAGGCGATCGACATCGGTGAGTAAGAACAACCAGTCGGCTTCAACCAGGCTGGCCACCAGGGCCGACAGCGTATCGTTGTCTCCAAACTTGAGTTCTTCGACAGCCAGCGTATCGTTCTCATTCACAATGGGCACGACGCCCAGCTTCAGCAATTGACGGAAAGTGCGATATGCATTTACATAGCGGCTGCGCTGCACCAGGTCGCTACGAGTAATCAAAACCTGGGCGATCGGTTGTCCTAACGAGGTAAAGAGGTCGTCATAGACCCGCATAAGTCGTCCTTGCCCGACAGCGGCGACTGCTTGCTTCATGGCGATGGTACGAGGTCGCTCGGTTAACCCCAAGCGAGCGCAACCCACTCCTACCGCACCAGACGACACTAAAATTACTTGATGTCCCAAACGGCGCAAGTGGCTGAGCGTTTCGACTAAAGCTGCAATGGTGGAAAGTGCTAAATACCCCGTGTCCGGCTGAGTCAGACTGGACGTACCGATTTTGATGACTAACGTTTGCGACATAAATCTGAAAGTTGGACTAGATTGCGCACTGTTTGTAGAGACGGTGGCTCAACAATCGGAGCAAACAGCACGCAGACGCTGACATACGGTGAAACGCTTCTACAAAACCCGTTTCGCCGCATACCAACCTCTCGTCACAATTGTAAAGCGCCGACCCCCTATATGCGGAGACCGACGCCTTACAAAGTATTCACAGGGATTTATTCTTAGGATCTTTATATAAGCTGACCCTATTTGAACTAAAAGTATAATCTCAGGAATTTCAGTAATTCCTCGTGGTTTTAATATTTTCTTTAGAATCTTTGCTATAGATTGACTTACGTTAGGCTTTGTATTTCTTCATAAATTTATTTGAAGATTCTACTTAAGATTGAAAAATAAAGTGACTGGATAAAAATCATCCTTCAGGGTGATTTTTATCCAGCTATGTCGGATTTGATAGCCATACATTTGGATTAATGTGAATTCGACGAACGCCTAAAAGGTGCCCTGCGCGTCGCGCAGGGCACCTTTCGCGCCATTTTATCCTGGCAACGCGCGACTGAAATGGCGCTATAGAATTCACGTTATAGCACCACGCATCCAAGTTAGGGGAAAGGGTGTGTGTGCCTGCGTCCCCAGCTAAGAGTTCCACCCCTGAACCTTAACCTTCATCAGTACTGCTATGGATTGCGGATTTAATAAAACCTGAAACTTAATTTTTGAAAGCGCGGCTCTGCCGCGCTTTCAAAAATTAAAAATTCGGTTTTAATTTGTTCGCGATCCTATATAAAGACACCGATAGCTATAGCTGTATTCATTCGGGTTAGGACGGGGTGCAGGGGTGAAACCCCTAGCTAGGAGCGAAGCCCCCACATCCCTCTTGGTTTTCGATGTCCTAACGGACATGATTACAGCTATATAACGTGAAGTTTACGAACAAATTTTGAGGGGAGTCGCGTAACTCTTACTCAAAACTAACTTCGCGTGATTTTCAACGGGACTTAATGATTGGACGTTAAGGAAGCTCCCAAAATTTGGGACAGCCACACTTCAATGGTGCGAACGGGATGACGACGAGCCGCCTGCGCCGGATCGACCATCGGTTCGACCAGGATGGTAAACATGCCGAGACGGTTGCCTGCCAGAACATCGGTAAAGAGGCGATCGCCCACCATGCCCACCTGATTCACGGGAATATTCATCGCCTCTACGGCCTGTCGCAACTTGCGGCGAGACGGCTTGCCTGCGCCCAAAATGTAGGGCAGATTTAAGGATTGGGCGATCGTGCTAATGCGCGTTTGGCTAATGTTGTTGCTGACCAGCCAGAGAGCTACATCAGGCTTGAGTTGGTGTATCCAGTGCTTGAGTTCTTCTGACGCCTCGGTTGTGTTCATGGGCACCAGCGTTTCATCCACGTCTAACACTAACCCCTTGAGGTCGTTTTTTTGAAGAACATCCTGGGTCAAACTCAAAATCGAGTCTCCCAAAATCAAATCAGGCTCCAACAGTTTGCCCCAAGACATATGGCTCTATCACTGAATTCACAACAAAAATCGGTCACGGTATTTACAGCGATTCTCACTTGAGGAAACTACGATTTTTTTTGAGAGACGCACTCCGCGTGGCTCTCAAAAAAAACGGGTTTTAAGCGAGTAAAATCGCTGTAGGTCATGATGTAGGAGTGAGGGAACGCCTGCACACCCAATATCATTACCTGATCTTAAGACTACCCAAAAGTCTACTGCGCTTTGGGGGCTGAGTTTGGTTCAGATTCATGACGAGCTTCTAAGTCGTCTTGAATCGCGGCTTGAGCGGCTTCATGCTCGGCCAGGGTGCGGCTAAAGACATGAGTTCCATCATAGCGAGCCACAAAATACAGATAATCGGTGTCTTTAGGCGCTAAGGCGCTTTCTAAACTGGCTAAACCAGGACTGGCGATCGGGCCTGGAGGCAGCCCCTGATTCAGATAGGTGTTGTAGGGCGAGGGGGTATTCACCTGGGCCAATGTCAGTGGCTGGTCTGGAGTCTGACGAATGCCAAAAGCATATTCAACGGTGGGATCAGCCCCCAGCGGAATGCCCTCTTTCAGCCGTTTGGCAAAAACACTGGCGATGACTGGACGTTCCGCACTGACAACGGCTTCTTTCTCAACGATGCTGGCCAGTGTCACCCATTGCAGCAATGTATAGTTCGTTTTGCTGCGGCCATTTTGAAAAATGGGTAACGCGACCTGCTGGAAGCGGATGAGCATCTGATCGACAACCTCTTGGGGCGTTGGGTTCTCTGCAACCTGGTAGGTGTCTGGATACAGGAAGCCTTCTAAGTTGGAAATATTGGCGGGTAGCCAGGAATAGCGATCGCGCGGGATTTGGCGAGTGGCTTTGATAAAAGCATCGGCCTGAAAAAAACCCTCGGTTTGAAAATATTCCGCCATCTGCTGAATCGACCAGCCTTCGGGAATAGTAAAGCTTTGCTGTACGACTTCACCATGCCAAATTTTGGCCGCAATCTCTGGCAGTGTTTCCGAGGGCGATAGTTCGTAGACTCCAGCCTGAAAGCCACCTTGCCGATCCCACAGCGTGCGCCAGCGAGTCCATAAATTCCAGGCCGTCGATGACCGAATCACCCCAACGGATTCCAAATCCTGCCCGATTTGTTGGGCAGACGTTCCTTGCGGAATTTCAAGCTGAATTGTGTGCTCTTCGCTGGTCTCTGCCGTTGTATTCTCTGCCAACGCGGGTGCACTGGCCCAACTCCACCACAACCAACCTTGCCAACCGCAAACCGCTAACGTAGCCGGAAACAGAATCAGGTAGAACAGCCATTTCGAAATGCTTTGGGAAGCTTTCATGACAGGAGAATGCAAGATGCGAGACGTCTTGTTAACTCGTCCAGTGTAGGACAAAGTTGGGGATCAGACACAAAAGCATCTGAGAGAAACGCACCGTGACGCGGTGCGTTTCTCTCAGATGCTTTTAGGAGGGGTAACGCGCTACTCTAATTCGCTAAAGAGCTGATCTTCAAGCTGCGATCGCACCAGTTGAAATTCCTCAGGCGACAGTAGCTCAGGCTGTCCATCGCGATTGCGACGGGCAAAGAACAGGAGTGGATCGAGCGGAGTGCAAACGGCATATTCCTGCTCTTCATAGAAGAAATTAGCCAAAAGCTGAAACTCTTCTGACTCCATCGCCGGATCTTCGTCACCCAAATCCAGGGTAATGGTGTCGTCTTCGGTGGGTTCTGGCAGATCGCCTGTGATGGTTAGCGTTAGCGCCGCACGGTTGAGGGTGAGGTCTTGCTCCGCTAAGACGGCTCGTGCAGTGCTGAAGATTTCATCAATTTCTTCATCTTCGATATCGACCAGGGTTTCTTCCTCGTCGTCGTCATCATCTGCTTCCCACGCAAAAATCTCGATAGGGGTGTCTACCGGGCGCAGGAGCACATACTCCTTACCGTCAACCTCCATAGAATTTTCGACATAGCAGAGCAGCGATCGCCCATCCTCGTCTGTGAGGGTTACCGTTGGCAGATCCTCCTCGTCATCTTCCATGCCGGGATGCTCACCACCAAGATTTTCCTTCGTCATAATAATTGCTGCCTCTGAATCAAGATTTGATTAGTATTGCTTTTTGAGCTTTCATCGCTACTCCACTGCTGAGTCTACGATGAATTTGTACCAATTGGTTGACCTACGGTTACCGGGTTTCTCCAAAGCGATTTTATGGGAATCAGTGCAGAAAAATCACAGCGTTATTTGATCCAAATCTATCCTTAATACGGCCCGAATAAACCTTACTTTTGAATTAACGTGACATTTGATCACGCGATTTGTCTGAATATCGCACCCTTAGACGGGCATCAAGACACTTCGCAAGCATTCGCTTAAACGTTGCTGGAAAAGACGTTGCTGGAAAAGCAGCAATTTCCATTTTGAAACCGATTGCGAGACTTGCTTCTGAAAAAGTACAAAAAAGGTCTTACGTCTCGGGAATGATGATAGCCGACAGTTCGCTACATAGCATGATCTCAGTCACTCAGCTAGAGTTATAAGACGCTATGCAAGTTATTACCAATCCATCTGAAATTCGGCCTAATGATCCCCGCAATCGCGAAGTTGTTCATATTGGGGCAAATGTTGAAGACGGTAACTTAGCAACTCCAATTAATTCATCAGAGGTCATCCGTGCCTTTATCAACAATTTGCCTGCTTATCGTCAGGGATTGTCTCCTCTACGGAGAGGGCTGGAAGTCGGTATGGCTCACGGTTACTGGTTGATTGGGCCATTTGCTAAATTAGGGCCACTGAGAACTACGGATGTGGCAAATTTGTCAGGTTTGATCTCTACGATAGGGTTGATTGTGGTTTCAACCTTAGCGATTTCGCTGTATGCCTGGAGCAATCCTCCATCTCCTACAAAAACAATTACAACGCCCAATCCTCCGGCTGCATTGAACACCGCAGAAGGTTGGAATGAATATGCAACTGGATTTTTAATTGGTGGAATCGGTGGCGCGGCGTTGGCCTATTTCCTAATCAATAATCTCCCCATCTTTTCTAATTTATTAGGCGGTTGAATTATCGTCTATAAGCTAGAGCCACATGGGTTAGGATACTGAAACCAAAGGGTGTGGAGGCTTCGCCTTAGGGGGTTCATCCCTGTACCCCGTTGATCTAATGTGAATTCGACAAATGGGCGTTTGGGAGAGTTGCGCGTCGTGCAACTCTCCCAAACGCCCGATTTTGCGTGCGCGTCGTGCACGCAAAATCGGGCTATCGAATTCACGTTAACCCAAATAGTTACGGCTATAAATAACAGTACCGAGTAGGGTGGGTATTGCCCACCCTATTGATTTTTAGCGTGAAATTGGCGCAGGTGACCTTATGAACGCGATCGCCGATCGTCCAACCACTGTTGCAGAATAATCGCAGCAGCCTTTCGGTCAATTGATCCCTTGTCGCGTGAGGGCGATCGCCCCTCATCCAGCAAAAGCTGTTCGGCG
>DATNPS010000539.1:0-64594 GCA_036703095.1 Crinalium sp. | reverse complement strand
CTCCCCTATCTCCCCTATCTCCCCTATCTCCCCTGTCTCCCCTATCTCCCCCATCTCCTCACACCCCACACCCAATTCATGAGAGAAAAGTAAAGAAAGCTCCAATTTCTGATAGCTTACTAACAAAGGGTAATTGGAGTGCAGGCAGGGAGGGTTCCCCTGTGTTCCGAGACCTATTTTTCTGTGCTGGGAGAGAAATTTATATGTCAATAGTGTTTCAACTGGCTTTGATTGCTCTGGTTGTCGTGTCTTTCGCTCTGGTAATCGGTGTTCCGGTTGCCTATGCCAGCCCTCAAAACTGGGATCAATCAAAGCGTTTACTTCTGTTAGGTTCTGCTCTTTGGGTTGGTTTAGTGCTGCTGGTTGGCGGACTTAACTACCTGGTGGTTTAAGCTAGAAAAGATCCGTTTTTAATAAGAATAGACAGTCATGGCAGTTTTTGAGGGCACGTTTACCCAGACTGAGCCATTACGATTTGCGATCGTAATTGGACGCTTTAATGATTTGATTACGGGCAAACTGCTGGAGGGCTGCCAAGATTGCTTTAAGCGGCATGGCATTGATCCCGACCCGCACGGTGCGCAGATGGATTACATCTGGGTGCCGGGCTGTTTTGAGATTCCACTCGTTGCTCGCCAACTGGCGTTAACCCATCGCTATGATGCCGTTATTTGTTTGGGGGCCGTGATCAAAGGTCAGACCCCTCACTTTGACTATGTTGCGGCTGAAGTATCGAAAGGGATTGCCGCTGCTGCCTTCCAGACAGGGGTACCCGTGATCTTTGGTATCCTCACCACGGATACGATGCAGCAAGCACTAGAGCGGGCTGGCATCAAAAGCAACAAGGGTTGGGACTATGCCATGAACGCGATCGAAATGGCAAGTTTGATGCGTCAAGTCAAAACCATTGGTGAAACTGATCCATATGGTGGTAATGTAATTAAGGGGAGCACAAATGCTCAATCTCTTCCGGTATCCCTGAAGAGTGCGGCGGCTTCTGATGGGCCTGAGTCGCCCTAACTAGAGTGAGCAGCTAACGCCAGAAAAAATTTGGGAAGTTAGTTGACAAAGAAAGCCAATTCTGGCACTCTAGTAAATGCGCTAAATTTGCGGGTATAGCTCAGTGGTAGAGCGTCACCTTGCCAAGGTGAATGTCGCGCGTTCGAATCGCGTTACCCGCTTCCTAAAGATACTTAATTTTTCTGTGTAGTTTCCTGATGGATTCTTACACTTCGGGTTAATCTTGATGCACCCACTGATTAATGCACCTACGGGTTAGATTCAAGGTTATCTCGCATTGGTAATAATCCAAAACTTAATTTTGGAAAGTAAAGCTCTGCTGCACTTTCCAACGTTAAAAATCTGGTTTTAATTTATCCATGCTCTTAACTGACCTGGAATGAGGGTTGAGCCAAATCCAGGAATGTTAGAATCTGAACGGATCAAAGCAGTTTGTCGTGGGCAGGTTGTATTGTCGGTTGTTCAAGAGCCTCTCTTGATGCGTGCCATTCTTGATATGTGATGGTTCAAAGGAGAATGGTTGATTTCTCCTGGCGATCGCTTCTAAGTTCTGGATGTCTTAGCTGTAGTTCACCTTGCGCTGCTGTTGCTCGTGCACACTCACAAAGCTCAAAAAATCGATCTCAATCTCGACTATCCCTGTCCCTGTCATCGTCGGGGCCACCTTACCCCGATCGCCCTAACGGAGGCATTTGGCTGTAATCGCTGTCAACGAATTTTTGTGGTGCAGGAGAGTGGATACGTGATTGAAGAACTTTCAACCACTCATCCCTACAAGCGAGCTTGGCGCTGGACGGGCAGTCAGTGGAGCACGGCTGGCCCCAGTTTAGGTAGAGCCTATCTGCCGCTGACCTTGCTGATTATCTTTGGTCTGGTTTTCTTACTGTTAGTGACCACCTTGCAATCGCCGTTGAGTTCCAGTATCACGTTTCGAGTAATCGCCGCTTTGGTGCTGTCAACAATGGTGGTCTTAATGCTCTGGCTGGCTTGCAGACGTTAATCCATGGCAACGAATTCCTTGAGTTCTTCTCATCTACTTAGCACCGTTTATCAAGCCTATCAGGCATCGCCAGAGCTGGCCGCCTTAAAGGGAACCGAGCGCAGTCAAGCATTGCAGGTGATGGCCGAGGCTCTGGATAAACGGTTGGATGCCATTCTGGAAGCCAACACGCTCGACCTGGAGGCCAGCCGAGAAATGGCCGTACCAGAGTTAATTCTGGATTGGCTAAAACTCACGCCAGAGCGACTTCAAGGCGCAGTCCGCATTTTGCAGCGGCTAAGCGAACTGTCTGACCCTATCCAGCAGGTCTTAAATACCCCCTACCAGGTCGAACAGGGGCAAACCTATTGCCAGTTGATGCCGCTGGGGGTAATTGCGCTGGTTTATGAGGCATTCCCAGAACTGGGGGCGATCGCCGCTGGTTTGTGTATTCGCACGGGCAATAGCCTGATCCTTAAAGGCGGCACCGAGGCCAGCCATTCGAATCAGGTGATTACCGAAACGCTTCGGTTTGCTTTAGAAGATGCCGGACTGCCGCCCGACTGTCTGCAACTTCTGCCGTCCGATCAGGGCGATTCGTTACGCGAACTGATTATGCAAGACCAGTACGTCAACCTGGTCATTCCCTACGGTCGGTCTAATCTGGTGCAGCAGGTGATCCGACAGGCAACTGTACCCGTTCTGAAAACGGCGATCGGCAACTGCTATTTGTATTGGGCACCCTCTGGAGCGCTAGATGTGGCGCGCTGGATGATTCTCGACAGCCATCAAAGTGAACCTGATCCCGTGAATGCGATCGAAAAGGTGCTCGTGCATCGCGATCAGGATTTCACTCGATTGATGTTGCTCTGGGACAACCTCCGGGAAAAAGGCTATGCCCTCAAAGGCGATCCCGATCTGGTAGCGTCCTTCCCCAATCTGGCCGTAGCCGAATCGTCAGAATGGAACCAGCCGTACTTAAACCGAACGATCGCCTTCAAAATGGTGGATGGACTGGAAACGGCGATCGCCTGGATCAATGAACACAGCAGCGGCCACGCCGATTGCCTCGCCACCGAGTCGTACCGTGAAAGTCGGCAGTTTGCCCTGGGAATTAACAGCGCGATTACCTATATCAACGCGTCCCCTCGCTTCTTCCGCAATCCCAAACGAGGCAGCCCTATCTCGTTAGGCATGTCCAATCAAAAAGGACATCGACGCGGTCTTATCAGCCTGGAAACATTGACAACGGTAAAGCATGTTGTTCAGGGTAACGGGCTAATTTAACGTTGACAGCCTCGTTACACTCGTTGCCAAGCCAGAGCTTGGTATGGCTCTACGCATTAGCGTTAGGACGGGGTGCAGGGGTGGAACCCCTGGCTGGGGGCAAAACCACTATCCCTTATCCTAACTGTCTCAACGGTTGCTACATAACAAGGGACGAGGAAAAAGACGCACTAAGGATCATGGATCAATTAAAACCAAATTTTTAATTTTGACGTGAATTCGATAGCCCGATTTTGCGTGCGCGACGCGCACACAAAATCGGGCTTTTGGGGAAGTGGCGCGACGCGCCACTTCCCCAAAAGCCCGTTCGTCGAATTCACGTTAATTTTGGAAAGTGCGGCTCTGCCGTACTTTCCAAAATTAAGTTTCGGGTTTTATTAATCCACTATCCTAAACACAGACGAATTTACAGAATTTTAAGTTTTAAGTTTTGTGTTGCAAATCAGGTGACAGCGACGCATAAGATACATAAATGTGCGTTTAATCGTCAGAAATCTTTCAACATTCGACGAGGAGAAAGTTTTGGTCACCTCCACTTCTTTGAAAACTACCAAATCAGAAGAAATCTTTGCCGCAGCCCAACAGCTTATGCCCGGTGGGGTCAACTCTCCCGTTCGAGCATTTAAATCCGTCGGCGGACAGCCCATCGTGTTCGATCGGGTGAAAGGAGCCTACGTCTGGGATGTAGACGGCAACCAGTACATCGACTACGTGGGCAGTTGGGGACCCGCTATTTGCGGGCATGCCCATCCTGAAGTTCTGCAAGCGCTGCACGAAACGTTGGAAAAAGGAACGAGCTTCGGCGCTCCCTGCTATCTCGAAAACGTGCTGGCCGAAATGGTCATTAATGCTGTCCCCAGCGTAGAGATGGTGCGGTTTGTAAACTCTGGAACGGAAGCCTGCATGGCCGTGTTGCGCCTCATGCGAGCCTTTACCGGACGCGACAAAATTATCAAGTTTGAAGGCTGCTATCACGGTCACGCAGACATGTTCCTGGTGAAAGCAGGTTCTGGTGTTGCTACCTTGGGATTGCCCGATTCGCCCGGTGTGCCCAAATCTACCACGGCTAATACCCTGACGGCTCCCTACAACGATCTGGAGGCCGTGAAAGCGCTATTTGCCGAAAATCCAGGTGAGATTGCTGGTGTGATTCTAGAACCCGTCGTCGGTAACGCTGGCTTCATTCCCCCCGCTCCCGGTTTCCTAGAAGGCTTGCGCGACGTCACCCAACAGAACGGTGCACTGCTAGTCTTTGATGAAGTCATGACTGGATTCCGCATTGCCTACGGTGGCGCACAGGCCAAATTTGGCGTTACTCCCGACCTCACAACGATGGGGAAAGTAATCGGCGGTGGCCTGCCCGTCGGTGCGTATGGAGGCCGCAAGGATATTATGTCGATGGTGGCTCCGGCTGGGCCGATGTATCAGGCAGGAACTTTGTCTGGAAATCCATTGGCCATGATGGCTGGAATTAAAACGCTGGAGATTTTGCAGCGTCCCGGCAGCTACGAGCAGCTTGAGCGCATTACCAAAAAACTGGCGGATGGAATGCTGCAAGTTGCGCAGGAAACAGGTCATGTCGGTTGCGGTGGGCAAATCAGCGCCATGTTTGGCTTCTTCTTCGCGGCAGGGCCGATCAACAACTACGAAGATGCAAAAACCTCTGATCTAAACAAGTTTGCTCGATTCCATCGGGGAATGCTGGAGCAGGGAATCTATTTGGCTCCATCCCAATTTGAAGCTGGATTTACCTCCCTGGCTCACACCGATGCCGATATCGATCGCACGCTAGAAGCCGCCCGGACGGTATTGTCCAATCTGTAACAAAACCTTCTGGTTAATGTTCTAAACCCCAATTAGGGTGGCAGGGAGCAGCAAAGCTGCTCCCTGCCACCCTAATTGGGGTTTTAAAGAACAACTTAGCGCTTGCCTTGCAAAAGATAAACCAACATTGGGCCTTTTCCTTTCACATCGATCGCCCCTCGTTCTTCAAACACATACTTGTCTTGCAGCCGCTCATATACCGCTTGCGTCACCTGAATCTGATCGGGTAATCCTTGAGATTCCATGCGGCTAGCGATATTGACGGTATCGCCCCACAGATCGTAAATAAACTTTTTGACCCCAATCACGCCTGCTACCACGGGGCCTGTATTGATGCCGATGCGAATGCTAAACGGTTTATGGCGACGAGTATTAAATTCAGTGATCGCGATGAGCATGTCTAAGGCCATGTTGGCGATCGCCTCCACATGTCCGGGCCGTTCCAGGGGCAACCCACCCACCACCATGTAAGAATCGCCAATCGTTTTAATTTTTTCGAGTCCGTGACGCTCAGCCAGCAGATCAAACACAGAAAAAATTTGGTTCAGCAATGTCACAATTTCGTGGGGTGGAATGTTGGACGATAGCTCGGTAAATCCGACGATATCGGCAAATAATACGGACGCTTCGGCAAAATTTTCGGCGATCGTGCGATGTTCTTGCTTAAGCTGATACGCGACCGCTTCCGGCAAGATATTGAGTAACAGTCTTTCTGATTTTTTCTGTTCTTCCTCCAGTTCACGACGGGCCTGAAACTCTGCTCGGCGTAACCGCTCGTACAGGAAGACAGACATATCGCAAATACAGCAAAACCAGAAGACATAAAGCCAGAGTGAGGCATTCCAATACGACTGGCCGTCTTCCGGTAAACTCAACAGCGTGTTGACAAAAAAGTAGTAAACCAGCACGCCCAACTGCGAGATCATGTGCAGTTGCCAACGCACGGGAATTAAGGTGGCTTGCGTCAGAAAAACCAGCGTCCAGGCAAAAATTCCGGGAAAGGCAACGCCCCGGAACGTGGCCCAAATTTGCTCGATCAGCGTTACCGACCAGGAGCAGGCCAAAAAAATTCGGCCAGGATAACGCTGTCCCAGTTTCGTGCCGTGCAGGATCAGGCAAATCAGCAGTCCCAGTTCCGTGGCTCCTGCCATCGTCAGCCAGTTCACATTCCAGGGAGATAGCCCCAACGCCGATCGGCTTAACTCCAACAAAATAAAGGTCAGGTATGCAAACAACGCAAGCTGAATCGTCAGGCGAAGGCGTTGCCGCAGAAACCGCCGCTGCGATCGCTTGTAGTCAATAGACTCAGGGGGCTGAGTCTGCGTGAAGGTGGCTTGCAGTGTGCTAAACCATGCCGCCAGTCGTTCGAACATTACCAATGGCTATTGGAGCATCTTGCATTCAACTGTCCTTTATACTCTAAGCCCTTGGACGGCAGGATCAAACGTGAATTTGATAGCCCGGTTTGGCGTGCACGACGCGCACGCCAAATCGGGCTTTTGGGAAAGCGACGCGCCACTTTCCCAAAAGCCCGTTATGGAATTAGGGTCTGGAGCTTTTCCCAAGCAGGGGTTCCACCCCTACACCCCGTCCTAACGTGACGTTAACTCCAGCCCACCGCAGATGTGCTAACCACGGTCTTCAGGTCACGAGTCATTTCCAGCGTGTACGAGAAGGGTGAGCTGCCTGTTCCCGTTTGGGTCATTTGTGAACCATCCGGACGACGAGGCGCATACCAGGAATTCGCTTTGACAACCAGGTTGCCTTTGCTGTTCACCGACAGACCTGTCACCGCCAGTGAGTTACTGTTGCCGTTACTCAAACGCGATGAGAGGTAAGCAGCACCAACCAACTCTCCCGTCCGGGGGTCGATTTTGCCTAACACCGCCACCTTAGCACCGCCACCCTGTCCGTAGCTGCGGAGCCACGATTGAGTATCGCCACCGGATGCACGACGGAAGTCCTGGCTAGCTGTACCTTGAGTACCATCTACGCTGAATACCCCATAGAGGTTGCTGCCGTCCCAGAACAGGCCATACCCACGACCATCCGCTCCTGTAGCCTCATAGTTGGTCTTCACCCAGTTATTGGCCGGATTTGCGCTGTCGAAGCTGGCAATAATGGGGTTCTGGTTAATGCTGGTGACTTGCTGAGCACCAATATAGATAGTTTGCGTACCGATCTTAATGCGAGCACCTCCCTTGGCCGCGATCGCCGCTTCACTGTCTCCAGGGTTAAACTTCACCGTGCTGCCCACGACCGAGGCGGCTCCGCCACCCGTGCTACCGCCACCTGTTACAGGGGGAGGGGTAATGGTGTCATTGTCTGTAATCGTGACCGTTGCAGCTTTCTGGGTGCCTAACGTAGCGTTGGTTGGATTGCTTAACGCGACACGCAGGGTTTCATTGCTCTCCACTACCTTGTCATCGGTAATGGGAATCGTAAACGTTTTGCTGGTCTGTCCACTGGCGAAAATGAGCGTGCCGGACTTGGCGGTGTAGTCACTGCCTGCTGTTGCAGTGCCCGTGGTCGTCGTGGCAAAATTCACTCTGGCTTCTCCAACGCTGCTGCCCGTGCGCTTGACGGTGATTGTGGCATTGCCGCCACCTTCGCCGACGCTATAGGCCGTTGAACTGAGCGAGAAGGTGCCCACGCTGGGAGTGGGACTGGGGGTCGGACGTGGGGTAGGCGCAGGCGTTGGAACCGGGGCGGGTACGGGGGTTGGGGTCGGTGTGGGAATCGGAGCACTGGACGCTCCTACAAAATCAGCTTTATCGACCAAGCCTTTGCTGACGCCCTTTAGCACCGCCACAAATTCACCTGTCTTCTTGTCGCGCAAAAGCGTGTCCTGGGCATATCGGCCTTTGCCCTGCTTAATGCTCAGCCGTTCAAAGCTGAGTCCGCTTTCTAACTTAATCTTGTCCTGGCCGTTGGTGAAATCGGTGATCACATCGGCTTTATTCACCTTGCCATTTTTCTTGCTGAGTGACAGCACAAAGGTATCGCCACCGCTGCCCCCCGTCAGGGCATCTCGTCCGGAACCACCTTTGAGTACATCATCGCCACTGCCACCGACTAAAACGTCATTGCCTGCTCCGCCAGACAAAATATCGTTGCCGCTGTCGCCAAAGATGCGATCGGAGCCAGAGCCACCGCTAATGTCGTCATTGCCTCCGGTACCACTGATGCGATCGGAGCGTTTGCTGCCTTTGATGGGGTTGTAGCCTACACCACCGGATGCGGTACTTCCTCCTTTTACCCAGCGGTTTACGCTGTCATCAATTCCACTGGTCACCGCTTTGCCAGACTGATGCCCTGACAGCGCAGATTCCAATGGATTCTTAGGCGTTAGCCCATCTGGTACTTGAGCCAGAGCCTGGGTTGAGTTGTTGTTAATATCCGCAGATAGCACTAGTACACCTCCGTGCAAGGTTTATTGGGTAATTGGCACTGAGCCTAATTGGAATTCAGGTGTGCCCCTGAGCGCTAAACCCTTCAAGAAAGTGCCATTTTCTATTAAGTAATCGTGCCCAATCAGAACTTCCGTGAACGAAATTCACGGCTTTCTATAGCGATCCAAACTGGAATTTGAATGGGGTGCAGGGGTAGAATCCCTAACTGGAGGCAAAGCCTTCAATTCCCCTATTCACACCCTATTTAGGGTCACTATAGATGGCAGCAATAATCTAAAACGTTAATTCAGCGATCGGGCCGATTTACTTAGAAATGGGGGTCAACGGCAGTCAGAGCGCATCAAATTGTTTCCCATTGAATTTGGGAATAAACTCTGCACAAGTGCAGACCAATTGATTCAGAAATACGTGGTAAATGCTGTGTTGATCTTGGGTTTAGCCATCGCTACTGACTGACTTAAAACTGCTTTGGCTTCCGCACCCATCAACGAAATGATTTAACTGATCTTTATGTCTCTTCACAGTGAATTTATGTTCCCGAGTTGCGATCGCATTTTCAATTTTGGTTCAAACTAAGAGCCAATCTTTTGCAAAATCAGATACGTCAGAGCCTTGCCAGTCAATTGATAGCTGCTATTTCCCTGTTGTTGCGATTGCCCTGTTCAAACATCAAAGATTTCCAGTATGGTGATGCCCTATTGAAGAAAACATACCCAGTTCTTTGAAAATTCTATGAAGTTCCGGATTAGAGTTTTCGCATTTTTGGATTGAGACAGAAAAATCTATTTGTGAGACAAACGATCGCCAAATAGAAGTGATGCACACAGCAGCTAAAGCTAGTCAAGAAGTACATGTGTTTTGTTGTAACCAATCGCTTTTAAGAAGAACATCCGTGTTTTCTCTAGATCCTTCTTTAAAGCTTCATAAACTCGGATCTTGCCTCAGAGGTGTAATATTCCTGGCTTATGGAAACAAATCGATCGCCTAGACGTCACCAGACTTACTTTACTTGAAGTTCAGTGAAATGCTTGTCATTCCGAGTGAAGTGCTTATAAATTTAAACTACATACTCAGTTAAGCTCTACAGAAGCGTATAGTCAGTGACCTATCGTTTGGGTGATCTGCTCTTGGATGCTCTACCAGACTGCGCGCAAGAGACGTTTCAAATATGAATCACACAAGCCCAATAGGCGTCACGTTGAACCCCATGGTGCAGGAAAGAGAATCGTTAGATTTCTCCAACGCTAAACGAGATGAAGTGAGCTGAAAAACAGGCGATCAATCCGATCGCTCCTAGAAATTACACAACCTATGCATTAGGTTGTAATGTTGTCCTGCAATGCGATCGCCAGTGACTTTGTGGTGCGTTAAGTGCGATCGCACTTCGATCGAGCAGGTTCAATTTCTAGCAAACAAACGTTAGCTCAACTCAGCCCTTTACACTCACGACTCAATAGCAGCCCAATCATTCATCTAAGGATTCAACTGGATGCAAACTCAGTACGGCACAAAACTCGTCTTTTCCCAACAGGTTGAAGAAGAATTTCGTCAGTTTTTAGTAGAGCGAGCCAAGACACTGGGGTTTAGCGAGGCCAAACAAGCATTTTGGGCGCAATACATGACGGATACCACTCGCATAGAAAAGGTGATCCGACAGTTTCTAGACGATGTAGACATTTCTGATCATCAGCGTCATCGTGTATTAGATGTAGGATGCGGGTTTGGCAGTTCGTTAATCGCCTTGCCGCTCTACTTTGGTCAAGCCTATGGCATCGACACCAATACTGCTTATGTAGAGTGGGCAAAGCGACGTGCGCCCCAGGCTAAAGTCGTTCAGGCGGATGCCCGAGCCATGCCATGGTGCGATGATTGGTTTGATGTTGTTTTCGTCAATGACATGCTGGAACATGTTAATTATGACGATCAAAAATGTGTTGCATCCGAACTCATGCGAGTATTAAAACCAGGAGGCTACGGGGTTATAACGGTTCCCAATCGGTATCAAGTTTTTGATGAACACAATCGAGTTCCATTTGGCACCTGGCTACCTCCATCCAAACGAGAACTGTACGTCAGAGCTATTTCGCCAAACGAACACTTCGATCGCTGTTGGGAACGAACAGGTCGAGGTTGGCAACGCTTATTCGAACAACACGGGTTTGCCGTAACGCGAAAAGCGCATTACGTAAAAGGTCTCAACGCTTTGAAGTACTTGTTAGTGCCGCCCAATCGCTACAAGCTGTATTTGAGAAAACCAGAGTAATGGAGATACGAAAGAGTGGCGTTTAAAGCTGAGTTCAACAGACCGATTTGACGTGCACGACGCGCACGCCAAATCGCGCTTTTGGGAGAGTGGTGCGACGCGCCACTCTCCCAAAAGCCCATTCTTCGATTTCTATGAATCGGCTGGCGCTAGGCCAGGTATTTGCTGAGCGTCTCGTTATATTCGTCATATTTTTTCGCACCGACGAGCGTTTCAGCTACTTCGCCCTGCTTAAAAAACATGACAGCAGGAATGCTGCGAATGCCGTATCGTTTTGCGACTTCTTTATTGGTATCCAGGTCTAATTTCAACACTTTGACGCGATCGCCATATTCATCTGCAAGCTGATCAATCAACGGCGCTATCAGTTTGCAAGGCCCACACCAGGCCGCCGTGCAATCTACCACAAACAAGGATTCTGCACTGAGTAGCGCATCAAACTCGGCTTCGTTTTGAATGTAATCTGCGGGCATAAATAGATCTCATGAAAGCTCTATTGTCTCATGGCGATCGCACGTCTTGAATGAAATCATGGTTTCTACCGCGATTCTCATGATGCAATTGGGGCAGTGCAAGCACATCTGTGGCACACTGGCACTGCCCCAATTGTGGGTTTTGTTCAGATAGCGTTAATTTGTTCGCCAGGATTTAATTCCCAAGGATCGTGAATTTAATAAACCCAAAACTTAATTTTGGAAAGTGCGGCAGAGCCGCACTTTCCAAAATTAAAAATCCGGTTTTAATTAATCCCTGATCCTAACGGTTAGATGCACCCAGATAGAGGTGTCAGGAGGGCGATCGCCCTCCCCTCAAATTACGCAGCTCCGCTAACACCAGACGTTGGCCCATCCGGCGTGATCACTTTATCGAGCGTTCCGGCACCTGTTGTGAGATTAATTCTGATTTGCTCTTGTGGGGTAAACCCATACAAGACGCCATTGTCAAATAATAGCCCCCACACGTTTTTGAAACCGACATTGCCAATCAACTGAGCATCACCTGTTAAACCAATGGAATACAAAGAATCAGTTCCATTGCTATTGGTTGAAGTGGCAAAGAAACGGCCTGATGTTGCATCATAGGCAAGGTCACCACTCGCGGCAAAACCTGGAATAGGCGCAATCAACGTTGCTTTTCCGGTTGTTGTATTGATGCTGTAGAAGCCTCCCGATGTTCCAGCGGCATAGAGCGCTCCAGACGAGGTGAAGCCCAACGAATTGACGGTGGAGCTTATGTTAGAAACCCCCAAACTGCCCACGAGCGTGTAGGTACTTGTGGTTGGATCGATTCTGTAGAAGTTATTGGGATTGGCAACGGCAAATGTATCGTTGCCAAAGGTAGCAATATCCCACAACACCGTTCCCCCCAGGTTCCCGAGTGGCAATCGGGTCAGGTTACCCGTGCCCAGATCCAGTGAGCCTAACCTGGCCGCATCTCCACCCGCTAGCAGAGACACCAATTTGCGTGAGGTTGAGCTGGGAGGAGTCGGCGTAGGAGTCGGTGTGGGTAATGTAGAGAGTGATGTTCCACTCAAGGTAAGTTTATATTTGCTGTTACCCTGCCGCTGGTTAACGCGAATATAGTAAGTGCCTGCCTCCAGAGTCGTATTGATCGCTTCCGGCTTTTTACCAGGTTTCGCTGAACGTGATATCACCTTCCGACCTTGCAGCAGAAACACATCAACATTGTTTTGCAACTTATTCAACACGAGTTTAAAGCTGCTGCGGCCCGTTAGTTTAAATGAGTAACAATCTATCTTATCGCTCAGACCAACAAATCCTTGAACTGCTTTTCTACCATTCAAAAAACCGAGCTTGCGAGCACCACTAAGACGATTATCGGATAATTGTGAACGTGTAGTACTCTGCAAATTATTGAACATCGAGATTCCCCAAACTACAGGTGTATCTACAATTACAAGACAAAATCTAGAGAATCTGGACAAACTGATCAACAAAAATATTACATAAAATTCAAACTAGCAGAAGTCTAATAAATTGAAAAAATCTTCTCCATCTAAGGCATTGACAATGTTAGAGTCAATCTAAATTAAGTATGCGTTTATGTTTTGAGCGATCGCAGATCAAAGCCAACTATTTGTTTATTTGATGTGTCCAGAATTTGTCAAAAACTGGCATAAAAGCTATTCTAGATAATGCAGCATACAAATCAAAAAGTATATTTGCCATCACCCGATGCGGCGATGTGTAGTACTACAAATTCACGTTAAACATCATTCCATCTCGTTTGTAACGTAAATTCGACGAATGCATAAGACGTGAATTCGATAGCCCAATTTTGCGTGCGCGACGCGCACGCAAAATTGGGCTTTTGGGAGAGTGGCGCGTCGCGCCACTCTCCCAAAAGCCCCCGTTCGTCGAATTCACGTTAAAAAGGTGCTCTACGCAACGCGCAGGGCACTTTTCTATGCCATTCCAGCCGCACGACACAGCTCCTTGGTTACCATATCTGTACTTACATGCCGTGTGTCTGTATGTCAAATGCATTTGAGCATCATCCATACTGACATCTTAATTTGATTTAATATTTGGTTTACTGCTCTCTTTCTATTCTTCGAGCAATATCACGAATGTCGCGTAGATCCATTTTAATTTGCTGAAGCGTACTAACAAACCAAAGTAAGAGCATTATTTGCAGCACAAGGACAACCAACATGACTTCCATTGTGTTACCTCTCTCTTATAAACAAAACAAGCTTTCAGCAAGCCAACAATGCGCCTAAATGACGCAGCATAGCGATCAAAAAAGGGATTTGCCATCACCTAATATGGCGATGTAAATGCTACGGGTTCACGTTAAGACCTCGCTATAGTAATGGCAATCTAACCGTAAACGTGGCTCCCTGCCCTTCTCCCAAACTATCTGCTTCGACCGTTCCACCATGCAATTCCACTAAATGGCGCACGATCGCCAACCCTAACCCCAAGCCGCCAAACTTACGGGTCGTTTTGCCATCCTCTTGCCGAAAATACTCAAATACGTGAGGCAGAAAATTGGGATGAATCCCTTTGCCAGTATCGCTAACTTGAATTTGAGCATGGGAATTCACACACTCTAACTGGATTTTGATCTGGCCTCCCTCTGGTGTAAACTTAACGGCATTGCTGAGCAAATTCCAAATCACCTGCTGAAGGCGCGCTTCATCTCCTAAAACTGGCCCTGTTGCTAAATCAAGTGCAGTTTGAATTTGAATAGATTTTGCTTCTGCTGCCAATCGAATTATTTCAATAGCGGACTCAATCGTAGACAACAAGTTAACAGAAGCCATGTTTAGATTTAACTTGCCGCGCATGATACGGGCAACATCTAAGAGATCATCAATGAGCTGAGTTTGAAGTTTAGCATTACGCTCGATTGTTTCTAATGCAAGTGCTGTCTTTGCAGCATCTAATTTGCCACCGCGCAGCAACACTGACCAACCTAAAATTGGATTCAGGGGCGTTCGCAACTCATGTGACAAAACAGCTAAAAACTCATCTTTAATACGATTTGCGGCTTCTGCATCTGCTCGTGCGGCTTCTGCTCGCATCAAATTTTCAGTACGCTCCTGCTCTCGTTGCGATAGCAGATTAGCCGCGAATTCTAGAGATTGCCCTAACACACTAACTTCTTTGATCGAGAGAGAGCTAACCCTTGGATACTCACCGTTTGCCAAGGCTTCCGCCGCCAGGGCTGCCGAGGTGATGCTGCGAGAAATTCGTCGGGCGAGCACAAATGACCCCATGCCGCTTATCAAAAGTAGAGCTAACCCAGACCCAACAACCAGCCACATCGCTCGTCGGGCAGGCCCTTGAATTACATTAACGGGCACGGTCACCGCTACCGTCCAGGGTGAATTACTCACCCGACAGAAGGCGACATAAACCCTGTTTCCTTCCAGGGTGGTATCTCGATAAATTCCCTCAGTTGTCTCTCCAATTCGCTTTAAGAAGGATGGCGTCCCGCGTTGCCCCACAAACCGTTCAGGATTGCGCGTTCGGGCAACTACAACCCCTTGACCATCCACAACCGTCCGTGTCCATTCTCCATCGATGCTGGCCTGCTCGTTGACGACCTTAGCGATCGCCCTTTGGTCGATAATGGCCGTGAGGATGTACTGAATCTTGCCATCCCGTATGATGGGAATGCGCATTGGAACGCCAATAAGACTCACGTTCAGCCGTGACGGGGTGAGATTGCCGACCTCTGGCTGCCGGGTCTTGATCAAGCGATGTACGCTTTCTGGATCTCCGGTGCGGGGCAACGCCTGGCCAAAGGGTCGTATGGTATTAACAATTTGCTCCCCCCCCGGCGACAGAAGAATGACTGTCAGCCAGGACGCTTGCGTTTGTACAACTCGCTTTGCCTCACGGTGAAACATCTCAAGATTGCCCTGGCTAAGCTGCTCTGACGATGCCAGTGCTTGCAGCGTTCGAGTGGTGCTAGAAAGCTCGCGCTCTACAATCTCTGATAGGTTACGAGCCGCTAACAATATGCGTCGCTCCGATGCAGCCTGCTCCTGTTTCGATAGTTGATAAACAACCGCAACCGCAAACAGCACAACTGGCAGTAACGTCCCGGCCACCAGTAAGACGAGATACCACCTGAGCGAAAGCATTCGGCTACTGGAAGATGTAGGGTGGGGCGGTTCATTTGCTGAAGCGATCGGCTTCAAAACCATGTTAAGAATCCAGGCCATGTAGATGTTTCTTCCAGCATCTATGGCACAGGTTGCGCGCTGTGGAATATATCGTGGCCCAAAATCACTATGACCTTGGCCAAAAGCAAATTCATCATCGCTCACCAACGATTGGTAGTCTGATCACATGTAAGTAGGCAAGCCTAATTAAACCAAACCCAGAAAACCGGGGGAGTGCCCCTCCGGGGCACTCCCCCGGTTTTTCTATCTAATGTTTAATTGTGCCTACCTACTTAGTCTGATCACATACTAATACGTCTCCAATCGGTTCTTTATTTTTCTACAGGAATATATAGCAGTGCCGATAATATAGCGGTTCTCACTTGGGTGAACTACAGTTATTTGTTTGAGAGCCGCACAGTGCGCGGCTCTCAAACAAACACCTGGGTTTTAAGCGGTATCGGGTGATTGGGAGAATTGTGCGTCACGCAACTCTCCCAATCACCCATTCGTCGAATTTACGTTCTTGTTAGAGACTCACGTTACAAAACAAAGTGCTGAGCGATGACTCACTCAGCACTTTGTATAAAGCATTAAACATATTTAGCTGAACATTAACACCACTAAGCTTGTTCACCTCTACGGCGCAGCGATGCAATCATTTGGCTCTTGACAGCAGTTGCCCAGAGTTCAAAGTTAAAATCACTGCTACTGGCATCCATCGAAACAGCTTTAGCCTTATCCTTTTGGTTTTGATCTACTCTACTAACCATATTTCCTCGCAGTTCAGAATGTGAATGAAGAATGTGCAATAGTTCTCGGTCAGTCTTTCTACTTTACACAGAATTCCCCAGGATCTGGATCAGCAACCATGCAAAAAACGCATCAAAATGATGCAGCTCTGGCATGTCATAACGGCTATGAGAATTAAGCTAGAGTGAAACGACCGTGACGTCTTTAAGCGTCAGTTCCACTGCGAGATAAAGTGTTTATTCTGCTACAAAAATGTAAAATCGCTTGCTTGCCAAATATATCCATTGCCTGTCAGCGATGTTACCGTTCCTGTAATCGTGGTGTAGCTAGCCTGTCCTGAAGATGTGATGGCTTCGTATGCAGAACCGTTTTTCAGAACAGCCGTAGTCCCTAACAAAATCAGATCATTACTTGTATAGCCATGTATCAAAATCTTGTCGCTTCCGGCTGCGAAATCGGTTACAAGGTCGGTTCCATTGCCTCGCCAAAATATCAGCTTATCGTTGCCATCTCCCGTTTGAATCACGTCTCCAACGGTGAGAGTTGCCACGCTGGGCAAGGTTGAACCTGATGTCGGATCGGCAGGGTTTAGTGTGACAGAACCGCGATCGCCCCCACCCGTCAGAAAATCATTGCCACTGCCGCCGACCAGAATATCATTGCCAACGTCTTCAGCCGCTCCATCCGCAGAGATAAAATCATCGCCATCGCCACCCAGCAGAATGTCATCATTGCTTCCCGTCTGGATGTAATCGTTATAGGGAGAGCCAATGAGTTTGCTAATTCCGGTTAAGGGTCTCGCTGGGGTGGCAGACCCCACGGGCGGTGCATTGGTATACGAGTAGGGCGGTGCACCGTTAAAGGTCGCGTTGTAGAAGGGAGCAAACCCATCATTCACCGACAGATCAATGTCTCCGGTAAGGCGTAGTTCTTGCCAAAAGTCATTCACATAGCCATTGCCTGCCCCCAGGTTAGCGGTGGTTTGATCGAGGGCATCAAACGCAAAGCGACCGCGAATGTTAACCAGCACGCCATCATTGGAGCGAGCGAAACTGGCCCATCCCACAGAGGCATCCGCGTTCAGATTCAACCCTGCCAGCACCGGATCGTGATCCGATGAGCGAAATGGATTGGCTTGATACAGACCGGGTTCATTCCGGGGAGGATTGGTGCTCGACTCCCCAGCATCCACAACGTTGTCGTTATAATCGAGCGCGCTGGGTTCATACGCATTGATATTCCAGGTCGCGGCTCCTGTCGTTTGGCCCACCAGGGAGGAACTCACCAGAATGTGATCGAGAGAGCCTGCCTGCCCACCAGACACATAGGTCGGTGCTGTATTCAGGCGGGTAAATTCGCCAGCCCGCAAGATATCAATCGGGTCTTCTTCTGTATAGGCATTGAAATCGCCGAGCAGTATTACATCCTCATCACCCGCCTGGGGAATGACGGTGGTGTTGACGAAATTTAATAGCGCTGTCGCCTGAGCTTTGCGCGTCGCGTTTGACAGTCCTTGCCCGTCGCCCTGATTGCTATCTCTTGGCAGCCCTGCATTGGTGTCCCTGGAGGTGAATTGATTGATGACAGGCGTAAAAAGTTCACCCGTTGCATTCACCCGAAACGGTTGGGCAATCGGTGCGCGTCCCGAACTGAATGCGGCATCATTGGGAGCGATCGCCCCTCCCACTGGAGTCACCACTCCCGACTTGTAAATCAACGCTACCTTCGTGGCCGCCCCTCCGCCCGGCAGCGCAGCATATCCGGTCGGGTCAGCAATCAATGTATAAGTGCCTGCCCCTGCTCTGGCATTCAAGGCATCCACCAGATCGCTCACTGCGGCGGTACCATTTTCAATCTCAACCAGGCCCACCACATCGGCATTTAACGCCAGCAACGCAGCTACAATTTTGTCTCGCTGCCGTTGCAGTTCAGCCGCGCTATTGGCACCCGCCGCATTATTAGCGCCATTGTCTAAGGTTGTAAAATAACCCGAAACATTAAAACTGGATACTTTAAGCCCACCCCCTACATTAGGAACAGCCGGGCGATCGCTATAGTTGATCGTTAAAGGATACGCTTGATTCAACGGGTCAGACACACTGTAGGGGTTGCGCAGCACCCGATAGGCTCCACTGCCATAGCTCAGAATGCCCGTTAAATTATCGATCGTGCTGCCCAATCGCAGTGTAGCTGGCTCTCCGGAGGCACGATTGATATAAGGCGTGGGAAACAGAAAAGAGTTATTGCTGCCATTATCCAAAACAATGGTGCTGAGCGTATTTGCCGTTTGTTGAGCGGTCACAGCACCGACATTGCTGTTGCCGCTAGAGTTGGTTTCTGACGCAGGGCTGTTATTAGGGTCAATGGTATCGGTTGGGGCGGTGAGAATGCCCTCTGACGAGAGCGTAATTTCGCCCGATCGCCCCAATTGTGAGGTATCTGTTACCGTCAGTCTATCCTTGACAGTAACTAACATGCCCTCATAGCGCTCCAAACTGGTCGCAGAAGCGGCAGGCAGGTCAATCGCGGTAGGCGCGACTAATCTGGATTGACCAGAGGCTAAGATACTGACGGCTGCATTGCTAATGGGCGTGATGCGCGCCTGACCAAAATCGGGCAGATCTGGCTTTTCAGACACGACTCCCCGAATGCGAACTTTGTCTCCCACCTTCACTGGAACACCGGAATTGACGAAAATCGCTTCGGAGGTCAGTTCAGATCCCGCTCCCGTATCGGCGTCTGCATCTTCTTCCTGAAGGTAAAACCCATTGAGCTGATTCTGGCCTTGAAAACTGGCGGTCACAATCCCTTCAATGGTGAAGGTTCCCGCTGTTGCGGTCGTGCCACGGCCCTGAATCGTGCTGATTTTAACGACTGCCGAATCGTTATCAATAATGTTGACGTTAACGTCGGGAATAGGCGTCAGCGTGCGCGAATAGGCCGGATCAGTGCTGGTAGAAATGAGATGCCGGATAACCGCTACATGAGGAGAATCTTCGATGCGAGTATCATCAATCGGCCTTACCGTAATCGTGACGGGTGTCGTGCTACTCAGCCGAACGAGCGCTGTCGAGAAATAGTTAACGCCATCTGTACTAATTTTGAGCTGTTGCACATCGGCGGCCACCTGAATCACAACCGTCCCAATGGGCACCGTATTCAACGCAATGGTATAGGTATCCGCCGTTTCGCCTTCCTCATTAACATCGGTGCTCCCCTCTGTTTGGGTAATGGTAATTCCGGGGGTCGGCGCTGCCGCGAGCGTAGTAAGTAGATCTGGCGTAACCGATTGGGTAAGCGGGCTTGCAGAGAGGGTTGGGTCGGTGGTTGCTGCCATGAGTCAGATCTCCAAATGAGTATGCGTGACGGGGCGATCGCCCCCAGACCAGGCTACGGTTGAGCTATAGCTAGGGCAGTGCGATCGATTGCTCATATTCAGCGGAGTAAACGCACAAACCCTACCCAGCAGATTCAGAAGACTCGCCATGCAACCCTGCAATGTGTCCTTGCCCTCAATAGTAGACTTTATCGGAAATTGGTTTGTAGCGCGGCGGAGCCGCGCTACAAACCAATTTCCAAATTCGAAACCCTTATTTCCGATAAAGTCTAGTGTCTAGCGTATACAGCTATGGAATTGGCATTATTTTAATGTCAAGCGTAGAAATTACGGAATCTTAATCTGCTCAATACATTATCTTCACTACGGCTTGCATACTATCACCAGAAAAATGTAGACAGGGCTACGTTTCTATGAATTTTCAGTGAAGTTAACGTCAGCCTTAAACAAGGCAGGATGTGACAGTTGAAACTTCAAACGACTCATCAGTGGATGTACTGGCAAGAGGCGCGCAAACTTAATTTGCTTTTGATGCCCTCTTAACGTTGCTGTGGAATTTATGGATAACGCGAGTTCGACGGAGCTAGAAGATAGCTGCCTCAGGCAGTTCGGGCAATCCCTTGGGCTCAAGATCCAAGGACGGTTTGTGGGCTTGATAGGTGTAGGCCACTAGCCCAGCCACCAGGTTCACCAGAAAGTTGAGCGGACTGCGATGACGAGAATGCTCAATCTGACAGACATTCTGAGGTAGTCGTTGACCGACTCAATCACCGCTCGCTTGCAACGCTTGAGAGATATAGCCCCGCTCACCAAACAGCTTGCCGAAGAGTCCCTGGGTCAAATCGGGAACGGGCACCCGGTCATCTACATTGCCTGGAGTGAGTTGAAAGGCTAGCAGTTCTCCCCGCTCATTGACAATCAGGTGTAACTTGAAGCCGTAGTACCACCCCACCGGGCTTTTGCCCCACCCGACCTCACCTTTGAACATGCGATGGGCATGAGCACGCCGAGGATGACACACTTCTAGTTTGGTCGAATAGTTTGGTCGAATCAATGAAATTGAGGCCCGTAACGTCCCCTAAACGACTGAACCAATAACAAGCAGCATTAGATTCCAAGGCATCAGTTCCACAAAACGGTTGTAACTGACCAACTTCGGAAAGGCACAGCGCCAATGGGGCATTACTTGCAGGGTATAGAAGTCTTTGAAGGTGCGGAAACCAGACCCATGAAAGGCAATCACAATCGTCATGATTTCTGAGCGCTGCAAGCGGGATTGGCTCTGCTTTTCCCCGATGGTGGCAGGCAGTTGCCACTGTGCTTGCAGCAGGCTCTCAAAGCGTTGGCAGAAGTCGTCTACCTCACAGAAAATCTGGGTGATGTCCAGGTGCGATACGATAGAGTCCATAGCTGAGATGTGTGAGTCTACAACTCTTCAGAATACGTCTCAGCTTTCCTTTTGGCTCATTTTGTCTCGTCGAACTCACGTTGGGTTTAATCACGGGGTTTGGGTGGTGCAGTGCGCCGCCCAAATCCGCCTATCGAAAAAGGTGCAAGGGGATATGGGGGCTTCGCGCCTAGCCAAAGGTTCCACCCCTGCCCCCCGTCCTAATCAACCTTTCGGTTGCTATAGGCGATCGCCAAACAGTAATACCCACATCGGAATCGTAACTAGCAGCAGCAGCGTCGAGATCACAATACTGCTGGCAATCAGCTCCCGATCCAGATCGTATTCCTCAGCCAAAATCAAGCCCGCAAACGCACTTGGCATCCCCGACATCAGCACCAGGGAAAGGCGAGGTTCCATCGGCAGGTGACAGGCTAACGCCACCAGTCCCACCATCGCAGGCATCACCAGGACTTTCAGAGCCGCCGAAACAACGCCTAACTTCAGGCTTTTCCAACCTTTAAGCTGCCGCACCCGCATTCCCATCAGCAATAACGCGCTGGGAATAATCACCCATAGCGACGCATGAAGCCCCGCATCTACTGCCGCAGGTAACGGCATGGTATGAGTCAAATAGCCCAGGCTAAAGGCCCATAGAGACGGAACCGTTAACACATCGCGTAGCTGCACCAACCATTTTGTCCCCTGGCGCGATCGCCCATAGTAGCTCGACAGAAACACGCCAATCCCATAGGTACCAATCACGTTTTGGGTGACGCTGTAGAAAACAATCCAGCCAAAGTACTGCGGATCGACAAAGGAAGGGGCGATCGCCAGCCCTACAAACCCTGTGTTGCCAATCATCGACGACACAATAAAACTCCCCCGTCGGGAGGAGTTTTGCCAAACATCAGAAGACGGTTGTGGCAGCTCTGCATCCGATTCTTCTGCCGTAACCTGACGCGATGACCATCGTCTCAGTCCTTGCAAACTTAACCAGGCCAATCCCAACCCACCCAGCAAAGCCATCATCGTCGCAAACGGAGCAAGGCCAACCGAGCCAGAAAAATCGGTTTGGCGGGCGAGTGTAAAAATTTGAACGGGAATCCCAACCCAGTAAAGACTGCGGCCTAAAAAGCGAGGAAACGCGTCTGGAACAAATCGAAACAGTAATAACCCTAGCCCTGTCCAGATCAGTAAGGGCATGTAAGCCTGAAACAGGGTATCTGCCATGAGCAACGGCTAAGAATTACAAGGAGCAAGAACAGAGAAACGATAAGCACCCAACACTCGATAGCGGGCTTATAGCCCTGCTATATGCCCACATCTCATGCCATTTCATGCCAACGTTACGGCGTAGGAGGAATAGCCTCGGATGGCGCTACAACACCACCGGGTTGAATCACACCCGTGGGCTGAGTACCGTCGGTGGGCTGAGTACCGTCAGTGGGCTGAGTACCATCACCAGACGGTGATTCCTCAGCAGCAGAACCGGACTCAGTCGATTGGCTGGCGTCCGTCGGTTGACTTGTTTCAGTGGGCGCAGATTGACTAACCGTCGCATCCACCCCTTGAATTCGCCATTGCCCATCCTGCCGAATCAAATCATAGCGAACATCCAGCGTTTCATCCCGCGAATTTTCAGCATCGACCTGTCCATCTTGATAGGCCGTAGCGGTTTCGGTGACCACAGCCTGCACTTGAGTCTCATCCGCATTATTGGGATCAGCGGTGACGCCTTCCACTCTCAGATTGTGCTGATATTCAAAATAGGAATTCGCCGCTTTCAAATCCTCCGCTTGACCTTGCCACTCTGACAGCAGAGGTTCAACCAAAATTTGAGCCAGTTGGCTGGTGTCATGGGTTTGCCCCATAGCAGCGGCCTTCGCTTTGAGCCAGGTTTGAATCACCTGCTGAGCCGTCTGGTTGTTCAGTGGTGCAGTGGGATCAGGCGCAAGCAGGGGTTCCGCCTTGGCATTCACCAGCGATCCAAACGACTGTAGCGGTTGAACCGAGGTAGAGGATGCTGTCGCGCCCGAACCGGAACTGGGCTTCGTCAGACGATTAATTCCAATGATTAAAAGACCAATTCCCAAAACGCCCAGAGCGACCACAAATAAGAGGCGATCGAGCTTTGGTGCATGACGGCTTTTGCCCAATCCGCGTGAGGGAATGGGTGCGACCGGAGGTAGTGGAAAATTTGGGCTGGGCGGAGACGAACGACGCTGATTGCTAGAAGAGGGCGATCGCCCACCTCCACCTCCATTCAGACGACCTTCTGGCGAAAGCTGAGACACTCGCTCTGCGGTCGGTACTGCGCTCGCCCCATTCGTATAGGGCGGCGTTTCATCCAGAGTAGCTGTAGCCGATGTTGTGGCATACTGAGGCGTTTTTTCGCCCACCTGCCCCACCGTGCGCGGACGACTATCTCGCAAATCGACGACATCGCGATGGCTAGACTGCCCATTGGCGATCGCCCCCCCTTGTACCACCGTCCATTGATTAGCGGGTTCTGGCTCATTGGGCAATTCTTCCAGATAGCCTTGCACCTGCTCGTTGGCAAAATATTCTTTGAGCGCGGCCTGCTGATTCGCTAAATCGCGGAAGTGAGGAAAGACCTCATTTTGCAGCCAGCGTTCCGCATAGAGGCACAAACCGGGCAGCAGATCGGGCGATCCCTGCGAATGTTCGCGAATAAACGCGAGGGATTCATATTCCTGGCTGAGTTCCAGGGCACGGCTGGCCTCTTCGGTTTGCCCCAGCAGCAGCGCACAGACAGCCTGTTCTAAATGCACATCTTGCCGAGTACCCAGTCGCACCAGCATCAGCTTGGCCCGACGAATCAGGGCGGGCTGCTGATAGGCAAAGCCGCGCGCCAGCAGCGCATATACGGCCAGATATGTGGCGACCGCAGAGGGACGACGGGCTTCTGCCTCAAACAGCGCTTGCTGCTCCGCCGAGGTGAGGTAACTCCGCAACTGCTGAATAAACCGAAGAAAATCATCTACGCTGAGTCCCGACTGGTCATCGCCACCCCCATCAATACCGCCTCGGTCTTGCAGCATATCCTGGAGTAAACGCAATCCCTGGCGACGCTCGTTTTCGCTGCCTTCCGGTAAGGCCAGAAGTTCCAAGATGCGGTAAGGACGTAACTTAAATAGATCGGCCTGCATTTCACCTCGCACACTGGCAAACAGCCCTTCGCGCAGCAATAGTTCCTGACCCGTTTCAAGAGACTCTGCTGCATTTTCATACTGCCCTTGCTGCCATTGCTCACGCCCTAATTCCAGGCAAGCAAACGCCACTGTTAAAACAATGTCAGAAAAGACGATATCGGGTTGACCAAACCGCCCGCTATTAAGAGTAAGACTACCACTGCTGAGATAAGGACGCCCTAACTTTAGGACTAATTCGTATTCCCCTAGCTCCAGCAAAATCAGGAGGGCACCGACCAACTGGTTATCCTGAATTTCGATGCTGGGCGTGTAAGGATCAGCAGTGGGATCGCTGGGAGCCGCGTTCGGTAGCCCGTCGTTGGAAGTCGCGTCTGTGGGGTTATCAACGTCTAAGTCATAGGATTTAGCCAGAAATCCGGCATCGTATGCCTGCCGCTTTTCTGGATTCGACAGAATGGCATAGGCTTCGTCTAAAAGCTGTTTGCGGGCGGCGATCGCTGCTTCCGAGTATTCGCGCCTGGGAAGCTGAAGGGTGCGATCGCGATGGGCCTGCCGCAACTGTTCAGCAGTAGCCTGAATGGGTAATCCAAGAATCCGGTAGTAGTCAAGCGGGATTCGCACGGTCAACTTCCCCAGCAATGAGCGACTTCAACAAAGAACGGGCAATGGTGATGACACCAATCAAACGGCCAGTTAATTAGACAGTGTATCTATCATAACTGGCGACATCTGGTGAAATTTACACACCAGCATAGACAAAAAACCACGCGATTTAACATAAGTTTGTACAGCTTCTACAAAATAAGTTTGTAGGCTGCTGGGTCAATGGTCTTCGAGAAGTAGATGCAAAAACTGGGCAGACTCCGTTCGCTCAACCTGCGCTCAGAACTATAGCGATCTCAACTAACTTTGAACGGGGGGCAGGGGTGAAACCCCTGGATTGGGGCGAAGCCCATACACTCCCTGTTCACAATCTATAATTTGTGAACGCTACAGCAGATTTCTTTGCAGTATGACGGTTTCAGAAACGTTTACACTAGCACGGTTTACGGCATGAGGCCACTAGGTGTAGCTCAAACTGATTTAGATAGCAGTATGGGGTCTAAGCCGTTGAACATCCCGCCATTCAGTATTCCCAGAAGTTAGCGTCAGTTTTCAAGCGACCAGAAAATAAACATTTTGAAGCGAAGGTAGATCTCTCTCCACAAACCCTGTTACTATTCACGATCGGGCTAGCGCTGTGTCAAGATATGTCACAGCTAGTGCGATATTGCTGCAAGGACACTGCAAACTCATGGTTCAAGAACGAACATTACCGGTATTCCCATCTGCTGCGGCTGCCATAACCCGTGACGAGGGCCTGGTGCTCTATGAAGATATGGTCTTAGGGCGCTTTTTTGAAGATAAGTGCGCCGAGATGTATTATCGCGGAAAGATGTTTGGCTTTGTCCATCTTTATAACGGGCAAGAAGCAGTATCCACAGGCATCGTTAAAGCAATGCGGCCAGACGATTACGTCTGTAGCACCTACCGTGACCACGTTCACGCCCTCAGTGCTGGAGTTCCCGCTCGCGAAGTGATGGCAGAGCTGTTCGGCAAAGTGACGGGCTGTAGCAAGGGACGGGGTGGCTCCATGCACCTCTTCTCTAGCGAACATAACCTTCTAGGAGGCTACGCCTTTGTGGCAGAAGGCATTCCGGTAGCAGCAGGTGCAGCATTCCAAAGTAAATATCGTCGCGAAGTGTTGGGAGATGAAACGGCTGACCAGGTGACAGCTTGTTTCTTTGGGGATGGTGCAGCCAACAACGGTCAGTTTTTTGAAAGCCTGAATATGGCAGCCCTTTGGAAACTGCCGATTCTTTACGTTGTAGAGAATAACAAGTGGGCGATCGGGATGGCTCACGAACGCGCCACCTCTCAACCTGAAATTTATAAGAAGGCCAGCGTCTTTGGCATGGCTGGAGTTGAAGTAGATGGAATGGACGTGTTGGCCGTGCGGGCCGTGGCACAAGAAGCGGTTGCTCGTGCTCGTGCAGGCGAAGGCCCCACGTTAATTGAAGCCCTGACCTATCGGTTCCGGGGCCACTCGCTGGCTGACCCAGACGAACTCCGGTCGAAAGCCGAGAAAGAGTTTTGGTTTGCCCGCGATCCCATCAAAAAACTGGGAGCACATATGATCGAGCAAAATCTGGCAACCGCAGAAGAACTGAAAGACATCGAGCGGAGGATTCAGCAGACCGTTGATGATGCGGTTCAGTTTGCTCAAGATAGCCCTGAGCCAGATCCCGCCGATCTGTATCGCTATGTTTTCGCTGAAGACGAGTAACGGTAATGTAAGTCCGACAAACGGACTTCGAATCCGCGTTAACGTTAGGATCAAATATTAGATATCGCTAGATATCGCTCAATTATTGGAGGGGGAGGAGAACGACTTTGCTGTTCTTCTCCCCCTTCAACGATTCGGTTTCAATCCATTCCGCATGGCGAAGGAGAGTTTATGCCCGACCCCATCATGTATCGGGAAGATGCCTATGTCGTTTTAGAACCGGGGCAACCAGAGCAATTCCTGACCACAGCCGAATTGTTTGAAAGGCTAAAAGCGATCTTGTCCAGTCGGCAGGACGAACTGCCAAGAGATCTGCAAAAGTTCTCCAATCTGGATGAGCAAACCAAGTATCTGCTTGAAACATCCTGTGAGTTTGAACTGGAACCGGGGCGATCGCTTCAGTGGTACGTGGTGCGTCTGGAAAAGTAGATACAAGAAAAGGGCAGAGATGCGCTACATCCCCGCCCTTTTCGTTAAAACTCCTAAAGCTATAGCTCACAAATTTAAGAAAACCCGGAATTTAATGTTTGCAAGCGCCGCTCTGCCGCGCTTGCAAACATTAAAAGTTTGTTTTTAATTCGTTTATGCTTCTATGGAGCCGCGATCAACGCCAGATCAATTCGTTCCTCATCCGGATTGCTCACCTCTGCTCGTAACCCAGGCCCGAAAAATGTCTCGATCTTCTCTCGTTTTCCCTGCCACTTCTCCAGGGAGATCAGGGGCGAATAAAACTCAAGCACCAGCGCATACGCTCCACCCATCTCCACCTCGCGCAGGCTTTTTAGAAACGGTGCTTCCTCATCGCTGGGACTTAAGCCCAAATGGCTGAGCGACGTGTCTAAATGTGCCTTTTGGCCGTAGCGATAGCGAGTCACGTCTTTTAATATTTGAGTTTGAGTCTCAGTTGCCTGCTGCTCGCGTAATGCTAAGACCGCAGGTGACGTCGGTTGAGAAAAGGGTACAGGCTCCAACTCGGCAGCCTTTAAGGCCAAACCGCCCAGCAGCAATGGAATGCCGTAAAAAAAACCCACCAGATTGAGCGTCGCACTCTCAGAGAAGTAGGCCACAAAGCCAACTACTGTGAGAATGCCACCTACCACAAGCCCAAGTGTGCCTAGAGAAACTTTGCCAAGCATATCGGAAAAACCTGCGAACCACTTAACAATTATTCACTATTATCGTCCCTGGATTAAGATGGAAAGGGCGGGAACCTTTGAAACCTGTGAGGAGTAACGCGGATGCTAGATCCACAAATGATTAAAGAGCGGGTTCGTTTAATTGAAAGTAAACGTGAATCCTTGGTGCGTTTGCTGGAACAGCCCAATTTAGGAACACTAAGAATTGACGTGAATCAAGCGTTAGAAGAGATTGATGATTTAATTGATGAATTTAAGCGGACGTTTCCCGATCTAGAAAATAGCTATTAGCGATCGCTGATTTTCGATTCACGCTCAAAACCGTCCTGCAAGGAGAACGTAACTCACTTTCTCCGCACAAGACCACCAAAATGAATACGGCTCAATATGGTTGAGGAGCACGGCGGTTGCCGTGCTCCTCAATACTCAGACAGAATAACAATTAACGTAGCCATTAACGTTAAGAGCGGTTGGCACTTTGTTGCCCCAGCCGCAGCACCGTATCTATTAAGTCTTGAATCGGAGTATCTTTGTCGCAAAACGCATCAATTTTAGCGGTCTGCACCATCACTTCAACCTGCGGGTCTTGAACAGACGAATAGGCAACAATTTGAGTGTGTGGAGCGACCAATTTAATCTGATTAGAAGCACTCAAGCCATCCATGACTGGCATTTGGAGGTCAATAACGATCACATCGGGTCGATATTTGAGAACCATATCAACCGCCTCTTGACCATTTTCGGCCATACCAAGCAAGTCAATTTGCGGATGCCGTTGAAACGCTGACTTTAAGCTAAAGCGGATCAGCTCGTGGTCATCAGCAATCAGAACTCTAAGAGGGGGGTGACTTTTGTATAGCATCACAAACGAGTAGCAAAGAACGGCTAACCTGTAAAACTGTTAAATAGTCTAGTAAAGTTGACCCTCCTGAGCCCTCTATCGTTAGGGCGAACTGACTTCAAAAAATTTCGTTCGGAGGATATATAGCGATCGCTGAGCCAGTTAGGCGAGGGGAGTGGGAACTGCGCCCCGTCTTAACCGAACCTTGCAATGGCTCTATTTGTATCAACACTTACTTTCAGCACACGGCACCTGCATCCAACCTTCATTTTGAATCGAGAAGCGAACTCTGCAAAGCCCTTTGTCAGAAATCAGCAATTCTAATTTTATGCAAATCTATTATGCAAATCGGTAGCAGTGCAGCGAGCCTTTAATGCCACCGACTGCAAATTTTACGCACTCGTCGGCTGCACAAAACTTACAGTCGGTTTCAAAACGAGAATTACTGGTCAAAAATTCACCATTTCGGATTTATAGCAATCGAGGGGTTAGTTAGGACGGGGTGCAGGGGTGGAACCCCTGGCTGGGGGCAAAGCCCCCATCCCCCCTGTCCTAACCATCTCAACGGTTGCTATAGCGCGCCCGACGGGCGCGCTAAATCCGCAATCGGTTTCAAAATGAGAATGGCTGGTCAAAAATTCAGCAACTCTCAGTATGCAATCGGTGACAGTGCAAGCTCGCCTAAGGCGAGCTTGCACTGTCACCGATTGCGGGTTTGGCGCGCCCGACGGGCGCGCCAAACCCGCAATCGGTTTCAAAATGAGAATGGCTGTCAAAAATTGGCAATTAAGTCTTGGGCAGCAATTCATGAAAAAATAGAAAAGGAATTGCGCTAAATAAGTAAACACTAAAGACGAGTCGATCGCTTGTTAATTTGATTTATGTCCGAAACATATACGGTTGAACTTCAACATCAAGGCAGTACTCATACGCTGCAAGTATCCTCTGACCAAACGATCCTTACGGCGGCTCAAGAGGCAGGTATCGATCTACCTTTTTCGTGTAGCGCGGGAGTGTGCACCACCTGTGCGGCTCAGGTTTTAGAGGGAACAGTTGATCAGACCGATGGAATGGGGATTAGCCCTGATTTGCAAGCACAGGGCTACGCGCTGCTGTGTGTTGCCTACCCTCGCTCTGACCTCAAAATTGAAACTGAAAAGGAAGATACCGTTTATCATTTGCAGTTTGGTCAGTTTCAAAAATAGAGCATGATTACGCACTTCATCACGGCTGAACTTGATCTGCCCGACTCGCCTGATCGGTTGCAACAGGCGATCGCCACGACCTTAAACAAACACGGTGAGCCGTTGCGCTGGGCGATCACGACAATCGATACCGCGCGAAAAAAAGTGCAGATTGAAGCCGTGGTGACGACCGAGCGAGAGTTTCTGCCGTCTGTTGTTGTTCCGGTTACATCAGTTTGAATCAGCGTCCTTACACCGTTGTTTTAATCGTTCCAACGGGCATTGGGGCGGCGATCGGTGGTTATGCAGGCGATGCCCTTCCGGTTGCCAAAGCGATCGCCCAAGTGAGCGATCGCCTCATCACTCATCCCAATGTCCTCAATGGCGCACAGCTTTACTGGCCCTTACCCAATGCCTTCTACGTGGAGGGCTTTGGACTGGATCAGTTCGCGGCTGGGCAGTGGGGGTTGCGCCCCGTGCATCAAAACGCCATTGGGCTGGTGCTTGATCAGGGCATTGAGCCAGAGCTGCGAACCCGGCACCTCCAGGTCGCCGATGCGGCTCGTGCGACCCTGGGGTTGCGATTAACCGATTACGTCGTGACCGACGCCCCGTTGGGAGTGGAGCTTCGAACTGCCGCATCGGGAGCCACCTGGGGAACCATTCAAAATCCCGACAGTTTGCTGCGGGCCGTCGAGACGCTGATTACCCAGGCTAAGGCAGAGGCGATCGCCGTTGTAGCCCGGTTTCCCGATGACTTGGGCAGCGAGATGTTGCAGCAATATCGTCACGGGCAGGGGGTAGATCCGCTGGCCGGAGCCGAAGCGGTGATTAGCCATCTGGTCGTGCGAACCTTTCAGGTGCCCTGCGCTCATGCGCCAGCCCTCGCTCCGTTACCCCTCGACCCAGGCATCTCCCCTCGTTCGGCAGCAGAAGAATTGGGCTACACCTTCTTACCCTGTGTGCTGGTGGGCCTCAGTCGTGCCCCCCGCTTCGTTACCCGTCCGACAGTCCAGAATTCTACGATTTGGGCAGACCAGGTAGATGCGGTTATCGTGCCGCATACAGCCTGTGGCGGCAGTGCCGTGCTGAGTTGGGCACAAACCTCTACGCGAATTATTACCGTCAAAGACAACCAGACACGGTTGAACGTCACCCCTGACCAGATTGGCATCTCAACGGTGCAGGTCAATTCTTATCTGGAAGCTCTGGGCGCGCTGGTCGCTCACCGCGCCGGAATTGATCCAAGCGCACTACGTCCTGCCATTTCTCAGATTCAACCTCTAAACCTGAATTCAATCAGCAATGCTTGAGGCTTTTACACCCCTGACAGGGACGCAGAACCCTCAATCGGTGACGATCCAAGCTCGTCTGCGGCGAACTTGGATCGTCACCGATTTGCATCATGAGAATTGCTGGAATTCGATAGCTCCGGTCACAAGTCTCTACGTTATAGTTAATGACGAAAGCACCAGCAATGTTTTTACTGTAAATAATTCAGATATAGCAATCTCAACTTAAATGTGAACGGGGCGCAGGGTTAGCTCCTCCTGGCTGGGGGCGCAGCTTCTATTCCCCCTGTTTGCGAACTATTTGGGAAGGCTATAGTGGTTTGATTACGGAGTGTGGTAAAACCGCACTTCTGAACCAACCATCATCTAAGACATTACAGAAAGAATTGTTTATTAATAAACGAGAGTAGGTTCTGACAACATCAGCTGACTGTTTGCAGACTCAGTTCTCAACACTGACCTCACAACGGTTATGCAATAGATGACAGAGCGTACTCGTCTCTTCATAGCAAATTAACCGTGACCGAACCGCTCCCCAAACAACCCGATATTGAACCCCTAACCCGTGTTCAAGTGCTAGCAGCCATGGGCGTTACTGCCGTGATACTGCTGCTGGTTTCCCGCTTGTGGCTGATGTTTGATCCATCCTCGTTTCTATCCATTCATTGGGATGCTACCGCTCCACTGATTGGGATTGGATTGGGGTTGAGCATCACTGTGCTGAGTGCGATCGTGTATCGACTGTGGCCTGCCTATCGCGGCAGCGCTGATTATTACTTAGAATTGGTGCTCAAACCGCTGGCGCTGCCCGATTTAATCTGGCTAGGGCTGCTTCCCGGACTGAGTGAAGAACTGCTCTTTCGCGGCGTCATGCTACCCGCACTGGGGATGAACCCAGTCGGCGTGCTGGCCTCCAGTCTTTGTTTCGGAGTGTTGCATTTTAGCGGTGCGCAGCAGTGGCCCTATGTGGCCTGGGCAACATTGATTGGGTTGATATTAGGATTCAGTGCCGTTTTAACTGGAAATCTGCTCGTTCCGATCGTGGCGCACATCGCTACCAATTTAATCTCAAGCTATCTCTGGAAATTGAATAGTTAACGTAAATTCAGCACGCGATTTCAGCCATTTAACGGGCGGCTGAAATTGCGTGCTGAACTAGCAATTCTCATGATGCAAATTGGTAGCCGTGCAAGCACGCCTGCGGCACGATTGCACGGCCACACCTGCGGGTTTTGTGCGCCCGACGGGCACGCAAAACCCACAAGTGGTTTCAAAATGAGAATTGCTGGTGTTGAATTTACACCCGTTAGTGTTTACAGAATGTGAAAAAACATCACAAGAACTTAGTGAGATAAATTTTCCTAACTAGAACTCTTCAACAGGTTAGGGTCGGGTTAATCTGAAATTAAGCAGTTGGGATCGCTTCGCTAAGCAATTAGCAAACAGCCGTTAGCAACTGGCTATTCACTCCTACAATAAGCAGTCATTCGTTACAACACATTCCCTACACTCTTAATTCATCCCCTGTTGTAAATACTGATTTCCGAGTTAGTAGCTAATAGTTATTGGCTTAATACTAAGTGCTTGTATTACCCAAACTTAGTGAATTAAGTGAGGAATTTCTTATGAGTGAAAACGTGTTTTCTGGCTCACGAAATGTGGCGATCGTGGGTCCTTATCTAAGTGGAAAAACAACTGTCTTAGAGAGTTTATTGTTTGTAACAGGAGCTGTCTCCCGCAAAGGCAGGGTTGTTGATCGCAATACCGTGGGTGATTCTACACAAGAAGCCCGCGATCGCCAAATGAGTGTGGAGTTAAATGCCGCCAGTACTGAGTATGGCGGCATTCGTTTTACGTTTCTCGATTGCCCTGGGTCGATTGAATTTGCCCAGGAAACCTACAACGCTTTGGTCGGCGTAGATGCAGCCGTAGTGGTGTGCGAGCCAGATGCAGCGCGTGTATTAACCTTGGCTCCCTTATTTCAGTTTTTAGACGATTGGGAAATTCCCCACCTGGTCTTTATCAACAAAATGGATCGGGCGCAGGGTAATTTTGCCGACATTTTACAGGCTTTAAAGGGAGTTTCAAGCCGCCCACTCGTATTACACCAATATCCCATCGGTCAGGGCGAACACCTCAAAGGCTTCATTGACCTGGTGACCGAGCAAGCCTATCAATACCATCCCGGTGCGCCTGCCGATCCGATTCCCCTCCCTGCCGATTTAGAAGACCAGGAGCAAGCGGCTCGGCTGGAAATGCTGGAAACCCTGGCAGACTTTGACGATCATCTGCTCGAAGAACTCCTGGAAGAAATTAACCCATCTGAAGATGAGATTTTGCAAGACCTGAAGATGGAACTGGGAGCTGATTTGATCGTTCCCGTCTTTGTGGGTGTGGCTGAGCAAGATTTTGGCATACGGCCATTGCTCAATGCCCTGCTGCGAGAAGCCCCAGAACCGGACGTCACAGCAGAGCGGCGAGGCATTACGCTCAACGATGAGGTTCCGCTGGCGCAGGTGCTCAAGACCTGCTTTACACCCCAAGGCGGTAAGATTTCCCTCGTGCGCGTTTGGCAGGGTGCCTTAACGGACGGTGCCGTTTTGAATGGGGTCAGGGCAGGCGGCATGTATCGCCTGATGGGCCAACAGCAGCAGAGCGTGAACCGGGCCGAAGCAGGGGCGATCGTCGCTCTTAGCCGTTTGGAAGGCATCAAGACAGGCGATACCCTCAGTGCCGATCCGCAAATAGTCAGCCTATTGCCCAAAGCCGAACAGATGAAGCCTGTCTATGCGCTGGCGATTACCGCTGAGAAACGCAATGACGAAGTGAAGCTGAGTGGTGCACTGACGAAGCTGCTGGAGGAAGACCCCTCTCTATATTGGGAGCAGCACGGCGATACCCATGAAGTAATTTTGTGGGGTCAGGGCGATATTCACCTCCAGGTCGCGCTCGATCGACTGCGGCGGAAATACAACCTGCCCATGACCACCCATCTGCCTCAAGTGCCCTATAAAGAAACGATTCGCAAGGCCGTTCCCTCGATTCACGGACGCTACAAGCACCAGACTGGAGGACATGGACAATTCGGCGATGTTTATCTGGACATCAAACCTCTACCGCGTGGAGAAGGCTTTAGCTTTAACGAAACGATTGTGGGTGGCGTCGTTCCCAGACAGTACATCCCTGGTGTGGAAATGGGTGTGCGGGAATACCTAACGCACGGGCCACTCGGGTTCCCCGTGGTGGATGTGTCCGTCACGCTGACGAATGGCTCGTATCACACGGTGGACAGCTCTGAGCAAGCCTTTAGGCAGGCGGCCCGACTGGCGATGCAGGAAGGGATGCAAAAATGTGAACCAACCCTGCTGGAACCGATTGTGGCGATCGCCATTGATGTGCCGTCTGATTTCACCTCAAAAGTGCTGCGGCTCGTCTCCGGTCGTCGGGGCCAGATTCTCGGCTACGAAGCCAAACCCAACTGGCGTGGATGGGATCAAATCTCGGCTCATTTACCTCAAGCCGAGATGCATGATCTGATTGTTGAACTGCGATCGCTCACGATGGGCGTCGGTTCCTTTAACTGGCAATTTGATCATCTGCAAGAAGTGCCTGACAAAGTCAAAGAGCGGGTTCTCAGTAAAACCAGCAACGGTAACGGCAACGGCAAACACTAAACCCTAGCGGACTGGAGGAGTACCACTTTCTCCTTCATAAAATCTCAAAGGAGGAAAGGGCGATCGCCCTTTCCTCCTTTTGAGTTGCTTGAAAATTCAGCCATCCTCCGGCTATTCTCATGACGACTTGCCACTGATGTTCCCTGGCGCTCTGCACCTACCTCGCGGATAGGAGCGAATCTTGAAATCCTTACAGGGCATAGCCTACGTTTTTTCTATGAGAATGTATAAAAAATTCTCAAACCGTTCTGTAGAAACACTTGTTTGAATCTTTATTATTCTAGTTTCGAAGTTAAAGATTCAGCCAAATGGCCTACGATCGCTGGCTTCCCCGAAAAATTACGGATATCGTCATAAATGTCAGACGAACATTTTAAAAGTCCCTAGGTTTTACGGAGCGGAGTCATGCTAAATACCCTCACCCGTCCTCAGGTAAGCATTAACCAGCCTTCCGGCCATCTTAATGCAGCGAACGTAGAAACATTTCGTCAAGAGTTGCTAGACACCGTCTCATCCCAAAATGCTTCGTGTGTTCTAGTCGATATGGCTGCTGTTGAATCTTTAGACAGCGCAGGACTCATGGTACTGGTTTCTGCACTAACCACGGCGCAGCAATCGAGCAAGCGATTTGCCCTTTGCAACGTTTCATCTAGCATTCGGATCATCTTTGAATTGACCCAACTCGATCGCGTGTTTGAAATGTTTGACAGCCGTTCTGCATTTGAATCTGCGATCGCCTAATTCAATACTTAACAACTCAATAGCAGCTGATTTCTAAGAGCGGAGAGCACCATAGTCCACCGTCTCCATCTTAGAAAATTAGGTTTTAGTAAACCATAAATTCAACGAGCAGACTTTAAGGGGTGTTGTGCAGCGCATGACACCCCTTAAAATCTAGTTTTGCCGCATATCGCAAATGCAAAATTGAGCTACTGAATTTACACCGACTTCAATTGGAAAAGCAACAGATACCTGTAAGGATTTGGCAATGCCAAACCCTTACAAAACTCTGACGCAATCAAGAATCCATTGAATTTAGTAAGTAGAAGGGCGTAATTAAAAACCGAGAGAGTGCCCCTCCAGAGCACTCTCTCGGTTTTTAAGACGGTTTAATTAGGGCTACTTACTTATTACGTTAATGAACTGTATTTTCACATTAAACAGACGTGAGAAACCTAGCTTAAAGGCCGTCAGTCTAAGCACCTTGTGTTTACCGAACAATATTAATTGAGCATTTCTTGACGTTTACATCAGCATAAAGGTAGACATTCCGGGAACATCTAAACACCTTTGTAAGAGTTGTCAGGCAGGTGACACTTTTCGAGATATTCCTGGGCATAAAACGCATGAATAAGCGCTATGATCCGGCTTTGATTTTGGCATTTGGAATTACGCTCAGTTTAATTGCAGGTAGTTTTTGGGTTCTCAGTAAAATCGCGCCCGGAATCATGCCAGGGTTGGTGCAAAACTCTTCAGGCCAGAATGGACAAGCTGCACAAAATGCGAACCAGCTAACGCTCCTGGGCGATACATTTAGCGGCTACAGCACTTTTCGCAATGCTGACTTTCAAAAAGCGCTGCAAGACGTTGGTATTAGCCTGAAATATGCGGATGAATTTGATCAGGCCAAACGGGCCGAACAGATGAATCAGGGACAAACCGATCTGCTGGTGACAACCCTGGATCAGTATTTACAACAGCAGCCTCAAGGAAAAATCGTTGGACTCATCGACCGAACGGCTGGCGCAGATGCCGTCATTCTGAACTCAAAACGTTACCCCAATCTGAAATCTCTGCTCGATCTGGGCAGATTGGTACAGCAGGCCAAAGCCCAAGGACAGCGGGTGGGCATGACCTTTGCAGGCGATACCCCCAGCGAATATCTGGCTCTAGTGCTCGATACCAAGTTTGATTCCTTTAACCTGTCTGACTTCGAGATTACTCGCGTTGCCGATGCATCGGAAGCCTGGAAGCTGATGCAGGACCCGGCGCAGAATATAGCGATCGCCGTTCTGTGGGAACCCTATGTCACCCAGGCTCAGCAGCAGGGCTATACCGTTGTGCTGTCCAGTAAGGATGCACCGGGGGCGATCGTCGATGTGCTGGTTGCATCAAATCGCTTACTGCAATCCCAACCGGAAAAGATTACGGAACTGCTAGAGGCTTACTATCGCCGGATTGATGCCAACGTCCGTGATTCCTCACAACTGCAAACTCAAATTGCAGAGGACGGAAAACTGTCTGCTCCCGATGCCTCTGCCGTGATTCAGGGCATTGAATTTTTTACGGCAGTCGAAGCACAGACCTGGCTAAACGACGGGACGTTAGAACGCCGAATTAACTCTACCGCCGCCGTTCTAGCTTTAGCAGGTCGCCTCAAAGAAGTCCCTCAAAACCCCGAAGCGCTGTTTAGTAACCAATTCATCACCAAAGCGGCGAACAATACCCAAACGTTGATTGATCTGGTGCGGGCAGATAATCCTGAACTGGGCGATCGCCTCTCTGGTAAAGCGCGATCGGTGACAGCCGCTCCGGCTCTCCGAGCCAGCCAGGTGCAAGCCGCTCCCGATATTGGCAACTTAAGAGTGCGCGGTGAGGTGAGCTTTAACACAGGCTCGGCTACTCTGACCGAACAAGGCAAACTAGCGCTCGATCAGCTGGCCCAGGAAGTTAAAGAATTTAACGCTGAAACGGTTGCTGTACGGGTAATTGGCCATACCTCTCGCTCCGGCTCTGCCGATATTAACCAACGGCTGAGCCAACAGCGAGCGCAAGTGGTCGCCAATTATCTGCGCGGACGTGGCGTTAAAAATAGCATCGTAGCTGAAGGCAAAGGTTTCAGCCAGCCCCTATCCGGCATCGCCCCCGACGACATTCGCAATCAGCGCACTGAGATTCGCTTAGTACGGGTCAAGTGATACCACTCAAAAAAATAAAGCTATTGGGCAATCTGGATTCCATTTGGAATACACTGCGTTACCCAAACCTCTAAATCAGGGTCAGGCAGCGCGATTTGAATTTTCTCCTTCATATCTCTGGCCTGCCCTTCTGATGCGGCCAGCGCAAACACCGATGGGCCAGATCCAGACATCATGACGCCTAACGGATCAAGCTTGCCTAACTCCTGTCGTAGTTCTGCCACTTTTGGATTGGCGGGCAGCACTACTTTTTCCAGATCGTTGTACAGCAACCTGCCGATTTCCGCCCGTTTTTTTTGGCTGATCGCCGCCACAATTGGGCCAGAATGCACCCGCTGTCGGCGTCCCTCCAGTCCTTCAGGGTTGGAGATGTAGGAACTGTTGAACTGTTTGCGATAGGTTTGGTAGGCCCAGGCAGTAGAGACAGAAAGACTGCGGTATTTTGCCAACACTAGATAAAGATTGTCCAGGTCGGGTAGCGGAGACAGGTGTTCGCCCCGCCCCGTGGCGATCGCCGTTCCTCCCCCCACACAAAACGGCACATCCGAACCCAGCTTGGCCCCTAATTCCTGGATCTCGGTCTGAGTCAGGCCCAATTTCCACATCAGGTCAATGCCAACCAGCACCGCAGCGGCATTGGTAGACCCACCCGCCAACCCTGCTCCCACCGGAATGTTTTTGCGAATGGTGATATCCACCCCACCATATTGACTGGCCGCTTCAGGAAACTGCTGTGCCATTAGAGCAGCCGCTTTATACGCTAGGTTGGTTTGATCCGCCGGAACCTGGTCGTGATCGCAATGCACCTGAATCCGCTCGGTTCCATTCGCTCGCAGATCGATCCGGTCGGCCAGCGCAATACTCTGGAGCACCATCGCTAACTCGTGATACCCATCGGGGCGATCGCCAATGATTTCCAGATACAGATTGATTTTGGCCGGAGCGAGGAGGGAGTAGGGCTGCATTTAGGTCTTGGGTGTGGAGTGTGGGGTGTTGGGGGAGATAGGGTGTGGGGTGTGGGTAAGGACGGGGGAGATGGGGAGGATGCGGGGGATAGGGAAGAGGAAAGATTTAGGGGAGATTCGGCTCAGCTCTACTCTCAATCCCTAACACCTAACGTCCAGCACCTAACACCCACTTACGAACCAGTTGCTCAGCGTAACCCAATCGGCGACGCCGATGTCTTCGGCGCGGGCCTGGGGATTTAGATTTAATTGTTCCAGAAATTGGGAGAGGCGATCGCGCTCAATCACCGATTGCAGGTTGTTGCGCAGCATCTTGCGCTTGGTGGCAAATCCCAGTTTGACTAACATCTCAAGCTTGCGAGGATCGCTGGCAGGTGTTTCGATGGGCCGAGGAATTAGCCGCACAACCGCAGAATCGACCTTTGGGGGAGGTTGAAACGCGCTGGCGGGAACATGACAGATCCACTCACAGGACGCCAGGTACTGTACCCGTACTGTGAGGGCACCAAAGGCTTTAGACCCTGGTTTGGCGCACAGGCGATCGGCTACTTCTTTTTGCACCAGTAGAACGATGTTGTCCAATGGGGTTTGATTGGGCTGAGCGATCGTCCCTAATAGCTTTTCTAAGATCGGCCCTGTGATGTTGTATGGAATATTGGCGACAACTTTGTTAGGGTTCTGAAACGTTGGGAAGGCAGCTAAATTGGCGTCTAGATCAAGGCTCAGAAAATCACCTTGCAGCAGCAAAAAGTTGTCGATTTTGCCCATTTTTTGCACGAGCAGCTTACATAAGTCTCGGTCAATTTCAACCGCCACAACGGTTGAGGCCAACGGCAGCAGTTGTCGGGTCAGAATGCCAGTGCCGGGACCAATCTCAAGGATGCGATCGCCCGGTTGAAGATTAGCTGCATCAACAATTTGCCGCAGCACTTTGTCGCTACGCAGCCAGTGTTGACCAAATTGTTTACGGGGTAGAGGAGCCATTGCTTGATTTTAACGGGGAATGGGAAGCGTTTTCGCACGGGGTGACTCAGCAAACGTGCTCTACAGCAAAAGCGGCGATGGACTCCGTCCATCACCGCTTTTTTAACGGAACGAATAGGATGCGCTCTATGCCAAAACAGGCTCTTGAGCCGTCAGATGGGGATAGAGGGGGAAGCGATCGCACAATTTCGCCACTCGCGCTTTGCAGTCTTGAGCAACAGCTTCATCGTTTGGATTCAGCAGGCGATCGGCGATGATGTTGGCGATTTCGGTGAATTCAGCAGTACCCATACCGCGAGTTGTCACCGCAGGAGAGCCTAACCGCAGGCCGCTAGTAACAAAGGGCGATTCGGGGTCAAACGGAACGGTGTTTTTGTTGGCCGTGATATTGACGCCGCTCACCAGTTGGTCAGCGACTTTGCCCGTCATGCCGATTGAGCGCAAATCGAGCAGCATCAAATGATTATCTGTTCCATCGGATACCAGCTTAATGCCTCGCTGCTGAAGCTGAGCCGCCATAGCCTGCGCATTCTTGATCACCTGGCTGGAATAGGTCTTGAATTCTGGCTGGAGGGCTTCCCAGAAGGCGACAGCTTTTCCAGCAATCACATGCTCCAGCGGGCCACCTTGAGAACCGGGGAAGACGGCTTTATCAAACTTCTTACCCAATTCAGCATCGCGAGTCAAGATCAATCCACCGCGAGGCCCACGCAGCGTTTTGTGCGTTGTCGTCGTTACCACATCACAATGGGGAACGGGGTTGGGATGGTTTTCGGTGGCGACTAGCCCTGCAATGTGAGCGATGTCTGCCATCAGGTAGGCACCGACTTCATCGGCGATCGCTCTAAATTTGTCGAAGTGAATGATGCGGGGATAGGCGGAGTAACCACATACAATCAGTTTAGGACGATGCTGCAATGCCAGTTCGCGCACCTGGTCGTAGTCGATTTGCTCAGTCTCTTTGCTGACACCGTAGTGACAGGCTTTAAACCACTTGCCCGATACGTTGACTGGAGAACCGTGGGTCAAATGACCGCCATGAGACAGATCCATTCCCATGAAGGTGTCGCCCGGTTCCAGCAGAGCCAGAAACACCGCGAAGTTAGCCTGTGCGCCAGAGTGAGGCTGCACGTTGGCATGGGCTGCACCAAAGAGTTGCTTGGCCCGGTCGATCGCCAGTTGCTCAACGCCATCAACAAATTCGCAGCCGCCGTAATACCGCTTGGTGGGCAGCCCTTCTGCATACTTATTGGTTAATACCGAACCCTGTGCTGCCATCACGGCAGGAGAGGTAAAGTTTTCGCTCGCAATCAGTTCTAAGTGATCCCGCTGGCGTTGGAGTTCCTTTTGAATCAGCTCAGCTACAGCAGGGTCCGTTTTTGCCACAAAATCAAAATTTGCTTGAGTCACAAGTAAACTCCCAGGGAATCAGTGAGAAAGGATGAAGACAAAAGTCTCCCTAGACTTACGATCATAGCTCTTTTGTTTGGTCGTAAAAATACTTTACGTACAATTCAATAACCGTCTTGACGGTGTCTTGTGCGTTGTATGGCTGTCGCTACATCTGTTAGAGCCTTGAACATCCAGAGGGGGGGCTTCGCCTCAGCCAGAGGTTCCACCCCTGCGCCCCGTCTGTCCACCCTAATCAAAATCAAATGGTCTTAAAGTTCAGCTAATTTTTCGTGAATGATCGGTGGAATACGTCTGGCTCCACCTTCTCCCTGATTGTTGAGCTTAATGTTGAGTTCACGGATGCGGCGAGACAGCAGACGAATGATGTTTACTGCAATACCAGGCGTTTCGTCGATCGCTTCGTAAAGTTGCTGCTGCGTCAGCATCAGACATTCGCAGGGTTCCAGGGTGGTGATCGTGGCAGATCGAGGTTCTGCATCAAATAATGACATTTCACCAAAGCAAGCGCCCTGCTCTAACCGCGCCAGTTCTCGATTGCCAATATGCACCCGCACTCGACCCGACACTAGAATGTAGAGCGATCGCCCTTCCTGCCCTTGGGTAAAGATCGTGTGTTTGGTGGGAAACGATAGCTCGTCCATGATGGACGCTAAGCGGACGAGAAAGTCATCCCGCAATTCCTTAAAAATTGGAACTCCTCTCACAAACAGTAGTCGATCGACGCTGGTCAGCATAAAGATTAAGCAATAAGCGCTTCGTTTTATTTAAGATTCCCCGGTGCAGAATGCAAATGAATCAGCAATTTTAACCAGCGGATTATAACACTCCACCGGGTAAACACTCACGGTAGAGGTGGGGTGAGCGATCGCAATCCCATATCGGCCATTAACCGACGTACCTGAGCTGAGACGAGGCGATCGGTATCATTTTGCAAATGCGGCAGTAAATCCTTTAACGTCCGGGGCGACGCCACTCGAAGATAGGTAATCACGGCCTCTCGCACAAAGCCTGTGGGATGGTGTAAGCAGGCTAACGTTTGCTCTGGCGTGGTACTCCAGCGATAGCGACGGGCCAGGTGGAAGCAGCAGGCCAGCCCCCAATCCGATAAAAAGTGGCGCAATTCGAGCAATTCACGCAGGCGATCGCTCGGCGGCAGAGACGTATAGACGACAAAATCCGAAAGGGTTTCCAGCTTTTCCTGGTCAGAACGGCGATCGAGAATACTCAGCAGCGCTCGTTTGCCGGGAATATCCAGCGTGTTGTCTAAAATCTCTAACCCCCGCGCTACATTCTCCCAGGAGTCGGATTCCAGGTTAAAAGAGGCGGCTTTGATGGCACTCGTGGGGTACAGGAAGCGCATCAGCAAGAACAATCGCTCAACCGCATCACTCTGCATGTCATACATCGATCGCCGCAACAAATCGGCCTCCAGTCCAGACACGTCTTCTTGCGCTAAATCAATCAAGCCAGCATACATCTTGCCGATAAACGTAATCTCTTGATTAATCAAAGTTTCTACGCCACTCCGACCCAACCGATCCGATACAGCATCAATCCCGGCTTCATGCGGAAGCTGTATCAAAATTCTCAGAATGCTGCGCCGCGTCGAACCCCATGCCGTAATTAGATGAGCCGTCAGAACGTCCAACGCTTCCATCGTGCCAATTTGACCAATGGTGCTCCAGGCATAGGTTCTGATCAGCTCCGGCTTGTGTACATCCTCTGCCAGCTTCACCAATAGAGGCACCGCATCATTCTCCAAGCGAATCAGCGCTTGCTTGGCCGCTTCGCGAGTCGATTTGTAATGAAGACCGCGCAGGAGCGACGGGTAATACTCTTCTAGATGGGTAGCGGCGATCGCCTCCAGCAGAGCACAGCGCACCCGCAGCGATTCATCCTGGAGCAGTGTGGCGATGTGCAGCCGCAGCGATTGCAAATAAACCGCCTCTCCCAGAGCACGACAGCCCATCACCCGCTCCCGCTCCCGCTCATGCGTCAGCATTCGGCGTAGGGTATCCGTCGCTTCTGCTTTTTGTCGGGGATCGCCGCGTCGCAGCATCAGTGAGGCCGCCGTTCCGCGCACAACAGGATCAACGTCAGGCTTTAAATAAGGCCGCAACTGTTGAATATCGGGATTCGCTTCCGTCAGCCAGACATAGCGCAGCGCCACCGCCAAAACTTCGGGATGGGTTGAGGGGACAATGAGCGATCGCACCTGGTTCAAATAGGCCGGATTGGGATAGGCCATCATCTCTTCCAGGCTTTGCCGTTGCAGCGATGGCAGCAGCTTGTTGAGCAGGGGGGCTAATACTTCGCCAAGATTCTTGGGATCAATGTGGCTCAGTAATTCAATACAGGAGCGCTTATCCGCCTCCGTGCCGGGTTGATCGAGCGCCTCAACCACAGCTCGCTTTAACTCGCGCAAATCAACATCCGAAACGCTCAGTTGTCCCCGTTCAGCACTGATTACTAAGAGACCAACGTATTGCGCCCGCAAAAACCAAACCGTTACCAGCCAAACTACGGCCAGCACCACAATCATGATCAGAATGCCATTGCGACCTTGGGAACCCCAATTGGCCCGCTGGCTCACCCAAACGATGCCTAAGATGCCAAGTCCGGTGACTCCGGTCGAAAGCGGTTCGGCAATCCCCCGAACGACGGCCTGAAGCCCCCCCCGCATCGTGTCGGGAATCGGCTGAAAGAGGACTGGCCCAACGCCCGCAAACAGCGTGTAGTGAAACAATTCATCCAGAAATTTGAGCGCGATCAGGCTAAAAAACAGCAGCGTCGTCTGGCTAACGCCCGCAAACGACAGGGCAGTGGCCAGCGTTCCTAATACCGTAATGGTGCCGGGTAAAATCATCGCCGATGCAAATACCCCAATCCGCTCGATCACACGGCTGGAGGCCAACCACTGCATTAACAGCTCACAAATCCCCAGAACCCCATTAAACATGCCCAGGAATCCGGCAATGGCAGGAGCGCTCAACTCGGTTCCCTGCGGCCCGGCCTGCTGCTGGAGTTGACTGAGAAACTGAAAGTCAGTCAACAAAAAGAGCACCTGCGCCATGATGAAGAACGAAAACAGCAGTAGCACGTAGCGCCACAGCGGTCCTTGTAACCGCCGACTGGTGAAGTCGGGCTGTCGTTCTTCCAATAAGCGACGGGGGGAATCGGGAAATGCCTGGCGATACGCCTGACACAGATACAGCAGAATTCCAGCCCCGATCGCCATCAGCACAAAGGCCAGCAGAATCACGTTTTTCAGGTCGTGCACCCAGGACACCAGCACCCGCAGCGAGAAGCCACTCAGCACGTCTGCTACCAGAATGCCACTGCTGATTAGGGGATAGGCTCGTTTAATCTCTCGAATATTAAAAAGCTGGTTGGCCGTGATGGACGTGTTGAGGTCGTGAAGCACATAAACGGCTTCCAGCCACAGCCGCATCACGAACACCGTAACGCTGAACAGGGTCACACTGCCAAATACAACCAGTTCTCCTGCGTTCAGCCCCATGCGAAACAGCAGAATGGGGAACGCCATCAGCAGCGCAATGATCACCACCACCCAGCGCAGCGGCAGTGCTTTTTGCAAGCGGGAGTAAATAAATCCAAGGCCAGATCCAATGCAGGCACTGGCAATGTAGATCAACGGCAACCACTGGTCTACGTCATACATATCGAGGAACAGCGCAACAGTGCTCGCCTCAAACCACACCAATCCCATTGAAATGGTGGTGTAGACGGCAAACATGAGAAACGTCCGTTCGCTTTCCTCAGAGCGAAGATTGAGCCAGCGCAAGATGCTCCGGCTCCAAAATCCTTCCTGTTTTGTAGACCACCGCCGTTTGAGTTCCATGCAGTCTGGGTTCCTACCTTATCGCTGGAGAGCTGAATGCATGTTGAAATTCTGTAATGAACATCTATTAAAGCCCAAAAGGGCCGTGCTGTGCCCTGACTGGCGCAGTATAGAGGTATAGCCGTCGTTATATCTGTTAAGACATCAAATTCAGGGGGTGTAGGGACTGCGCCCCCAGCCAGGAGTTCCACCCCTGCACCCCGTTCTAATCCAAATAATTATGGCTATACTCAAACGCCTGAACTTTAGCACGCTAGCGGTTCAGGCTCAGTCTGGCACAATACCCCCCCTTAAAGTGCCCAGCTCTGGGGCGATCGCCTACATACTCTACTTTTCATGGTCTTCATAGGCGGCGACAATACGCTGCACCAGGGGATGACGCACCACGTCTGCTTTGGAGAGTTGGCAGAAGGCAATTCCTTCCACGTGCTGCAAGATGCGCTGGGCGATCGCTAAGCCGGACAGTTGGTTCATCGGCAGATCGGTCTGGGTTGTATCACCCGTTACCACCATGCGCGAGCGGAAGCCGAGACGGGTCAGCACCATCTTCATTTGGGACGGCGTGGTGTTTTGCGCTTCATCCAGAATGATAAAGGCATTGTTTAAGGTGCGGCCTCGCATATACGCCAGGGGAGCCACTTCAATAATGCCGCGCTCCATCAAGTTGGAGATTTTTTCAGGTTCGATTAATTCATACAGCGCATCGTAGAGCGGTCGGAGGTAGGGATCAATTTTTTGCTGCAAATCTCCTGGGAGAAATCCCAGTCGCTCTCCGGCTTCTACGGCAGGACGCGTCAGAATCAGCCGTTCAAACTGATTGGATAACAGGGCTTGAACAGCTAAAACAGCTGCTAAATAGGTCTTCCCTGTCCCAGCAGGGCCGATACAAAAGGTCAGGTCATGGGTGCGGATGGCTTGAATATATTGCCGTTGCCGAAACGTTTTAGCCCGAATTTCCTCACCCCGACGACTACGAGCCAGCACGTCTTTTTGCAGCGACTGGAGATCGTCTTGCCGTTGCGTATCGAGTGCATGACGGGCCGTTAGGATGTCCACGCCGCTAATGCTTTTGCCTGTCCCCCAATAGGGTTCGAGCGATCGCACCAGTTGTTCCAGCAAATCAACCTGCTTGTCAGTACCGGAAATTAACAGTTCCTGGCCTCTTAAAACGATCGTTGCGCCCGTCTGCTGGGAGAGTTGTTTCAAATTTTCTTCGCGATGCCCTGCGAGTGCGATCGCACTTTCAGGGCTGGGTAGCTCAATGGTGAGGGATTTTCCCATTCTGTATTTGGTTAGCCGTCCTTCAGATCTACCTTCAGTCTAGCGATTTACGGTGAGGTAACAGGCTTGAATGAAAAAGCGCCCGAATTCGATCTACTTGAAGGAATTCAGGCGTTTTGAACGATCAATAGCCCTTAGGATCGTGGATTTAATAAAACCCAAAACTTAGTTTTTGAAAGCGCGGCAAAGCCGCGCTTTCAAAAACTAAAAATTCGGTTTTAATTTGTTGGCGATCCTCAGCTAACCCTGGATAACCAGGATCGCTACAGCTTTATAGATGTTTGTATTAGCGACGCTTACGGGCAGCTTCGGCTTTCTTCTTACGACGAAGGCTAGGTTTTTCATAGCGCTCGCGTCGTTTTACTTCAGATAAAATCCCAGCTTTTTGGATTTTTTTCTTGAAACGCCTTAATGCAGATTCAATTGATTCGTTTTCACCCAAACGAATTTCGGCCACTCGCGATCTTCACCTCCTTGAATGAAGCCTATGACGTATATGACTTAAATGCTACAGGACAGTTTTGCTCTAGAAAACGAGTACTGCAAAACTTCGTGAACACTAGCCTTGTCCACCGCGAGGTTTAGGATGACGACGAGGAGGTTGAGAACGGGAAGATGACGGTTTTTCATCCGTTCCACCCTCACGCCCCGCTGGCTGACTGCCGTAAACATCCAAATGTGCTGTGTGGCCAACTGCTTGAGCAATGGCCTGAAGCACAGTCCGGATTGCCTGAATGTTGCGTCCACCACGGCCAAACACTCGGCCTTTGTCTTCTCCTTCAAATGCCACACGAATAAGCACTCGTGAGGTTCGGGGAGATACTTCACAGTCTACTTTTAAGGACTCAGGCGACTCCAAAAAGGGCTGAACCAAAAACTTAACTAGCTTGGCGTAGTCTGGAGTGGCCGACGATTTAACCGAATTGGGGGGGGCTGTATCAGGCACAACTGAATCAGAGTCAGGTTAGGTTAAGCGCGAAGTTGTTCAAATACATTGGCTTTCTCAAGCAGGCGACGAACCCGATCAGTCGGCTGTGCACCTTCTTGCAGACGCTTGATGATAGCCGGAACCTCTAATCGGACTTCGTTGGTTCTGGGATTATAGAAACCCAGTTCTTCTAGAGGACGGCCATCACGACGAGATGTACTGAGGGCAGCCACAATCCGGTAGCTGGCCTCACGCTTTTTGCCGTACCGCTTTAATCGCAGTTTGATCATGCCTGAAAATTGTGCTCCTGGAAAAATTCAGATGGTTAGCTCTTAGCAATTTGCTACTAGCTGATTAGCCTTTTAATTTTAGACGCTGGATTACAGATAATACCACCGGGCGAGGTCTTTGATAAAGAGAAATCATCAGAAAGGTTCCAGCCGTAAGTTTTTTGATGCTGCGCTGCCTTTGGTAATGCCAACATCAAAAAACTTGCGGCGTTTGAATTACAAACTACCGAACCCCTTCTTCTTCTTTTCTTTTTTCTTTTTCTTAGCGGGAGGCATACTGCCACTGGGATAGCCACGCCAACCGGGAGGAGGGGCCTTTCGGCCTCCACCCATCGCAGGAGCACCGCCACCAAACAGTCCGCCCATGCCAGGCATACCGCCCATACCGGGAAATTGACCGCTACCCATTTGCTGCATCAGCGATCGCATCTTTTGGAAATCGCTCACCAGTTTGCTGACATCATCCAGCCCGTAACCAGCTCCTTTGGCAATCCGGCGACGGCGACTGGGCGACCCGGCGAGGAGGTCAGGATTTTTGCGCTCCTCGACCGTCATCGAGTTGATCATGGCTTCCGCCCGTTTCAACTGCAACTCGCCCTGTTCTAACTGTTCGTTAGAGAGTTTGTTCATACCGGGAATCATCTTAACGATGCCACCCAGCGATCCCATCGTTTTCAGCAAACGGGTTTGCTTGAGGAAGTCGGTAAAGTCAAACTTGGCCGTCAGGATTTTTTCTTGCAGCTTTTCGGCTTCAGCCAGATCGACTTCTTCCTGAGCTTTTTCAACCAGAGTCAGAACATCCCCCATACCCAGAATGCGAGACGCCATCCGGTCAGGATAGAAGGGCTGAAGGGCTTCTACCTTTTCACCAACGCCCACAAATTTGATCGGCTGACCAGAGATTTGCCGAACGGAGAGGGCCGCCCCACCACGCGTATCACCATCCAGCTTGGTCAGAATGGCTCCCGTGATGCCAATCTGATCGTGGAACGTGCGCGTCAGGTTAGCCGCTTCCTGACCCGTCATCGCGTCTACGACCAGCAGCACCTCGTGCGGCTGGACGGTTTCCTTGATTTGAGCCAGCTCCGCCATCATGTCCTGGTCGATCTGTAGGCGACCTGCGGTATCAATGATGACGGTATCGATGCCATCTGCTTTGGCTTTTTCTAATCCCTGACGGGCAATCTCAACCGGATTCGCATCGGCCCCCATCTCGAACACAGGGACATTAATCTGCTTACCCAGCGTGATCAACTGGTCGATCGCCGCCGGACGGTAAACGTCGGTTGCCACCAGCATCGTGCTGCGGTTTTGCTTGCGTAAATGCAGGGCCAGCTTTGCAGACGCCGTGGTTTTCCCAGTTCCCTGGAGACCTGCCATCAGCACAATGGTAGGCGGGTCAGTCGCTTCGGCCAGGGGAACGTTCGTGTCCCCCATAATTGTCACCAGTTCGTCATAAACGATTTTGACGAATTGCTGATCAGGACGAACGCCTGCAATCACCTCCGCGCCCAATGCTTTGGTTTGAACTTCAGCAACGAAGTCTTTCACCACCTGGAGGTTAACGTCAGCTTCGAGCAGCGCCCGCCGAACTTCGCGCAGCGCCTCTTGAATGTTGGACTCAGAAATTTTGTCCTGTCCCCGGAGCTTTTTCCAGGCTCCTTCCAGGCGTTCGGCTAGGGCGTCAAACATAGCGGATTATCTTGTGAAGCAGTGGTTATGAACTGTGTTATGCGTTAGCTCAAGGGCTGAACGGGCTGAACGCAACGAGATTCGCGATCGCCCCTATCCATTTTAGAGGGTAACGCCCTGTGCGATGCGTTCTTCCCGCACGCTTGAGGCATGACGTTCTCAAAGTTCATCCCAACTCGCGATCGCGGCCTGATCCCAATCCCTCTATTCGCGATTCACAACCCGGAGCCGTCGCGTTTCAATCACCATCCCGTCATCTCGCACCAGCACCGCCGAAATCCAGCGGCTATCGGCCAGAGCAGGGGCACGCCCTACTTTAAACAATCCACCTGCCGACAACAGCTCTAAATCCAGGGGAGGAGAATTAAGATAGCCTCTAGCCTGTACAGGTTCTTCTAAAGCAGTGCCCAACAGCAGTCGATTTCCTAACGGCTCCTGCACGATCGCATCAAACGCAAACTCACGTCCAATCGACACCTGCTGCGGCAAAGATACGGCGACGGTGGGGGGGTGATCTCCCGAAGACAGACGATTTTGCTCCGCCAGAATGTCTTGTCTGACAATTTGACCATTCTCGATGCGCTGACGCGAGGTCACAGTTGCATTCAGGGCCAGAGTTCGACCCGTTAGCGTTTGAGTTCCAGTGACGGTCGTGGTGGTTTCGGCAACGATCGCGTTTCCGTCTCGGCTCCAGGAATTGAGCGTGGTCTGGTAATTAGCATTGGGAAAGCGATCCCAGAATTTGGACAGCGCGTTCTCATAGGTTCGATAGGTCAAACCATCAGAGTGGGTGAAATTGCGGCTAAAGAAGCGCATCACGCCTTGGGCATTCCGCTGGTTTGCCGCTGCATCTATTTGAGTCAGCAGGGTGGTCAGCTCAGCCGGAGGAGTTTCCATGACAGGAGCAGGAGTGGCCGCAGGGGGAGCTACAGGCGGTGTCGTCGGAGACGGTTGCGCTTGTGGGCTGGGAGAAGGAGCAGGGGTGGCAGGCCGCCGAGTTTGAGCACTCACCTCTCCGGCCCAACTGACCAGCAATCCCACTAGCGCAGACGATACCACCATTAACAACCTGAGCCTGATCTGGCTAGCTCTCGTTCGAGTTGATGCCTGGTAGGTGTGAATCTCGTTGGGGTGATGGAACCACTGACGGAGAGATAAAAGATTCGGCATAGGTGTTATTTGAATAATTGAGTAAACAGCGTCAAATCTCGAAGGATTTGCGGCAAAATGGGTCGGTAGCCTGCACCGTCTCAGAGCATGATCCTGGGGTGACTATTAGGTTAACTTGAATTTCTCGTCCAACGCCAATTCCAAATCGTTTCATTTTTGAATTTAGCTTTGACAGATCAACGACCAAAACTATTGATTGCAGCCAGTGGAACCGGGGGGCATCTCTTTCCGGCGATCGCCACGGCTGAAAAATTATCGGATTATCAGATTGAGTGGTTGGGTGTGCCCGATCGCCTGGAAACTCAGCTGGTGCCTGCGATCTACCCGCTTCACACTATTGCTGTAGAAGGCTTTCAGAAACGATTTGGGTTAGGAACGCTGCGCATCTTTGGCCGATTGGTTGGCGCTATTTTTCAGGTGCGTCGCCTGCTAAAAGAGGGCAATTTTCAAGGGGTTTTCACGACTGGAGGATACATCGCTGCTCCGGCTATTTTGGCGGCGCGATCGCTCGGTCTACCTGCCATCCTGCATGAATCGAATGCGCTGCCCGGTAAAGTCACACGCTGGCTCAGTCCCTGGTGCAGCACGGTGGCGATCGGCTTTGAAGCCGCCAGTTCTTACCTCCGCCATGCGCGTCAAATTTCCTGTGTGGGCACTCCCGTCCGTTCGCAGTTCTTGTCAAACGACAGTTCTTCTACAGCCCTGCAAGACCTCCCCATCCCACCCGATGCACCACTGATTGTGGTCGTGGGCGGCAGTCAGGGAGCCGTTGCGGTGAATCAGTTGGTGCGGCAGTGTGCGCCGACTTGGCTGGCGTCTGGAGCGTGGATCGTCCATCTGACGGGTGATAATGACCCAGACGTGAAGCGCTTTAGCCATCCCCACTATTTGCCATTTCCGTTCTACACCGATATGGCGCATCTTTTGCGACGCACTACCCTTGCGATTAGCCGTGCTGGAGCCGGGACGCTGACCGAGTTAGCCATTACCCACACGCCATCGGTGTTAATTCCCTACCCGTTTGCCGCAGAAGATCACCAGACGTACAACGCGGCTGTCTTTGCTGCCGCAGGTGCCGCCTGCGTGTGTCGGCAATCTGACCTGACTCCAGCCAAACTGGAAGAGAAGGTTGCCAGCCTGTTGGCAGAACCGAATCGTTTAGAAAGCATGGCTGATGCAGCGGGGAAATTGGCGATCGCAGACAGTGCCGATCGGTTAGCCAACCTGATCCGCCAGTTGATTAACGACAAACCAGCCTAACCAACACATCAAAATCCCCATCAACCGCCCCCGTAGAGACGTGCCACTGGCACGTCTCCCCCATCGTTAACCGTCAATTACAATTATTCAACGATTCATCGCGTCATTCTGTCGATCGATTTATTTCTGGTTATCCCCGTATTGGTGGGATGCAGGAAATTGGGTATTTGTGGGATGCATAGGTAGAGAGACGTGCTGGTAGCACGTCTCTACTGAGGTTTGGGACGGGTGTTGCCCATCATTTCCAATTCCGCCCGCAGAAAATCAATGAACTGTCGTGCGGTGCGGCCCGATCGCCCGTTGTGTCGGGTGGCCCACTGGAGAGCACGGTAATCTAGATCCTGCGGTTCAATGGCTAGATCTGATTGCGTTGCCAAATGACGCACGATCGCCAGGTAGGTATCCTGATTCGCAGGTTCAAAGGTGAGGGTTAAGCCAAAGCGATCGCTAAACGACAGCTTTTCCTGCACCGTATCCCAGGCGTGAACCTCATCAGCGTCACTGGGACGGGGGCGATCGCCAAAGAATTCGCGGATCAGATGGCGTCGGTTCGAAGTGGCATATACCACAATGTTTTGGGGACGAGCAGTGAGATTGCCCTCCAGCAATACTTTTAGGGCTTTGTAGGCGTCTTCGTCTTCCTCAAAGGACAGATCATCGACAAACAAAATAAACTTTTGCGGCAAATCTCGCAGCTCGTCTGTGATGGTGACTAAATCCCGCAAATCCGATTTAGACACTTCAATCAACCGGAGACCGCGATCGCCGTATTCATGCAACAACGCTTTTACCAGCGACGACTTGCCCGATCCCCGGCTGCCATACAGCAATACATGCAGCGCGGTATAGCCTGCCAGCAAGGCTTCTGTATTTTTAATCAGAGCATCGCGCTGAAGTTCATACCCCACTAAATGCTGTAACTGGATGGGATCAGGATACGGGATACCCACCAGTTCACCCGATTGCCAGCGAAACGCCCGAAATTTGCCAAAGATGCCAACGCCCGCCTGATAGTAGTAGGCAGCCAGTTCTTCTAATTCATTGCCCCAATCCTTTGAGGCCGCCAGTTTCTTCCAGATAGGCAGGTCGCGTAGTTCGTCTACTTCATGGGGAAAGGCGGCAGAAGTCTGTTCCTCCCAAAAGACGGGCGCAGTGGATAATTCAGCGATCGCCTGTACCCACTGGCTAATCTGCTGACTGCTGCATGCATACAGCCGTTGCAATACGCGCAGATCGTGCCGAGCTGCTGCCGTTAGGGCTAGCGATACGCTATTAAACTCAAGCTGCTGCGCTTGTTGAGTAAATGGATTATCGGCCAGCAAAATCTGGCTGAGCAGGTAATCCTGCCAGCTTTGGTGATGGGTAGCGAGGGTAATAAACCAATCGCCATACGCCCGCAGACAACTGGCGCTGCTATCGCTGTAGCGCAGAGTTTCCAAAACATTGAGAAACGCTTGACCAATCTCTCCTGATAACACGGATTGATAAAGCAACAGTGACGCGGCCTGATGTTGAAACCCTTGAATCGATTGAATAGCATGCTCATTCATATAGCAATCTTATAAGAATGCGAGTTCGATAGTGCCATTTCAGCCGCCCGACAGGTAGCTGAAATAGCGTAAAATCGTGCCCCTCACTCCGCAAGGGCCACGATTTTACGCTTTCGTCAAATTCACGCTATTAAGAAGTCTGCTCAGACTTTAGGGCAAGAGTAGCGTCTTTGCGACTTCAACCGCACAGCATAACTGGAAATACTGGAAATCAAGCGCTGGGAGTGTCGTACATTGCACGGCCTCCCCAGTGCTTAATGTTTAAACCAACGTGAATTCGACGAACGCACAAAACCGTGCCCTGCGCGACGCGCGGGGCACGGTTTTGCGCCAATTCAGCCGCGCGCCGCGCGGCTGAATTGGCGCTATCGAACTCACGTTAAACCACGTAATCAAACGTGAATTCGATAGCTCGATTTTGCGTGCGCGTTGCGCAGACAAAACCGGGCTTTTGAGAGAGTGGCGCGACGCGCCACTCTCTCAAAAGCCCGATTGGCGAATTCCCGTTAATCAAGTTAATCCCAGAGGTCGCGGATGTCGTTCCAGATATCATTCAGGTCGTCATTGTTATCGCGTCCGCGACGGGGATGGTTTCCTTCGCACAGGTTTTGGCGATCGCCAACCCGGTCATCCCGCCGATCGTCATTGTTGTCACAGTTTTCACGACGATCCTGGCGATCGCGATCGCGACGAAGGATTTCATCGCGCCGTTGCCGAATTTCCCAATCATCCTGACGGTCAGAATCTCGGCGATCGGCCATCAACACTCTGCCCCCTTCAATCACTCCTGCTTGTGCAGCAGAGGCAGCAAAGCCGATTACGGGTGTAGAGATTAATGCCAGAGCAAACAGCAGGCCAGTCGTATGACGGTACATAACTTAAACCCTCAGTGGAAATGCAACGAAGCGTTGGGAAATAAATGTGGAGTGATTTCTATAGTTCCCCTATTTTGATTGTCGTAAATCAGCCCTAAAAAGTTGCCCCCCATTTGTATGATTCACGAGGATGATTCTTAAAGATCACCCATCAAGATCACACATCAAATAAAACCTAATTCTTGGGAGGGGAGTGTGCGGCTCAGTCCTGCACTGCACTCCTAAAAACTGAGTTTTCATAAATCCACGTTCCTATAGGAATCTCAACTGAAATTTGAACGGGGTGCAGGGGTTCACAACCTGTTTGTGAACGCTAAGTAGGTAGCCAGAATTAAATAACGTTATAAAAACCGGGAGAGCGCCCCTGAGGGGCGCTCTCCCGGTTTTTAATTACGGCCATCTACTTATAAGTTTGTGAACGCTATAAGTGGAACTATTGACGGATAACTCTTTGCACTTTAGGGCAGAGGGCCAGTTAAAAAAGGCGTTCTAGCATAAAGGTAAAGAGTTACTTTGTGCTGTTCATTTCATCATTAGTGATCAATGTATGGCTCAAAGTCGGTTTTTAAGATCGGCAGTTTAGGAGTATGGCAACATGGCTCTTGTAAAGATCAAGGATTTTGACGCCAATTACCGAGATACATTTGGTGGATATGACATCAAAGGAATTGACGTTTATTCAGACATCAATAACGAAAAGATTGGAACGGTAAATGACCTCTTAGTCGATGAACAAGGGCATTTTCGTTACTTCATTGTTGACTTAGGATTTTGGGGATTTGGCAAAAAGGTATTGCTGCCCGTTGGCCGCTCCGAAATTGATAATGATGGCAAACATGTCCGGGCGATCGGGTTTACGAAAGAACAGGCCGAACATTTGCCCGAATTTAATGAGAGTTTGAAAATCGACCACCAGTACGAAGATCGAGTGAGAGGGGTATATCGGAGTGCTCCACAAGATATTCACGTTAGACCGCTAGAAGCATCTGCTCCCCTGGAGGGCGCTCATCATGTAGCTCGTTCCGCTGCACCTCCGACTCCTCCGGTTCCTCCTGTAGCCCCAGTAGTGCCTCCCGCGCCTCAACCTGTACCAACGGCCCATCAAGTCATACCGCCACAGCAGGTTCCAGTACAGCCGCAGCAGGTTCCCGCTAGCTATGGCTATCCACAGCAGGCGTATCCGCAGCCGCCACAGCCATCCTATCCTGCTGCACCGCAGCCACCTCTCGCTAATCAGGGTGGATATCCTCCGGTTGCAGATCCCAATGCTCCTTATGGATATCAGCAAGATCCCTATCTCTATGGCATGAATGAACAACATCATTCAGTGCTACAGCGCTATCAAGAGCGATTGATCGCGAAGAAGCGTCAAAGCGGCCAATTGAGATAGCTTAATGGGTGCATCTAAATAATTAGGGAGTGGCGGTCGTAACCGCCACTCCCTAATCCTGTTCGTAACACTGCCGTCTCGGCGGTGTTACCGCAGTACTACTGTCTCGCATAGCAACTACAGCGTTAACTCATTTGTCTCTTTGAGTGGCACTGTTCGATATCCTCGCCAGCGCAGCACTTCCGTCGCGTAATTTTTTCTTAACGTAATGTGTTCTGCACTTGACTGCAATTCCTGCAATTCCTGCTGCTCGCCATGAGCCAGCGATTTAGATTGCTGTTTTTGCATAAGTTCAGCATGTTTTCCCTGCTGCGTTGCAGATGCATCGCTGTGACAAATATCGATTAGTTCCTCAGTGCTCATCGATTGCAGATGTAGTAAATCTGATCGCAAATCCGATGGTGCATGATCCACATTCGGTGGGAGATTGCCAACAACACTTTGGGCTACGAGAACTTCCACAGGTTGATCCGTCACTTGGGCAACCCGAACAAGCTGCTGGAACACCTCTTCAGGAAGTTCAATCGTTACCGTCTGCGCCATACGTCCATACCAAATTGTCCTCATCAGCCTTTGATGGCTATTTACGTCGAGTATGGCTGAAATGCAGGTGCCAGACATCATCTGGAGGGAAGACGTAGAGAGAAGACGCGATCGCCCCACTATATCTCAACAATCACAGGCGCATGATCGCTCGGCTTCTCAAGCCCTCTGGGGGTCTTATCAATCACGCAACTTTTAGCCCGCTCATACAGCGAGGCAGACAAATAGTGGTGGTCAATCCGCCAGCCTAAATTGCGACGAAAAGCAGCCGCACGATAATCCCACCAGCTAAACTGTCCGTCTTCTTGGTTAAATTTGCGAAAGACATCGGCTAAACCTAGCTCCAGCACTGCTTTAAGCGCTTGTCGCTCGGCATCGGTCGCCATCACCTCTTTTTCACGACCTTTCGGATTGTGAATATCCCGGTCTTCCAGCGCAATGTTGAAATCGCCGCATACCAGCAGCTCGGAATGTTGACTCAGCAAAGTTTTCAGATATTCTCGCAATACGCCCAGCCACCGCAGTTTATAGGTGTACTTCTCGCTTCCCACGGCTGATCCATTTGGGACATACAGGTTCACGATCCGAACGCCTTCCAAAACACCTGTAATGACTCGCTTTTGCTCATCCAAATCACCTACAGTCTCTTGCCCCAGGATTGCTGAAAAGCCCATACTGACATCAGTTAAGGGCGATCGGCTAATCAACGCAACGCCGTTATACGATTTTTGACCAAAGATATAGGGAATGTAGCCCAATTCAGTCAATGCGGCGGCTGGGAAGTCCCCATCCACGACCTTCGTTTCTTGAACGCAAAGTACATCGACGGGATTTTCCTGTAGCCAATCCACCACATGCACCAGGCGAGTGCGAATTGAGTTGACATTCCAGGTCGCAATCTTCATAAGTCTTTTGAGGTATCCTTATCGGTCGTGGTGTTACACCTTAGCAAATGGCAGTTTACCAGGTTCGGCTGATTAATCCGGCGATCGCCCTCGATCGCACGATTGCGGTTCCCGACGACCAATACATTCTCGACATGGCCGAAGAAGCAGGGATTCGACTTCCGGCGGGTTGCCGCCAGGGGGACTGCTCGGCCTGTGTTGCCAAAATCATTGATGGCGAAGTGGATCAGAGCGAACAAAAGTTTCTGCAAGATGCAGAACTGGCCGCAGGCTATACCATTACCTGCGTTGCGTATCCTCGTTCCGATTGCACCTTGTACACCCATCAGGAAAGCGTGTTGTTTAGTTCCGGGCTTTACTCCAAGCCATAACGAATGAGCTGGTATTTTATTTCTTTGCTTAGCGATCGAAGGGTTAGGCAGAGACAGGGTGCAGAAGTGGAACCCCTAGCTGGAGCCGCAGTCTCCCCCTGTCATAATCGCCTCGACGGTTGCCATAAGACCCCAACGGAATGTGAATTCGACGAATGCGCAACAAAGCGTCCCGTGCATTGCGTAGGGCACTTTGTTGCGTGGGGCCGCGCGACGCACGGCTGAAATGGCACTATCGAATTCACGTTAATGGAGGACGGTCAAAAAAATATAACGTGATACAAAAACGTATCTAATCGAACAGCGTCGAGAACCAACTCAGGGGAACCTAATTTCTAAAGCTGCAAATCGGCTAAACCCTTAACAGTTCTGTGTTCGGTGCTGTTTATGCGAATTCTACTAGTTGAAGATGACGCCAAACTTGGAGAAGCGCTTTCGGAAGCGCTGAGTGATCAGCGTTACGTCGTAGATGTCGCTAAAGACGGAGAAATGGGTTGGGAGCAGGTCACGACCCTTCCCTATGACCTGGTGTTGCTGGATGTGACTCTCCCAAAACTGGACGGCATGAGCCTTTGCCAGCGAATGCGAACTCAGGGCTATCACCTGCCATTGCTCATGCTGACCGCTCGCGACACCAGCGCAGACAAAATTGCGGGACTGGATGCAGGTGCAGATGACTACGTTGTCAAACCCTTCGATCTGCCTGAGTTGCTGGCTCGCGTTCGCGCATTATTACGTCGCGGGGGATCAGGTGCGTCCTCCATGCTGCAATGGGGCAATTTGTGTCTTAATCCCAGCACGTTTGAGGTGATGTATGCAGGGCAACCGCTGCGTCTAACTCCAAAAGAATTCTCAATTTTAGAACTGCTGCTCTCAAACGGTCGTCGAGTTTTGAGTCGGGCCGTGATGATTGAACGCGTTTGGCCCCTCACCGAACCGCCAGAAGAAGACACGGTGAAAGCGCACATTAAGGGACTGCGCCAAAAACTCAAAACGGTAGGCGCACCCGAAGATTTGATTGAAACTGTGCACGGCTTAGGATATCGGCTCAAGCAAGTTTAGTTGGCTAGGAACGTAATTTGCGACCTTTAGGAATCAATTGCACATGGCATAAAATCACGCTTCTTTGGTGAGAGATTAGTGAAAGCTTAGACGTTGTTTCGTACTGGTAGCATTTTTGTCTAAGCATCCCGATCGCATGGTTTTAGGTCGGGATTATCTGATCAGATCCCACGGAGCGTTTGCTAATGAAATATTTGGTTTTGGCTGGATTGCTGTTCCTTGCGCCTGCACCTGCGTTGGCGCAGTTCCGCATCCCCATTCCTCGGATTCCCGGTGTACCGACCGAAGTGCCAATTCCGATTCCGGGACTCAACAATGTGTTGTCGCAAGAGCCAGCCATTTCAACCAGCATTGCCGATGCCCAAACCGAAGTTTCGCTATTAGATGACTACACGCCTCAGCAGCTTACGCCGCTACAGACATCCCCTCGCGGTGAGAACGGAAGTTTTGTCTTAGCGCCAGGAGAGTATGAACTGGATGCTCAGAGCTACTGCCTTCACGCAGGAACTTATGCGCCAGGAAGGGGTGACGGATATCTGTATGCTCCGCTCAAAGGCCAGCGAGAAGAGATTATTCGCCACATTTTGCAGCGATCGGTCGAGCATCCTAGCATTCCGCAACATGACATCCAGGTCTTGATCTGGTCGATTTTGGCACACACCAAAGTGAACGACCTGTCGCCTGAAATTCGAGATACAGCGAATCAGCTATTAACGCGAGGTGAGATTTCTCGCCTTAATGGAGGTGCGTTGGGGTTAATTCCAGATGGCGTGCGGCAGCAGGCGTTTGCACATTTGCCCAGTCCACTCCAGCGCGTACTGAATGCCGAAGCGGATCTGCGTCAGCTTTTAACTCAGGGCAGTTACAATTTCGCAGAATTGGAACGGGTGGCCGTTCTGGCAGGCAATCCAGAACCTGGAGAAGGTAGCCGGGAGGTTCCGGGGGGACGCTGGTCATTTCATCCCGGTGGCTTTTTTGTGCGGTACGTGCCGTCTGGCTATAGTCGCACCCTAATTCAAGTATCCGTGCCTCAACCGATTACCGTTACGCGAGACGACTTGGGACGAATTACGGCGATCGCCACTCCTGAAGGCGATCGCATCGAAACCACCTACGACGACACCATTCCTCCCCGTCCGCTAGGCAATAACTCGACTCTCAGTGCCTACGCCTTCCGCTCCATCCGCTTTATTCACGCCAGTGCTGCTCAATCCGGCAGTCCTCAGCAAACCGAATGGAACAACACCGGATGGACAGCCGCCCGTTCCTCTACCTCCACTGCAAACTCAGCGAGCATGGCCCAAGGCGATCGCTTCACCGACTGGCGCAATCGAACCGCCAGCGCGCTGGAAACAGAACAAGAGGTTCAGGCATATGTAGATGGATGGGAACACCGGACTCGCGATCGCAATGCAGCCAATGTGGATGAATTGAGCGACCTGGCTCACTATCGCGATGGCATCGAAGCCGCCGCCCGTAGCACCTCAGCCAACCGACCGACCTGGATTGGAGAACAGCAAGAACTGACGGTGAATGCGCTAGAACACGCGATTTGCGTGTTAGAGGGGGGATGCAATGGGGGCGATCGCGTCACCTATGATCCAGCCAGTGATGTCGCGGCTCCTGCCAATACCTCACGTCAGCGATTGGCACAATCCGCGCGACCCTACAGTGAATAGCAGCGATTCTCAGAAGGTCAATTGGCGGCTTTGCGCCCCTGTCAGAGTCACATAGCCCGCAATCGGTTTCACACTGAGAATTGCTGGGTGAATAGGGAGCCAGTTCACAGGGTAGAGTAAACGTGAATTCGACGAACGGACTTTTGGGAGGGTGGCGCGACGCGCCACCCTCCCAAAAGCCCGATTTTGCAAGCGTGTCACTTGCAAAATCGGGCTATCGAATTCAGTTAACGTGAATTCGACGAGCGCTCAAGAAGGTGCCCCGCGCGACGCGCGGGGCACCTTCTTGAGCTATTTCAGTCGCGCAACGTGCGGCTGAAATGGCTCTATCGAATTCACGTTCAGTTAAAGTAAAGAAAAATTACTCAGGGAGTAAGAGTAATGTATGTCTTGATTGGTGGAGCTGGGGTGATTGGGCTGAACCTGGCCCAAATGCTGATTAATTTGGGGCATACAGTAGCCGTTATTGACGTTAATCCAAATGCCTGTCGCTATGCGCGTGACCAGCTTGGCGTGATGGCCTTTGAAGGCAGTGCGGTCAACACCGAAGTGTTGCTGGAAGCCGGAATTCGCAAAGCGGATGCCTTGGCGGCGGTCTTGCGAGACGATGCCCTGAATCTGGCGATGGTGACATTAGCCAAACATTACGGAGTGCCGCAAATCGTGGTGCGAATGCGACATCGCGACTTTGCCGAACCATACCGAATTGCTGGAGCCACGACGGTGATTAATGCGATCGACCTGGCCGTTTCAACGATGGCCAATGCGATCGAATATCCTCAAGTAGAGTCGATGATGCACTTTGAGCAGGGCCAGGTCGAAGTGCTGAAACTTTCAATTCCTAACAAATGTCCCGTCGTGGGCCGGAGCATTGCCCAAATTGCCCAAGATCCCAATTTCCCCAGCGATTCGCTGATCATCGGCTATCAGCATCACATCTATGACAATCTGGTCATTCCCAATGGCAACACCGTTCTGGAAGCAGGATCAACTATTCTCCTTGTGACGAAACCGGGTTCCATTCATCAGGTGGTTGATTTCATTGAAGGGTGTGCTGTGAATAGTTAATGATTGCAGCCATTCTCATTATGCAAATCGGTGGCGTGTAAGCTCGTCTGCGGCAAGTTTGCACGCTACCGATTTTGTGTGCGCGACGCGCACGCAAAATTGGGCTTTTGGGAGAGTTGCGCGACGCGCAACTCTCCCAAAAGCCCGTTGGTCGAATTCACGTAATGCTTGAGCGCTTAAAAGGCTCTCAATTCGTATCGTTTCCCAAAGAATTCTTGCAACGCATCTGTTTAAGCCGCTGAACGAGATCCAGCGTTTTACGCTGAAAGAAGAGATCTCAGTAGATTTCAGCTATGAAAAAAGCACTTTATCTTCTGGCAGAAATTAGCGATCGCGACTTTGAATGGTTGCTGTCTGTTGGGAGGAGCAAAGCCGTTCCCGCTGGTACAGTTTTGATTCACGAAGATGAGCCGATTAACGCACTCTACATTGTTCTAAGTGGAACGCTTGCAGTTTCCGTAGAAGCCTTGAGTGGAGCGGAGCTAGCCCGGTTAGGCACGGGTGAGATTGTGGGCGAAATGTCCTTTGTTGATGCACGTCGTCCATCCGCCACGGTGAAAGCCGTTGAAGATTCGGTAGTGTGGTCAATTCCGCGATCACAACTCGCGGCTAAACTATCCCAGGATATTTCCTTCTCATCTCACTTCTTTCAGTCCCTAGCTGTTCTCCTATCTGACCGATTGCGCAGTACGATCAATCGATTAGGCTCACCCGAAGAGCCTCAGTTTAGTCAGGATGACATTACTCAAGACGCTATGAATCCCCACCTTTCGGGCAATTTGAGTTTGGCAGAAGCCAGATTAGATTGGATGTTAAAACGCCTCTAGATACCAGACCAGATGGATTTTCCCACCGCACGACAGCGCTTCTACCAAGAAACTCACCAGCCTGATGAACAAATTAACCTGGCCAGGGCAGCCCTCTATTTCGCGCAAGAAGAGTATCCTGCACTAGACCCAGAGGAGTATCTGAATACCCTGGATACGATGGCGGCAGAGATCGAAGAACGGCTACCGCCAACGCGCTATCCGCTCAAGGTGGTTCAAACCATCAACCAGTATCTGTATCAAGATTTGAAGTTCACCGGAAACGCCGCCGACTACTACGATCCCCGCAATAGTTACCTAAATCAGGTAATCGAGCGCCGCACTGGAATTCCGATTACCCTCGCGCTGGTGTACCTGGAAATCGCCCGACGGCTCGACTTCCCAATGGTTGGCGTGGGAATGCCTGGACATTTCCTGATTCGTCCGATTGGGGATGATTTAGAAGTATTTGTCGATCCCTTTCATCAAGGCGAAATTCTCTTCCCCGAGGACTGCCAGGAACGGATGAATCAGCTTTATGGAGGACAGGTTGAATTTCGACCAGAGTTTTTAGAAACCGTTAGCACCCGCCGATTTCTGACGCGAATGCTGACTAACCTCAAGGTGATTTACCTGAACCGAGGCGAGTGGTCAAAAGCGCTAGCGACGATTGAACGCCTCTTAATTCTGTATCCCGACGCTCCCTTGGAACAGCGCGATCGCGGCCTACTCTACTACCAGATGGGCCGCTGGACAGAAGCCACTCAAGATCTGGAAAACTATCTCACCCACGCCCCCAGCGCAGAAGATGCCGCTGTCGTTCGTCAATTACTCAAACGCATGGAGAGTAAGGGGTAGAGGGTGTTGGGTGTTGGGTGTGGAGAGGGGGTATGGGTATGGGAATAGATGGGGAAGGTTGGGGAGATGAGGGAGGTCGGGAAGCCAAGATTCCATCTCCCCCATCCTCCCCATCTCCCTATCTTGCTTGCCTCTCCATCTTCCCTAACACCCAACACCTACCCCCCGTGACTTCTAGGGTCATCACTGGCTGTGTTCGATAACGATGGGGATTCAACTTTTGAGACTTGGCCGTTGACCTGGACATAGGGCAAAGATGCCCCAGTAGATAGTGCATCCAGATTGGCCGCCATGATTGTCTTGGGCTGTTCACCGATGGTGCTGGCGATCGCCCCTCCTTCGGGATTCATAAAGATAAAGTGGGGAATGCCGTCTACTCGGTATTGCAGCATTTCTGGTAGCCACTTCGTGTTGTCTACATTCAGCATGACGAAATTCACGCGATCGCCATACTCGTGCTCAAGTTCGCCCATGTCATCCGCCATCGCCTGACAGGAGGTACACCAGTTAGCGTAAAACTCGATCAGGGTCGGCTTATCGTTAGCTAAGGCAACATTTAACGGTGTTGCGGCTTCAGCCAAAGCTTCCAATGAAGTAGAGCTAGCTTGAGTTTGTAGGCCAAAGAAAACAGCCGTGCTGAGGGCGATCGCCACCACGACAATCAGCAGATTCCTGATCCGGGCCGCTAAACTAGGGCCATCTGACGCATCAGGCTTAGGAGCAGAATTCGGTAAGTTCGCGGTCATAAAAAATGGGACATCTTAAAATGAAAGGGCTGGAAGCGCTAGAAATCAACGCTAAGGCTACAATTAAAAGCCTTCACGATTTTTATTTTGTAACGTTTAATTTCAGTCGCTCTTCTTGCTTTAGTCTAACTGAACTGAAAGCAAGCCTTAACTTATGAAAAAGCGGGTCACGCTCACCTTTCCTAAACGCTCGGTACACATGCCAGTCACCTATCGATTGGCCAAAGATTTCAATGTTGCCGCGAATATCATTCGCGCTCAGGTGGCACCCAACCAAATTGGAACGCTAGTGGTAGAACTATCCGGTGATATCGACCAACTGGATGCTGCATTGGAGTGGTTGCGATCGCAAGACATTACCATTTCTACCGCCAGCCGTGAAATTTTGATTGACGAAGAGGTTTGTGTGCACTGCGGATTGTGTACTGGCGTTTGTCCCACCGAAGCGCTAAGTCTTGATCCACAAACCTTTCGGCTAAACTTTACGCGATCGCGCTGCATTGTCTGCGAACAGTGTATTCCCACCTGCCCTGTTCAGGCCATTTCTACCAATCTCTAGAGCATGTTTTACAACCCTTAAATCTTGCTTATGGTAGAACTGAGTGCTGAGCATGATCTCCCTCTCAGTCCTCAGTCCTTGCCGCTATCGAAGCAATGTATCTTTAGATATAGCAACTACGCATTCACGTTAGGGGAAAGGGGGGTGGGGGTTGCGCCCCCAGCCAGGGGTTCTACCCCTGCACCCCGTCCTAACCTTGTATCAGCACTAATATAAGATTTACAAGACTTACAGACGAACACTTATGCAATTTGGCCCTGGCTTTTGGCCTACATTTCTATACTATTTTGGTGGTACCGCACTGGTATTTACGCTGGTTACAGCAAAAGCGCTGAATATGAGCGTCGGCAATGCTTTTCCTCAAGAAATGGGGCTGATGGGCGGATTGATTGCCGGACTGATTGGCGGATATTTCAACCGCACAGCGACAATATCTGTTTCAACAAAAGACAAAAAGAGCTTCACCAAAAAGCTGAACGAAATCCTGTCCAGCAGCGGCTATCAGCAAACCGATGAGATTGAAGGCGTGCTGGTGTATGAACGGCCCAGGTTCAGCAAATTCTTCTCAGGTCGCGTATTCGTACAGTTTGAAGATGGCACCGCTACGATCGCCAGTCGTTCGGTTCAAATTAAAGCGTTGAAGAAACAGCTTGAATGAAGGGAAGGCGAAGGACAGGATGCAGAGAGTAGATATAAAGCCGAAGGCTCGATTTCAAGAGAAAGCCATTGTCCTCTATCAACCTTCTGCTCTATGCCTTATTCAAACGTGAATTCGACGAACAGGCTTTTGGGAGAGTTGCGCGTCGCGCAACTCTCCCAAAAGCCCGTTCGTCGAATTCACGTTTGAATAAGGCATAGAGCAGAAGGTTGATAGAGGACAATGGCTTT
>DATNPS010000537.1:0-20426 GCA_036703095.1 Crinalium sp. | reverse complement strand
TTGGGCTTGCCGTTGTGCCGTTTCGACAGAGATAACAATATCTCCTAGATAAAGGGGTGATTCTAGCTGCAGCTCTTCTAGCTCTGGATAATCAACTTCTAAAGCAGCAAAAGCCAGTACGTCGGTCGGCTGATCTTTATGACGATATTGAGCGTTCAGCGCTTGAATGTCCGCGTCATGGGTGAGACGTAGGCTCAACTCATACTCATGGGTAGGAGAAAAATCAGGGTTCAGCTCAGTCACCCAGGTTTGAAACCAATCTTCCCAGGCTTCTAGTGGAATCGGTGCGGCGGTAATGGCAGCCGTTTGGGAATGCAAATTTCCATCCGGTTGAGGGACAGAATTTTCTTCCGAAAAATAATCCTGCACGTAGACCTCTACGCTCGGAGCAGTAATTTCAACCATGCGTTCTTTTAAGCGGGATCAGGGAACAGAAAGGTAGGAGGCAAAGGCAAAAGGCAGAAGGTGAGGGCAAGAAGTAGAAAGGTTAATCAGGCTTCTACCTCCTGACTCCTGACTCCTGACTCCTGACTTCTAGCTTCTTCCCTCTGCTTTTTTCACTAGACTTTATCGGAAATAAGGGTTTCGAGTTTGGAAATTGGTGTGTAGCGCGGCGGAGCCGCGCTACACACCAATTTCCGATAAAGTCCACTATCGAGTCAAATAGGCCAAACCAACTAAAACAGTCAACAGCCCCACCGTGGTTAATGCAAAGTGAAATAGGGATGTTCCCCGCTTTTTCACCATGTTTCGCATGGCCAGCTTGACATAGCTGGGCTGAGGTTCACTGCTGGACAGAGGGGGTTGGCTCTCCAAAGGAGGTGACTGATTTTGTGACTGATCTTCTGCGTCGGGAGCAGAGGGGGAATGACTCATGAATAACGATCCTTATTTAGACACTAGTAGTTTCAACAAGTTGATTTTCCTGACGCAGACTGGCTTGAATAAAGGCATCCAGATCGCCATTCATCACATCGCCGATCGCGGTGGTTTCAACAGCCGTCCGCAAATCTTTAACCAACTGGTAAGGGTGAAACACATAGTTGCGAATCTGGGTGCCCCAGGCCGCTTCTACCATGTCACCTCGAATATCAGCAATTTCTTTGGCTCGCTGCTCCTGAGCAATGATCAGCAGCTTGGCCTTCAAGATGGCCAGCGCTTTTTCTTTGTTTTGCAACTGCGATCGCTCTTGAGTACAGCGCACTGCGAGCCCTGTGGGTAGGTGCACGATGCGAACGGCTGTTTCGACTTTGTTGACGTTTTGGCCGCCCTTACCTCCCGCACGTGAGGTCGTGATTTCCAGATCTTTGTCCGGGATATCTAACTCCACGGAGCTATCAATGATCGGCATGACTTCTACCCCAGCAAAGCTGGTTTGACGCTTGCCGTTGGCATTGAACGGCGAGATGCGGACTAAACGATGAGTTCCTTTTTCGTTCTTCAGATATCCGTAAGCGTATCGCCCATCCAGTTCCAATGTGGCGGATTTCAATCCCGCTTCGTCACCTTCTGAAATTTCCGTCAAGTGCACCTTATAGCCGTGATCTTCGCCCCACCGGGTATACATTCGCAGCAGCATCTCTGCCCAATCCTGAGCATCCGTACCGCCAGCCCCAGCGTTGATGGTCAATACAGCACCTCGCTGGTCATACGGGCCAGACAGCAACTGCTGCAACTCCCATTGATCCAGCTCACGGCTCAGATGGGTAAGATTCGTCTGGGCTTCCTGAAGTAAGGCTTCATCGGCTTCTAGCTCCAACAGTTCTAGAATAGCCTTCGCGTCATCTAAACTAGATTGCCACCGATGCAACTGCTCGACGTGGGATTTCAAATCATTCAGCTCTTGCAGGATTCGCTGCGCGTTGGCCTGATCATCCCAAAACTGAGGTTGAGCGGCGATCTGCTCTAAATCTTGAATTTTGGCATTGAGGGCAGGAAGGTCAAAGATAGTCCTGGGTTTTACCCAGGCGGTCAGACAACAGTTCTACGTCGCGCTTGATGTCGAGGGCTTCGAGCATGGTTGAAATCGGTTCACGGCAAGTTGAATAGTTTCGATTTTAACGTGAATTGAATGTGACGTGAATTCGACAAACACGCAAGAAGGTGCCCCGCACGACGCACGGGGCACCTTCTTAAGCCATGTCAGCCGCGCGATGCGCAGCTGACATGCACTATCGGATTCAGGTTACTGTGGCTTCGCTGAACACGATAAGGGGCGTTGTGTGGCGACAATGCCCCTCGTCCCACCAGATGGTGTGTATGTTTGTACACACCCTGTTCGGCAATTACTGCCGTCCCGTTGGTTATCCAACCATCGAGAGGGTGGTGTTACAACATGCTAGACGGATAAATGACTCTAGAACGCCTGGTTAGTGGTTCCCTGCTGAGGCGCTAAACCCAGTTCAGTTCCAACGCTGGGGGGAATGATCACCTGGTCGATCGGATAAATCGTTCCGTTTTCAGCCCGGATGCCACCACCGACAACACGAGCATTGTTCACCATCATGTTTCCAGTCGAGCGATCGGCTCTGAGAACAGGTGCGTTGTCAATGTCATCATTGCTCAATACGACCGATGCAGTAGCACGATCAGACTGCTGTTGGGGAAGATTTTGCTGACCAGCAATGTTTTCCCGTCCTTCGGTTTGTCCGAGTACGAGATCATCGTCTGTTGAAACATTACCTGCAACGATGTGGTAGGAAATAATTTGCTCTAGCAAATCACGGTTTTCAGGCTGTACCAATCGTCTGATGGTTCCTTCTGGTAGAGATGCAAATGCCCGATCAGTAGGAGCGTAGACGGTGAAAGAACCATCATTGTTGCTGAGCTTTTCAACCAGCTCAGGATTGTTTAGAGTAGCCACGCGCAGCAAGGAGTTAAACAGCGTGAACGAGGGGCTTTCGCTCACAATCCGCTCAATCGATTCTGAATCGGCTGAGTTAGGAACCACAATATTGGGCTGTGAACGAAGCTGCTGGCCATTATTCATTTGGCCGTTATTCATTTGGTTGTTGTACTGGTTGTACTGACCGCTGTTTGGTTGGTTATTATACTGTTGGTCAACACCGGATGGGCTGTTGGGAAGGCCAGGGGTTCTACCTGAACTAGGGTTGCTTCCTGAACCAGAGTTGCTTTGAGCCAGCGTAGGATAGCCGAGGCCAACTACAAGACTTAGGGCACCCACAAAGCCCGCCAGCATTTTAAGTGAGGATTTCATATCACTGTTCTCCATGCGCTTATAGATTGCAATCATGTCGATCCTCAGCTTAAAGCGGCTGACTCGTTTAGACCTCTCTCAGGTGAGATACACCGTTGGTTACGGTTTGCAACTAGCGTGAATTGAAAAGCCCTGTGTCGCGCCCGCGACACAGGGCTTTTCAATTCACGCTTACTTTTATAGGTAGAAGCTTATGGGTAGAAGCTAAGTTGGGGAAGTCCCAGCGTTTCATCCCATCCCATCATCAGGTTCAAGCATTGAACCGCTTGCCCTGCCTGTCCCTTCATCAAATTATCGATCGCCGACATGACGATAATCCGCCCGGTGCGGGGATCAACTTCGATCCCGATGTAGCAAAGATTGGTGCCGTGTGCCCATTTTGTCTGAGGGTAGGTGCCTCTAGGCAGCACATTCACCCAAGGGGAGGAACGGTAGAACGCTTGATAAATGGTGATAAAGTCGTCGCGTACCAGACCGGGATCGCGGATGGTGGCATAGACTGTTGCTAAAATTCCCCGCACCATTGGAATCAAATGAGGCGTGAACTGTATCAGCACTTCATGACCTGCCAAATCGCTACACACCTGTTCGATCTCAGGTGTATGACGGTGACGTGCGACCCCATAGGCACCCAGAGATTGATCTGCCTCTGCTAGCAACAGGTTAGTCTTGGCCTGTCGTCCGCCACCCGATGCCCCTGATTTCGCATCGATAATAGCGGTTTCCGGTACGATTAGCCCCTGTTTGAGCAGCGGAGACAGCGCTAGCAGACTGGCGGTTGGATAACAGCCGGGGCACCCGACCAGCTGAGCTTCCGCGATGCGATCGCGATACAGTTCCGGCAAACCATACACTGCCTGAGCCGCGATGTCCTGATCAGCGCGATCGCCCCCATACCAATCTTGATAGGTCTGTAGATTAGCAAATCGATAATCTGCCGAAAGATCTAAAACCTTGCACCCTTTTTCGATCAGCGTCGGGGCCATCTTGTAGGCCAGCCCGTTGGGTAGGGATAGGAAAACAACCTGACAGCGATCGCCGATTACATCCAGATCAATTGGCTCAACCACCAGGTCGGTTCGATGGCCTAAATGGGGGTAAATGTCCGAAAACGGTTTTCCGGCACTGGCATCACCACCCAGGTAAGTCAGGTCTACCCCAGGGTGATCTAGCAAGAGTCGCACAAGCTGAACTCCGCCATATCCCGACGCGCCTACGATTCCTACTGACACTCGTCCTAAATCACCCATGATGTCTGAACCTGTTAAAGGGAGAAGATTAAGAGTTGAACTTCTAAATAAGCAGCATTGTAGTACCAAACGCCAGAATTAAGCATTGACTGTTTTGAAACCCAGCAATTCACAGTATGCAAATCGGTGGTCGTGCAAATTTCCCTGCGGCGAACTTGCATGACCACCGATTTTAGGTTTTACGCGACCGTCGGTCCCGCAAAACCCGAAATGGCTTCAATATGAGAATTGCTGTTTTTTTGAGAAAAGAAGTTGGATGGGATGGCACAAGTGCTGTTTTCTAAGCCCTAAACGACAGATCCAACGCACCCTATCGCACCTCTAAATAGCATTCTTTGCCAGGACTTCGATATAAAAATGGCAGTTTTTTCAGACCTTATTTCTGTCATAGAACTCGCCTTGAATTTAATACTTTAGCGAAATAGAAATGACAAAAATCATTCACATTAAAAAGCACAAGCTAGGGATCGTGGATTTGATAAAATTCGAAGCTTAATTTTGGAACATGCGGCTGAGCCGCATGTTCCAAAATTAAAAAATTGGTTTTTAATTTATCCATGATCCTAAGCTTTTCAAAGATCAACTCTGTATCGTCTGATGGTTATAGCAATCCCAACTGAAATTTGAACGGGGTGCAGAGGTGAAAGCCCTGGCTGGAGACACAGCCCACACTCCCCTTGTTCACAATCTATTGGTAAACGCTATAGACGCTCTATATTTATCGGCCTGATTGCGATCCAAAATGCCTTTCTCATTCCATTGTCAAGCAAGATTAGACTTGACAAATTTCAGGGAATTCCTATTTCCATTTGAGCTATAGATCTATCTGAATTAGGTGCTGATTGACGAGCAGAAGGATGGTTCTAATCAAGCCGTATAATAGCGTCTATAGACCTACTATGCTGCTTATTCCAACAGGCTAGAATAGAACAGTCTGTACTTTGAAAAAGTTTACACCTCGTTCGGGAATTTTCTGTGGAACCGCTTCATCGTAATGAAGGTGATCAGTTCACCTCGGCTAACTCAGGCTTTAAATTTGATTCGATTGACGCTGCCCTGGCAGACCTGAAGGCAGGGCGCGCCATTGTTGTAGTGGATGACGAAAACCGTGAAAACGAAGGGGATGTAATCTGCGCCGCCCAGTTCGCTACGCCCGACATGATTAACTTTATGGCGGTTGAGGCACGAGGATTGATCTGTCTGGCTATGACGGGCGATCGCTTAGATGAACTCGATCTCCCGCTAATGGTGAGCAACAAGAGTGATGAAAGTGAGCAAACCGCCTTCACGGTCAGCATTGATGGGGCTGTTCATTTAGGGGTAACGACAGGGATTTCGGCTGACGATCGCGCCAGAACGATCCAAATTGCCATCAATCCCAACAGCCGACCGTCTGACCTGCGTCGTCCCGGCCATATCTTTCCGCTACGGGCAAAGGAAGGAGGCGTCCTAAAACGAGCAGGGCATACCGAAGCAGGGGTTGATCTGTCTCGCTTGGCGGGTCTATATCCAGCAGGTGTGATCTGCGAAATTCAAAATCCGGATGGCTCGATGGCGCGGCTGCCTGATCTGGTTGACTATGCCCGTCGCTATAACCTGAAGCTGATTAGCATTGCCGATCTGATTAGCTATCGGCTGCAACATGAGCGCTTCATTCAGCGAGAAGCCTTAGCCGAGTTGCCGTCTGAATTTGGCCACTTCAAAGTCTACGCGTATCGCAATTTGTTGGATAACTCAGAACATCTGGCGATCGTAAAGGGCGATCCGGCCACATTTCAAGACAAATCTGTGATGGTGCGGGTGCATTCCGAGTGCTTAACAGGGGATGCGCTGGGTTCCCTTCGCTGCGACTGCCGGATGCAGCTCCAGGCCGCCCTGAAAATGATCGAAAGCGCTGGACAGGGTGTGGTGGTGTACTTGCGGCAGGAAGGTCGAGGCATTGGGTTGATTAACAAACTCAAAGCCTATTCGCTACAGGATATGGGGCTGGATACCGTAGAGGCCAACCTGCGACTAGGCTTCCAGGCTGACCAGCGCAACTACGGTGTGGGTGCTCAAATTCTGAATGATTTGGGCGTGAAAAAGTTTTGTTTAATCACCAATAACCCACGTAAAATTGCAGGTTTGAAGGGCTATGGCCTGGAGATGATCGATCGGGTGCCGCTCTTGATTGAAGCCACCTCTTACAATGCCGATTATCTGGCCACCAAAGCCGAGAAATTGGGGCATATGCTCCTGCAAACCATTCTGGTGACGCTAGCTATTCACTGGAAAGATAATCCTTCCCTGCAAGACCGCTATGAGCGACTAGAGAAGCTGCGGCATCTGGCTAAAGCTCATGACCTGTTGCTTCAGGAAGAAGCGCGCCCAGTGGCGATCGCCCTCTTCAGCAACTCCTCACTCAAAGTGCATCTGGGGTTCGATCAACCCGGCATTGCCACGATGGATTGGTATCAACATTCCGGGCATCCGTACGTGCAGGCGATCGCCCAGATTCTAGACGACATTGCCAGTTGGCCATCGGTGGATCAGCTAGAGTTTCTGATCTCTCCTGGCAATGATCCCCTCACGAATTTGCAAGTGCAGCTTGACCGTCAAGTTTTTCGCCTCGGTAAGGATATGGCTTCTAGCGCGATCATCCCCTCGAAGATTTGCGAAAATCTAGAAACTCAACGAATTTACGTTTTTTCTAGCCATACGCCAAATGATTAGAGCAAATTCAATGCTTCTCGGTTAACGTGAATTCGATAGCGTCATTTCAGTCGCACGTGTGCGACTGAAATGACGCGAGAAAGCGCCCCGCACGGGGCGCTTTCTCGCGCATTCATCGAATTCACGTTACAAATATTTCTTTAATAACAGGCTTAACTTCTCCTTCGTAGCCGCAGGAGCCTTATCCAGAGGCGTCAAGATGGCATATTTCAGGGCGGAATGCGCTTCCGACGATGGTGGATTTTGGCTCAACCGCCGCACCGTTTCTACGATGACCTTTTGAGCATTAACCGCATTTTTCATCAAGTTGCCAATCACCATCTCAACCGTGACGCTGTCATGGTCTGGATGCCAGCAGTCGTAATCGGTCACCAACGCCAGAGTCGCATAGGCGATTTCTGCTTCCCGCGCCAGTTTTGCTTCCGGTAAGTTGGTCATGCCAATTACCGTGGCTCCCCAACTGCGGTAGAGATTAGATTCCGCTTTAGTAGAGAAAGCTGGCCCTTCCATACACACATAAGTGCCACCTTGATGCAGCGTGACATCCGGTAAATCGAGCGAGGCGATCGCCTCTGTCAGCACATCAGCCAGATTTTTGCAAACCGGATCGCCAAACGCAATATGAGCTACGATCCCTTCGCCAAAAAAGGTCGAGATCCGATTTTTGGTGCGATCGATAAACTGGTCGGGCACCACCATATCCAATGGTTTCGCTTCTGCTTTTAAGGAACCCACGGCTGAAGCCGAAATCAGATACTCAACCTCCAGACTCTTAAATGCGTAGATATTGGCACGAAACGGCAATTCCGAGGGTGAGAGGTGATGATGACGTCCGTGACGCGCCAGAAACGCGACTGGCGTTCCGTCTAACGTCCCCAAAATAATGGCATCTGACGGTGGCCCAAAGGGGGTATCAACCTGTACTTCCGTGACATCTTTGAGCGCCTCCATTTTGTAGAGACCACTTCCTCCAATGATCCCAATCTTTGCCTGAGCCATGATCCTGTGTCTGCCTGATAGTAAAACGCCCAGATATTCTAAGGGATAAACGGGATGATGCGCGATCGCAGATTCACACCCCTAACCCATTTCATATAGAACCTTATTGCGAGTTTATGCTTTCAGCAAGCGTGCAGAACCCACGATTTGCAGACGTTGCAAGCACATCTGCGGTGAACTTGCCCTACTTACCAACAAGCATGATGAGAATTCCTGTCCCATAGCGTTCGGTAATTTTACAAAGAAATATATAGAAACGTAAAGCTAAATTTCAATAGATCGGCGTTGTTACGGAATACTTGTTTCACAAAAGAATATTAGGTTGAAGTAGCCGAATCCTCACTCTTTCTCAAAAATTATGAACAACGCTCTGAAACAAAATATTTACCAGGCTGATGGACGTTATTTTACAGATGTAGAGTTGGGAGTTTTGGATGGCTACTGTCAGACGTATCCAGCTCGATTGCAGACCTACAATATCTTGTGTGAAAAGGCTGACACCCTGGTAGAGCAAGCTCTGCAAAAATTGGCTCAAACCGATGGTGCTGTCGTTACGACACACAAAGAGGCATGTGTGCGCGACATGAACTATGTGTTGCGGTCGGTGGCGATCGCCATTCTAAAAGACGATCATGAGGGGTTTCGGCAACAGCTGGTCTTGTGGATGCAAAACATTATGGCCGCCTTGCGTAAAGAGGCTCAATCGGCCAAAGCTTATATGTTTCTCCAGGATGTAGTGAAGGTCAGTATGCCTGTTGAGAGTGCCAAGCTGGTCAATGACACATTGGATGAATTCATCCGAGCACTGACGGTCGGAGCATAGATAACGCGAATTCAACGAATGCGCAAGAACGAGTCCCGTGCGACGCACAGGACTCGTTCTTGCGCCATTTTAACCGCACGACGCGCGGTTAAAATGGCACTCTCGAAGTCACATTAACTGGGATTACTTCTATACACCCAATAAATCATGGGGCAGAGAACCATACTGGCAATGGTGACAATGAGCGAGATCATTAGCCCGTCCATCAAATCTGGAGTCATAACAGTTACCTTTGACACAAACGGCAGAGAGTGAGGCTTCATTCACCAGAAGGTGATAGAACGCGATCGCTGTTCATCTCTCCGATACATCCTGTGGCGGAAGGCAAACTGCCTGTAAAACCAGGAGAAATGAACAAGAATATTTCTGTATCTATTGTTACTCTTCTGCAACTAAAAGACAAGATATAGGCCATCGGTGAACTTATGCGGGTTGAAAGATGGAGGTGATGCATTCGCGTGAATGCATCCTACGTTTGGTTACATGCAACTACTTAACGAACACTGAAATAAGCCTGTCTTGGATCTAAAATTTTTCGCGTTTTTTGAATTCGATCGCTGACGTCTCTGTATTTCTGACGAAGATAAGAATTCAAATTTGAATTTAATTTACTCTGAAAAGCGATTAGTTGCCAAAATTCCTATTAATTTAGGAAAGTATGCGGATTATACGGATAAGTAATACTCTCTAGAATCCGTATATTTTGATAGAAACGAATTCAAAAAAGGTAACTATTATCTTGTTTCAAAATCATTCAAATTTATCAAGAAAACCGTTATTTCTCTAAACACAAAGACTCCGCATGATAGCGTAGTGATTTTGATCACTGCTCGGCTGAATTAACCACCTGGTCGGAGTTATATCAGCCAAATATAGGGGTGAGGGGAGCCACCCCTAGGGTCAAATAGCGTAGGCAGTTTTGATTTAATGCTGCTAGCTATGAGCAGATCAACGTACTGAGTTAAGCAATTTAGCTCAGGAAAGAATTTTCTATATTAGGCATTTTAGATATAGACACCCATCAGCGAGCATCTATTATGATTTCAGTTATTCTTATCGCGGCTATGACCATTTGGAGTTGCTTTCTCCTGAGGAATATTGAAGAAAAGATTTAGGATAGCTGTGAATCCTTAATTCATCCGATCGAGTTGAAGCTGGAGCACCTATCAAAAATACTAAGCCTTCTGACAAAGAAAAGTTTAAATAGCAGCTTTTAGGGGTGTTGTGCATTGTGCAACACCCCTAAAAGCTGTTTTAGCCCACTAGCGCGATCGCCCCCTCAGGAATTAAGGGGATGTTGAAGCGTTTGACGCTGTAGCTCTAATAATTCTTGAATTCCTTTTTCAGCGACATCCAAAATTTGGTTGAGTTGAGTTCTGGAGAAGCTTCCCTCTTCTGCTGTTCCCTGTACCTCGATCAAATCGAGATTTTCGTTAAGGACGACATTACAATCGATCGCCGCTTTCACGTCTTCTGGATAATTTAAGTCCAAAAAGGCTTCGCCATCGATTAATCCAACGGAAATGGCAGCTACCTGATGACAAATGGGCGATCGCTCCAGATCACCCCGCTGTAATAAGTGATGAATGGCATCGCTGAGCGCTACAAAACTGCCTGTGATAGCGGTGGTTCGGGTTCCTGCATCTGCTTGCAGCACGTCGGCATCGACCGTTAGAGTCCGTTCTCCTAACACGTCCATATCCAGCGTGGAACGCAGCGATCGCCCGATCAACCGTTGAATTTCTTGGGTTCGGCCTGACAGCTTCAACAATTCTCTAGGCTGACGTTGCTGAGTTGCCGATGGCAGCATTCGATATTCTGCGGTTAACCACCCTTTTCCCGACCCTTCCAGGAATCTGGGCACTCCTGGCTGCACGCTCACTGTACAGAGCACTTTTGTCTCTCCACAATGGGTTAACACTGAGCCAGCGGCAAAGCGGGTGAATTGTCGCTCAAACCGAACTGGACGCAGTTGGTTGGGTTGTCTACCGTCAGGGCGTATCCAAGCCATCGTAATTGCCTCAAAGTCCTCAATCAGAATAGCGTGAATTCGGCAAATGCATTCCTTATAGGAATAGCTTTAAGGCAGATAGCAAATCTTCCAACTCGGCTTCCAAATGCTCTCGTTCAGGAATTTCGGTTAAACAACTCTCAGCATAATCCTGCACAATTACCTGAGCTAATTGACTCAAAGCAGATTGAAGGGCGGCAATTTGCCGCAACACGTCTGGAGATGAGGTGTCCTCGTGCACCATCTGGATGGTGGCTTGCAAATGTTCCTCAATTTTGGCGAGACGAATGAGAACACTCTGAGTCGGGTGATGAGGCATAATATCCCCCCCTGGGGGATCAGAATCCCTCTATTCTAACCTTCAAATGCCTCGGAAGCCGATCGCCATTTCCATGTCTTGAGCAGGTGTAACTTGGGTTAGACGTTTTCTAGATTGACTATCGCGAAGATTGCCAATCATGCTCAAAATAATTCCAATAAAAATAATGAGGCCACCCATGTATTGAGCAGACGTCGGCACTTCACCCAGGATGAGATACGCCATCGCGATCGCCCCCACTGGATTCACCGAATTTGCCAGCGTACTTTCTGCTGCGGTCGAACCGCGCAGTCCGGCAAACCAGCACAGTTGTCCAATCACGACAATCATCGATCCATACAGCAACATCCATTTCCACAGAAACGGCGAAAAGATATCGACAAAGTGCTGTGAACCATACAGAGTTCTTGCCAACACAAAAAATACAGCCGTTCCGACACCAGTACGCACCAGACTAAAGACCCCCAAATGAATGTGCTGTAAGTATAGTTTGCTGATAGTGGTAGCGATCGCCAGCACCAATGCACCGACCACAGCCAGCAATTCTCCTTGACCAATATGGAACCCGCCCATCATAGGCACGATTTGTTCTGAATCTGTTAGAAACGTGATGACGACAACTCCGCTGAAGGATACCGCTGCACCTGCGATCGTCCAACGATTGACCTGTGATTTCAGTAATAAAATGCTCAAAGCTAACGTCAGCGGAGGTTCTAATCGCCCCACTAAAACCACATTGGTCACTGTTGTTTTATCCAGCGCGGCAAAAATTAAACCCGGTGCAAGAGCACCAGAGAGGATGGCGATCGCCCCTAAGCTAAGCCAGTCAGATCGTGTAAGTTGGCCGATGGTGCGTTGATTCCACTCTTTGCCAAAAAGCAATAGCAGCATGACGAAGGCACACAGATTTCCAGCAAATAACACATTACAGAGTGAAATTGGATTTCTGCCATCTACCAAATGCTGTGCGCCAATTTCAGTCAGCTTGCGCGTTACAGCATTCGATGCCGCAAAGATTAGAACCGCTGTCCACAAATAAACCGAATGATGAACTCGACCTAATAGATTGGAATACATTCGTTTCATTAGCATTTTCTCTCGTCTCCTCTCGTAACATCGCCATTCTGGCGGTTTAGGTATCAATACTGTTTGGTTAAGAATCCGATTTATGGTGAAAGCGATCGGCTTTGCCGCCCACTTTCACCATAAATTGGGTTTTAGAGCGTTAACCGAGGAGTATGGGTTTAGGATCACGAACAATTAAAACCGAATTTTTAATTTTTGAAAGCGCGGCAGAGCAGCACTTTCAAAAATTAAGTTTCAGGTTTTATTAAATCCACGATCCTTAGATATCGGGTAACACCGTCTTCTGGTGATTAACGAACCGCCGAGACAGCAGTGTTACGAATGCTTATTTCAATCGATCGAGCAAGTGATCACCGACGCGTAGTGCATTTGCGATAATCGTTAAAGTGGGGTTCACAGCCGCACTAGAAGGGAAAAATGCGCCATCCACGACATAGAGATTATCAATATCGTGAGTGCGACAGTTGAGATCCAGTACGGAAGTAGTTGGATCAGAACCAAATCGACAGGTTCCGCACTGATGGGCGACACCCTGCAACGGTAGCCGCTTACGAAAATAAAAAGAACAGGGGATGATGCTTTCAGCGCAATCGATAGACTTTAGAACACTCGACCAGCGTTGTAACAGGCGATCGAACGCTTCAATATTGTTATCCACATAGTCCAGATAAATTTGGCCATCTTGTACGGAAACGCGATTGTGGGGATCGGGTAAATCTTCAGCCGTGAGCCACCAATCAACCGAGTGACGGGCTACTTCGTCTAGTGCTATTCCCGGTGAAAATTTTGGCGCTTCAGCCGCGATCATGTCTTTGTTGACTTTGCCCAACAGTTGCACATGGCCCATAGGGTAATCAAATCCCGGTTCACCCCAATAAAAGTCGTTGATGGCCAGCGTTTTCTGAAACTGGGTGGGATTTGGTTTGCGCGTAACGCCAATGATTGCACCGTTCTGATGCTTCATGAAGTTGCGCCCCACCTGATCAGAACTATTGGCTAACCCGTTGGGATGTTTATCATTAGCAGACTTCAGCAGCAACACCGCTGAATTAATCGCACCACACGAAACCACAACGATATCGGCAGAAAAGAGCGATCGTCGTCCAGCTACTCGCGCCTCCACATGAGTCACTTCCCGTCCAGATGGATTGGTGTGTAGCCGCAGGACTTCCGCCTCGGTCAGCAACGTAACATTTTTAAAGTTGTCAATGGAAGGACGCACACAGTTCACATCCGCATCGGCTTTACCATTCACCAGACATGGAAATCCATCGCACGTATCGCAACGAATGCAGGCTCCTAAACGGCGATTCACTTCATTCAGCTTGATCGCCAGTGGTGCGCTAAAGGGCTGTAATCCCTTGGCTTGCAGGGCGTCGTGAATTTCTTGAATGCGCGGTTCGTGGCTGACTGCCGGAAAGGGATAATCCATGCTAGCGGGTGGTTCAGTCGGATCAGCGCCACGTTGACCGTGAACTTCATATAAATGTTCAGCCTGCGTGTAGTAGGGTTCAAAATCGCGATATTTCAATTCCCATTCCGGTGAGATGCCGCCTTTGTGAACAACTTGCTCAAAGTCGCGATCGCGCCACCGCAATAGCACTCCCCCATATACTTTTGTGTTGCCGCCAACCCAATAGCCCGTGCCGGGATGAATCGGCTCCCCGTCTTTGTCGTACCAAACGTCTGACGTGTGATACCGCTCTTTTTGAACCACCTGCACCGTATCCCAATTCGCTTTTTCTTGCGGTAAAAATGTGCCTCGTTCTAATACCAAAATTTTCTTGCCGCTCGGTGCCAATCGATGTGCCAGGGTGCCGCCCCCTGCGCCCGTTCCAATGATGATGACATCGTAATGAGTACTGTACATAAGATATGAGGATGTAATGGTATTGAGATGAAGCAGACCTTATCTGATTTCTTCGATCGCCCGTTGATAAGTGCGTTCTGCGGTACGACGCATCCGTGCTTTTTTAACATCGGCTTCGTATGCCATACACATCCAGATCAGCGTCATAAACATGATATTTTTGTTGAAACTTTCAGCCGCATTCGGAAATAAACTGCCTGCCGGAATAATGCCAAACGCCAATACAATGCTGCTCGTCATGAGAATCAACAGCAAACCTGTCCAGCGAACCCAAAACCCAAGTGCAAACAACGCGCCGAGAACAATTTCTGCCAATGGCAACAGCCAGGCATAGGGAATGGCAAAGAATGCAGGCAGTGGCCCAATCCCTTCCCACCCCTGTGGAAATGGTCCCCATAGCTGTAGTTTGAGTGTGAGAACCGTTTGATAAAATCCGTTTTCAACATTGAAATTGAGATAATTTGCAATGCCTGAGAGAAAGAAAAATACACCCATTGTGATGCGATTGAGCAGCATCGCTTTTTTAAGGGAAATATTGAAGTTGAGCAGTTTATTGAGTTTCAAAGATTGACGCATGATGTTCTCCTAAAGAAATAATTGGGTGCATTAGTAACACACCTGTTGTTCTAAAAATGCGTTACGCTGACGCTAACGCATCCTACTCAGACTACTTAGACTGAACTGGAGCAAGCTGATTGAGTAGAGTCGGAATGCCAGTCCAGGAAAAACTTTGTTGAAAGGCATCTGGCTGCGCTGCACGCCAGATTAACGGCATCGAAATCATGACTCCTGCCAGAACAGCCATTGTGCCTGCCAGAATTGGAGTTTTGCCAACGCGATCGGGATGGATAGTTTTGGGCTGATGGCGTTGAAATAGCTCGTCAGTCAGCCACTCTGCGGTCGTCTTAACGTTATGAATGGGAGTTGGCAATAGTTCTAAATATGTTGCTTCTCGAATCAGGTGACCCAAATCTCCCTGAACGGTGAAGCGATTGAAAATATTGGCAATTCCTTCACCAATGCCGAGTTTCATCAAGGTACCGCGCAGGTGGATCTGGGCGGGTTGGGGTGGTTTCCCGTCTGCGATCGCCCTCAAGTTGTCTGCGATCGCCTTTCCTTGCTGATAGGCCACCTGTGCGGTAGCAGGTTGGGGATGGTCAGCGACATAAGCACCATCTCCGCCCACAAATACCTCTGGAAAGTCAGGCAGTTGCAGCGTTGGTAGAACGTGAAGCTGGCCCCGACGGTTACGGTTTTCTGGTGCAATGGGCAATGTTTTCAGGAGGGGATGGACTGCCGTACCGCCTGTCCAGGCTACGGTATGAGCGGGTAACAGGGTGGGGTTGCCCTGCTGCATCACTTCAACGCCATCCACCGTGATGGCCGTAACGGCAGCATCTAATAGTAGTTCAACGGGAATGGTGCGATTCGCGAGGGAATCCTTGGCGTGATCGCGCAGTCGGCTATTGATATCGCCATTCAGGATGTCACTGCTGCGATTAACCAATACGATTCGGAGGTCTTCGTAATTGCCGCCTAGCTCGTCATACCAGACGGGCAAAATATCGGCTAGCGTGCAGGCTAACTCTACACCCGCTGGCCCTGCTCCGATAATTGCAACGGTTAACAGTTGCAGCCGTTGTTCTGGATCGCGAGTGAGGCGCGCTTTTTCTAACGAAGATTTCAGGTGATCTCGAAGGGCGATCGCATTCTCAGCCGTCGCAAAGGGAAACGCGTAATCTGCTGCACCGGGCGTATTAAAGTAAGTCGTTTGACTGCCCAATGCCAACACGAGCTTGCCGTAATCCAGCTGCTTTCCAGATGCTAAAACGACTCGTTTTTGAATCAAATCAATGGAGTCAACACTGTCCTGCACAAACGACAGGTTTGGATCAGAAAGTAACTCAGCATACGATGGGCAAATCTGCTCGGCGTGTAATTCTCCTGTAAGCAGTTCGTACAGCAGGGGCTTGAAGGTGAAGCGATCGCGCTGATCGACTAAAACAATGGAATGCGGATAGTTTTGTTGACGGAGATGTAGGGCGGTAAATAATCCAACAAACCCGCCCCCCAAAATAACAGTCGGATGGGATGAAGTCATGTGCATCAGTCCAATGCAGGAATGACGACATCTTGACGTGAACTTGAAACGTGAGAATGAGAAAATCCTGAGTGTTTTCTAAAAGAATATCTAATATGGATGAGTGATTTTTTAGAAAGGCATGAATTGTAATCAATGCTGCAAAATTCCGCTGAGATGAGAATTAGCTAAGAAAAGTCTCAGCATCATTTCAGATTTTTCGATCTTTTTCTTAGATAAAAATCATCTTTCAAATGGAAATCCAGGTCAGGATTACTTCAAGTCTGAGGTCTGCCGAATCAGTCGCTCAGAGGCTCTAACACTACTTTACAAACCTCTTCTAACGGAATTAGAACTATGAACCTGAACCGATTGCTCATCCTCAGTACAGCTTCTGTTATGGTTGCCGCGTTACCATTTGTCAGCCACGCTGCTGTTCGCTCGATGTCTCAGCCTACGTCTGCAACCATTGTAGCCAATCAACCCACAATGGCCCAAACCTCACCCGTTGCGCTGTTTACGGGTACCTTTATGGCAGGTGAAGCGCCTACGACAGGTACAGCCCGCATCGTCACCGAAGGTGGACATCGTTATCTGGAACTCGATTCAGCCTTTAGCACCAGCAACCAGGGGCCAGATTTGCATGTTCTACTCGATTCAGCCGAACGGCCTCCCCAGGCATATCAAAATTTGGGTGAACCGATCAACCTAGGTAGTTTGCATGACTACACAGGTGCGCAACGCTATCCCATTCCAGACAGCGTGAGCTTAGATTCTTATAAAACCGTAGTGATCTGGTGTCGGATGGCGAATGCGACCTTTGGCTATGCGCCTTTGCACTCCGCCACGAATGCGAGCCGATAATTTCTGATGTTTGAAAAAGCTTCGGCTTCCCGCCGCTAAGCGGGAAGCTGGAAGCTCGCCTCTGTTACCCAGCTACAGCTTGGTAACGCGAGAATCCTGGGAGACGCTCAAATTGTTCAACGTCTCCCAGAACTGGGGGCTAGATAGATTTATGTAGCGATCGCCCAATTTATGCAATTTAATTCAAGCGTTATATGGCAACCGTCGAGACGGTTAGAACAGGGGATGCGGGGATGCGCTTCCAGCCAGGGGTTCCACCCCTGCGCCCCGTTCTAACGAACCGATTGCGATACATTTCCCGTACACTTTGAACCAGGGGTGGAGCAATTCACCCTCAGCCAGAGGTTTCATCCGCACGCCACGTTTACATTTCAGTCAGGATAAGGAAAACAGCCATGATTGCCGAAATACAACGATTAGATGAAACGCGCGATCGCCAAGCATTTTGGAAAAAATGGGGGCCTTATCTCAGTGAGCGGCAGTGGGGTACGGTGCGGGAAGACTACAGTCCGGACGGAACGGCGTGGGATTACTTTTCGCACGATCAGGCGCGATCGCGGGCCTATCGTTGGGGTGAAGATGGGTTGGCGGGAATTTCGGACGATCGGCAATTGCTTTGCTTTGCGATCGCTCTCTGGAATGGTGAAGATCCAATTTTAAAAGAGCGGTTGTTTGGTCTGACGGGTAACGAAGGCAATCATGGCGAGGATGTCAAAGAGTATTATTTTTACCTTGACAGCACGCCAACTCATTCTTATATGAAGTATCTCTATAAGTATCCCCAGAAAGCATTTCCTTATGCTGAGTTAGTTGATGAAAACAAGCGCCGTACTCGACAAGATTTTGAGTACGAGTTGTTAGATACAGGTGTATTTAATGAAAATCGTTATTTTGATGTGTTTGTTGAATATGCGAAAGCATCACCAGACGATATATTAATTAGCGTTCACGTTGCCAATCGTGGGCCAGATGTAAAAACGCTACATGTGTTGCCAACACTCTGGTTTCGCAATCTCTGGTCATGGGATCAAAACGCCATTAAGCCTTCCTTACAGGCCATGAATCCTACGTCTCTAAATGGCAGACGAGAAAACATGGCGATCGTAGAAGCGCAGCATCCTGATCTGGGACAATTTCTTCTCTGTTGTGATGCACAGAATGGAACTGTTCCAAAACTTCTATTTACTGAAAACGAAACGAATACAGAACGTTTGTTTGGAGTAGCGAATTCATTTCCCTATGTAAAAGATGGCATTCATAACTCTGTGATTCACGGTGAAACGAACACAGTAAATCCTGATCAGATTGGTACCAAAGTAGCAGCAGATTATATCTTGACGATTGGCGCAGGTGAAACTAAAACGATACGGTTGCGATTGCAAAAAAACACCTCAGGGCAACCTATTTCACAGATGTTTGGCGAGACATTTGAACGAATCTTGCAAATGCGCCAGCGAGAAGCAGATGAGTTTTATCAACACATCTCGCCGTTCGCCATGAGTGACGATCTGCACAACGTACAGCGTCAGGCATTTGCGGGTATGTTATGGACAAAACAATATTACTCATATTCAGTCGATCGCTGGCTCAAGGGTGATCCAACTGCACCTGCGGTTGCTTCAAAACGCGCTAAAGGTCGCAATCACCAATGGTCGCATTTGGAGACAGAGGATGTTTTGTCGATGCCTGACAAATGGGAATATCCCTGGTTTGCAGCGTGGGATCTGGCATTTCACACCATTCCTCTCGCGATGGTTGATCCTGATTTTGCAAAACACCAGCTCGATTTGATGACTCGCGAATGGTACATGCATCCCAATGGTCAAATTCCGGCTTATGAATGGGCCTTTGGAGATGTCAATCCACCCGTTCACGCCTGGGCAACCTGGCGCGTCTATAAGATCGAGCAGAAGATGTATGGCCGGAGCGATCGCCAGTTTTTAGAGCGAGTCTTTCAAAAGCTGCTGCTCAATTTCACCTGGTGGGTAAATCGCAAAGATGCAGAAGGTAGCAATGTATTTGAGGGCGGATTTCTGGGACTGGATAACATTGGTGTGTTCGATCGCAGTTCTGCATTGCCGACAGGAGGCTATATTGAGCAATCAGACGGGACAAGCTGGATGGGGATGTATTGCCTGAATATGCTCACCATTGCGCTGGAACTGGCGGTGGAAAACCCAGTGTATGAAGACATGGCCACCAAGTTTTTTGAGCATTTCCTCTACATTGCGGATGCGATGAACCACCTTGGCGGTGATGGTGCTCAACTGTGGGATGACGAGGATGGCTTTTACTATGATGTGCTGCACCTGCCTGATCATGAACGTTTGCGACTCAAAGTGCGATCGATGGTCGGTCTAATTCCACTGTTTGCAGTAACAACACTGGAACCTGCCGTTCTGAACAAATTACCGGGTTTTAAGGAACGGTTGGAGTGGTTTATTGCCAATCGGCCCGACCTGACGCGCAATGTGGCCTGTATGCAAACAACGGGAACGGAGGCTCGACGGTTACTGGCGATCGCACCCATCGACAAACTGCGCCGCATTCTGGAAAAGATGCTAAACGAAGGCGAGTTTTTGGGAGATTACGGAATCCGTGCGGTATCTCGCTTCCACGCCCAGTATCCCTACATTTTTGAAGCTGGAGGGCAGGTGCATCGAGTAGATTACGAGCCTGCTGAATCGAGCAGTGGCCTGTTTGGCGGCAATTCAAACTGGCGTGGCCCGGTTTGGTTTCCCGTTAACTTTTTGATTATTGAGTCACTGCAAAAGTTTCATCATTATCTGGGAGATGAGTTTAAGGTAGAGTGCCCAGTGGGTTCCGGACAATGGTTAACGCTCTGGGAGGTTGCGTTAGAGCTATCGCAACGTTTAACCCAGATCTTTCTGCGCAATGAATCGGGAAATCGCCCCTGCTATGGCGGACTCCAGCCCTTTCAAACTGATCCTCACTGGCGCGATCTCATTTTGTTCCACGAATATTTTCATGGAGATAACGGAGCCGGACTTGGAGCCAGTCACCAGACTGGGTGGACAGGATTAGTCGCGAAATTGATTCAACAGCAGTGTGAGTACGAGAAAAACAGTGCCACCGTTGAATCCTCGTCGTCCGCGATGGCTCATGTTTGAAAACGATTGATGTCCTATTAACCTGGCAATTAAATAGGGTGTGTTGTAGGGCGCGCTTCGCGCG
>DATNPS010000520.1:0-13213 GCA_036703095.1 Crinalium sp. | reverse complement strand
CGAAGTGCGTCACACAACCCATTTACGATCTACTGATGTAGCTCTATTGGGCGATCGCATTCATGCAACAGTTTGGTGCAGTTGTTCAGAACGGAGCTTTGTCGCTTTAATCAGATCGGCAGCTTTCTCACCAATCATGATCGTGGGGGCGTTTGTATGTCCTGTAATGATCGTGGGCATGATGGAGGCATCCGCGATCCGTAATCCTTGCACACCATGAACTTGCAGTTCCGAGTCTACTACCGCCATCGGATCTGTGCCCATTTTGCAGGTGCCGACCGGATGAAACACCGTCCCGCAGGTTTGCCGGATATAAGCTTCTATATCAGCATCACTCTGTACGTCATCTCCCGGAGCCACTTCCCGTCCACGAAACTCATCGAAGGCATTGGACTGGATCACCTGACGCATTAATTTCAGCGCATCAACTAGCCGTTTCACATCAGACTGATTTTCTAAATAGTTCAACTGGATCATGGGTGGATCGTTAGGATTGGGCGATCGCAAACTGACACGACCAACGTTGTGGGGATGATTCAAAACGATTAGCCCCGTAAACCCCTGCCCAGAATTTGGATACCCAGGAGGTGCCCATAGGATCGGGCCGCAGACTAATTCTAAGTCAGGCGCAACGCCCTGGTTGTAATGACTATGCAGAAACAACACGGTTTCGGCGATGCCACTACTGGTGGTTGCAGTGTGAAGATCCTGAGTGGCTTCGTAGGGTACAGCAACCAGAATATGGTCTTGTAGATTTTGACCCACTCCGGGCAGATTAGCCACCACCGGAATGCCCATGGCTTGCAATCGCTCGGCATCACCAATTCCAGATAGCATCAGCAACTTGGGCGAATCGATCGCACCCGTACTGATAATCACGTCCTGACTTACCCGGACTTGATGCAGGATACCCTCCTTCAAATATTCCACGCCAACGGTGCGAGTGCCCTCAAACAGTAACCGCGTTGTGAAGGCTCCGGTTATAACCGTTAAATTTGGGCGATCGAGAATGGGATGAAGAAATGCTGCCGCTGTACTGTGTCGTTTCCCGTCTTTCACGGTGTACTGGAAGGAACCTACACCCTCTTGCTGCGCTCCATTGAAGTCGGGATTGTATTCAAATCCCAGGGCCATTGCAGCATCAACAAAGCGTTGCGAAATGGGTGCTGGGTCAATCACATCGGTGATGCTTAACTCGCCATCGACTCCGTGATAGGCATCGGCACCCCGCTCCTGATGTTCTGACTTTTTGAAATAGGGCAGGACATCCTGGTACCCCCAACCGAGATTGCCCATGGATTGCCAGTGGTCATAATCATGATGATTGCCCCGCGTATAGACCAGGAAATTGATGGCACTGCTGCCTCCCAACACTTTGCCACGGGGATAGAAGATTTGGCGATCGCCCAAATACGGTTCGGGTTCCGAGAAATAGCCCCAATCGATCTCAGTGCTGGGGAGATGGGTGCATTCCAGAGGAATTTGGATCTCTGGTTTTGTATCGGGAGTGCCTGCTTCGAGCAACAAAACGCTGGTTTCGCGGTCTTCTGTTAAGCGATTTGCCACCACACACCCTGCCGAGCCAGCCCCAATCACGATGTAATCATAAGTGAATGTAGTCATAGTGAGTCATGCTTTTAAATGATGGTGGGTTTTAGCCATTACAAAAAAACAATCTTCGGAGCAGCTGCGTGTCCTAAATACAGATAGGCAGCAGTTCGCAGCACAATTTCGGAGTAGAAAATCTTTTGAATCTCCAGGCTTGGCGATCGCTTTGCTGCAACGTTGTAAGCTGCGATTTCTCCTTCCAGGCTGAAGTCAGTTTTGGTCAAAAAGTGATCGTAGTCGTGCATTCCCTGAAAAATAAAACCGTAGATCGGATTGGGATACACAGAAGAATCGTAACTATCCGCAGAGACCCAAAGATGCCCTTGCTCAATATCGGCAAACATCTGGTCAACGTTGGCGTAACGCATGTAATCGGCAAATTGCAGATTTAAAGGCAATTGATGAAACGCATCCATGAGCCAATCACACAGTTGGGCGATCGCCTCCTCGGAAATCTCGGCAGGTTTACCTTCCAGGTAAAGTTTGGCTAGAGTAGCTACTTGAGAATTTGCTTGAGATGGGATTGTCTTTGCGTTTGTAAGAGTCATACCGCAATTGGAGATATTTGCTGTGAAACGCGATCGCTTGCTTTAATCAAATCGGCAGCTTTCTCACCAATCATAATGGTGGGCGCGTTTGTATTTCCGGTAGTCACCGTTGGCATGATTGAGGCATCAACGACCCTTAACCCCTCAATTCCATGTACCCGCAGTTCTGGGTCTACCACTGCCATTGAGTCAATTCCCATTTTGCACGTTCCGGCAGGATGCCAAAAGGTATTGGCCGATTGTCGAATATAAGTTGCGATCGCTTCATCACTGCTTATCTCGGTACCGGGAGCCATCTCCTGTCCCCGGATTGCAACAAAGGCATCTGCATGAGCGAGTTGACGGGCAATTTTGATGCCTTCTACCAGGACTTGTAAATCCGCCTCATGCTGAAGGTAGTTCACTCGAATGGCAGGTGGATCAGCAGGATTAGCTGAGTGCAGCGTTACAGTACCTCGACTTTGAGGCTTGACCAGACACAAAATTAAGGTAAATCCTGGAACATCAGGGGCGATCGCTGAACCAACCCATAAACCCGGGCTGAAGAGAAACTGTAAGTCAGGCGTAGTCCCGTTATTGTTGCTATGCAGGAATAGCCCCGCTTCGACGAGATTACTGGTGAGCGTCAGCGGGGGGAGCACCTGAGTAGACTGATAGCCAACACCAACCAATGGATGGTCTTGCAAGTTCTGCCCTACCCCAGGCAAATCAGCAATCACCGGAATGTTTAAAGCCTGTAGATGTTCTGCACTCCCAATACCAGAGAGCATCAACAGTTTGGGTGAATCGAACACACCCGCCGATAGAATGATCTCTCGATTGACAAAAACTTGATGTAGCGTTCCCTGGTGCAGATATTCGACCCCAACGGCACGAGTTTTCTCGAACAATAATCGAGTCACGGCTGCACCCGTTTGAACTATTAAATTGGGGCGATCGAGAATCGGGATGAGAAAAGCGGCGGCGGCACTGTGTCGTTTACCATCTTTGACGGTTAGTTGATACAAGCCTGCGCCTTCTTGCTGTGCGCCGTTAAAGTCAGAGTTGCGATCGTAGCCAAGTTCTGCGGCAGCTTCGATAAATTGAGCATTGATGACAGAAGGGGCGATCGGATCAGTAACGCTCAAAGGCCCATCAACTCCATGACATGCAGACGTACCGCGCTGCTGGTTTTCCGATTTCTTGAAGTAGGGCAACACGTCCTCATAGCTCCAACCTGGATTACCGAGGGCTTGCCACTGATCGAAATCGTGATGATTCCCGCGAATGTAAATCATGGCATTGATCGCACTGGAGCCACCCACGACTTTGCCTCGCGAACACAGGATTTTTCGCTCATCAAGACCTGTTTCTGGTTCAGTCCAGTAAGCCCAATCGACTTCTGTTCCCAACAAGCTTGTCCAGGTGGAAGGCGTTTGAATTTCAGGTTTAGCCGCTGGGTTGCCTGCTTCAAGTAATAACACAGTAGTTTCGGAGTCTTCTGTCAGACGATTGGCAACCACGCAACCTGCCGAACCCGCACCGATCACAATATAGTCATGGTGAGTCATGATTCGTTCTCCTAATTTGAGTTTGGCTGTGCCATTTATGTCAAATTTGGCGGAGCCAAATAGGGAAACTGAGCGCGCAATCCGTCTGGCTTGCTAACGCGATCGGAGAAGGGTGTATTGGCGAGAAGGCTCAAAATTAAGTCGGGTGTGTCATCTGCAAGTGCTCTGCCATTACGGCCTGCAAACCCGTAGCCAACGGGTAATTGTGGGTTATACGTCAGAACATCAGGCAAGAGGAATTGTACAACCTGCTGTGCGTATGCTTGAGGATCAGTTGTCGTGCCTGCCAGTTGAGTCACCTTTGCGGTAAAGGTGGCGATCGCCTCTCCATATTTGGCAACGTCATCTCTTGGCAGCGATTTGTTGTAAGCATCTTTAATATGCTCATCCTGGATAAACACCTGCTGAACCAACGGAGTCGCCGCCCGGTTGATGGTCTTCCACTGTCCCTCATGCTGAATGGTTGTGGTTCCCCAAAGCTGAATCGGTTCGGTACTGAGATCAGCAGTGGGCAGTTCTAAGACGATCGCAGTCACGTTATGTCCTGCTAGAGCGTTTTCAGCCGTATCAAACACACTGGGATCGAATCGATTTTCTTCGAGAATGAGCTTGGCAAATTGTCCAAATGCGCCCAGGTTGAAGAAGAAGGGGTCAGCAACTAGCCCTGCCCACAGGCGTCCACCTTTGCCGATTGCGATTACGTCGCCCGTATTACCTTCTGCAATGAGTTGGCCATTACTATCAAATTCTGTGGCGGCACTCCCCTCCACGCGACGCAGCTCGATCCGCTGAATGCCATTGGCATCAGATTCTCCAAATGTAATGCGGTAATCCAGATCTTCAATCACGTCAGCATTGGTATCAATTTTGAAATCATAGAGCGCACCTGCTCGAAAGGTGGTCGGTGATACTTCACCCGCTAAAGGATTGACTGCCATGATCAAAACGGTGGTGTTTGCTGATTCACCTGCAAACACATAGACATCGGTAATATCTACTCGTCCGTCTTCCTTAGCCGTTGGGGAATCGAGATGATGTGACATCGATTTATATACTCCTTTGTTAGGATCGAGAACTTATGAAACTTCTTTGAGTTTCGGTGTGGATTTCAATCCCCGTATACCGATCCAGAAACCAAAGCCATCGACAACTAAGGTAAGAACGGCTGTAATTTGAAACAGCAATCCCCAGCTTGCAAAGGAGACTTGAGAAACATGATCGGGACTCATCACAATCAAATGATTGTAGATACCAAACAGAACGGCTCCAGCCATTGAACTGAGCAAGAGCCAGTTGCCAAGACGATCAAACGTTGTCCAAAGCAAAATGGCGGCAATGACCGGAGCCAGAAAAATTACAGCCACAATAAACACACTTTGCAGCGAAGAAAGTGGAACTGGAATCTTTACATGTGCTAAACCATGCAATGCGTGGGCGATCGCATGTAACACCACAATCGCAGTGCCGGATTGAGCGGTCTTCATGCGCTAAACCCTCCGTCAATCATCAGACTGGCACCTGTGATGAATCCGGCCTCAGGACTGGCTAGATACGCCACCATCCCGGCAATTTCTTCGACGGAGCCATAGCGGGGCAGTGCCATCAATTTTTTCAGCATTTCAGCGAACTCGCCCTCTGGAGGATTCATGTCTGTCGCGATTGGGCCAGGCTGCACGTTGTTGATCGTAATTCCCCGTGGACCGAGATCCCGTGCCAGTCCCTTCACCAGACCTTGCAGGGCAGATTTGCTCATCGCGTAAGCGCTACCGCCACTAAAGGGCATCCGTTCGGCGTTGGTGCTGCCGATATTGATGATGCGCCCGCCTTCTCCCATGTGTTTGACAGCGGCTTGGGTTGCCACAAAGACAGCCCGCACATTGACGGCAAACGTGCGATCGAAATCGGCAAGTGTCAGATCATCGATCGGGGCAATGGCTAATACTCCGGCGTTATTCACCAGAATATCGATGCTGCCCAATTCAGCGACAGTCCGTTCCACCGCCGCTATGACAGCATCGGCATCGGTACTATCGGCTTGAATGGCGATCGCCCGCACCCCAAACGACTGCGCCATGTGAGCCGTTTTATCCGCTTGATCCGGTGAACTGGTATAGGTAAAGGCGACATCTGCGCCTTCACTGGCCAATCGCTTGACGATCGCCGCCCCAATGCCACGGCTTCCACCCGTAACGAGGGCACGTTTGTTTCTGAGTGATTCGTTCATGTTTGATTCTCCTTATGTAGTAGTCGCGTGATTAACAGCAGATCCAACCAACCATTCTAGCGATCGCCCTGCTTGAATTCAGTTGCACTCAGGGGTCTCAAAACTTTCTCTAAATCGTTTATGTTAGTGCTGCCTTGATTTGATTCGCGTCGATGTACACTTCTAGGTGCACATTTTTTCTTCTCGAACTGTCCAGACGTGGGTTAAATTGCAGCTAAATGCTAGTTAGTTGATTTAATCGTCATTATGCTGACTCTCAACGGTTAAAAACAGTCGAGTTTACCAAGTTAGGTGTAAGTTAAGCACCAAACCACAACTTGCTTAAATCGGAGCTTAACTTCTAATCTTGACTGGTCTATTTTTCAGCAGGATAGAAACTTGAACCAGTGAAGGACAGTGTCTCGATCCGGGATTAACCTGACATCTACTCAGTAATGCCGAGTTACAATGCTGAGTTACTCAGGTTCGATCGCTCCCAATGTTAGAAGGGCAGATTGCTGGGCAGCCGTGAGTCCTTGAGCGTCCCGAATGTTCATCCCTTCATACAGGCGATCGCCCGATGCCACGTCCCACAGGTAAATGGTGGAGTCTTCACTGCTACTGGCTAACATTTTGTCACGACGTCTTCAACGTCAGCAACGGGTCGAGTGTAGTCATTCTTGCTTAATTCCAGAGCATCAGAGTTACCTAAAGCAGGGAGGATTAACCATTTCCGTGATGCCATCCAGGGCAGCTTGTTCGAGTATGACTGTTATTGAGTCGTCATCTTTGCCGACCGAACAGAGACAAGCCTGGGATTGTTATAGGCTGCGAAGCGCGCCCCACAACGAAGCCCTTGGGGTTTCAGTACTCTCCAATATCGCCGCAGTAATAGTTGAATCAAGCGTTGGAATGACGCGTAGAGTAACGTGAACAATGCAGGCCATCATTAAAAATTCTTGCGATAGAACCATCCACGATTTTGAATTGGGAACATTAATGAGTAAGTTATGATTCCCAGTCCAGCATTACTGGTTATGGTTCGCGCAAGGTCGTTGTTTACCTCTAAGCTCAGTCAAACTCTGCCACAGCAAGCAGTTGCGGTCGGCAGTCTCAATCGCAATTTGTTGACGCGACTGCTGATTGGTGGCACAACCTTGATTGTGAGCCTTGCTGCTTATGGTAGTTATCAAGTAGTGCGAAATTTGACGCTGGAGAATTTGAAGCGCAGTGCTTTCCTGGAGGTGCAACAGGGAACGGATGAGATTGATAGCTGGCTAGCGCTGCGGAAAGCTGAAGTGCAGATGTTCGCAAACACGGGCGCTGTCCGTTCTTTAGACTGGGCAACTGCTGAACCTTACTTAAAAGCTGAAGTGCAGCGAATCAATGAATATTTGACGCTGAGTTTAGCGAAACCCGACGGTTCATACTACAACACGCTTATAGGTCGCACGAATAGAACACTCAGGAATCGAATTTACTTTCAGAGAGCATTAGCAGGAAACTTAACGGTTTCTGATCCGTTTATTGGACAGACCAACAAGGTTGCGAGTATTGCGATCGCCACTCCCATCCGGCAAACTGTTGATGCGAATAGCCCACCGATTGGGGTGTTTATTGGAGTCTCAACTATCGCCCGCGTCTCTCAAGTCGTGAGTCGGCTTCACTACGGAGAGGGTAGTTACGCCTTTGCGCTCAACTCTAGAGGCGAAGCCATTGTTCACCCGAATGCGGCTTTGATGTCAACCGCAGAAAAACCAGCTCCGAGTCTTTTAGGAACCGCAGATCAAAGTCTGGCCGCGATCGCCCAGCGTATGGTGGATCAAAAACAGGGCATTGAGCTAGTTGATATTGACGGCACTCAGAAATACCTGGCCTTTGTACCGCTTAAAGAAGCGAATTGGTCTGTCGCGCTGGTGATTCCGCGTGAAAATATTGAGGCGCAACTGAGACCGTTAAATCTGATGGCGATCGTCGTGGCTGGGCTAGCGGGTACGATGATTGTGGTCTTGTGGCAGGTGCAATCATTTGAGCAGGCACAACTGCGAAAGTCAAAGATAGCGGCGGATGAGGCAAAAGAGGCGGCTAATGCTGCCAACCATGCGAAGAGTGACTTTCTTGCCAATATGAGTCACGAGCTGCGCACACCGCTCAATGGCATCCTCGGCTATACCCAAATCCTGCAACGCTCTCAGACCCTGACTCAGCAAGATCGTAAGGGCATTAGCGTCATTGAACAGTGTGGCTCTCATTTGCTGACGTTGATTAACGACATTCTCGACCTTGCCAAGATTGAAGCTCGCAAACTTGACCTTTCGGTGAACGAGTTTCATCTCCCTGCGTTTCTGCAAAACGTGACGGAGATTTGTCGAATTCGGACTGAACCTAAAGGGATTGCCTTCATCTACGAGGCGGATGAAAAAATCCCGATGGGCATTCGCGCTGATGAAAAACGCCTCCGTCAAGTCCTGATCAACTTACTGGGCAATGCCATTAAATTTACCGATGTCGGTCGCGTCACCTTCCGTGTCAAAAATCAGCCGCTAGAAACCGCAGGAATGTATCGCTTGCGGTTTGAGGTTGAGGATACCGGAGTCGGCATGACGGCCCAGCAGCTAGAGAAAATTTTTCGCCCCTTCGAGCAAGTCGGAGAACAGCGTAGACAATCTGAAGGAACAGGGTTGGGCTTATCTATCAGTCAGAGGCTGATTGAGCTGATGGGGAGTACCATTCAAGTAGAGAGTGCACCGGGACGGGGCAGCACTTTCTGGTTTGAAGTAGATTTGCCGGAAGCCAAGGAGTGGGCGATCGCCAGCAGAATCGTCAACCAAAATACGGTTATCGGCTACGCGGGCAAGCGCCGCAGAGTACTGGTTGTCGATGACCATTGGGAGAATCGCTCTGTGATTACCAGCCTGCTGGAGCCGCTTGGCTTTGAGCTGATGGAGGCCAGGAATGGTCAGGCGGGATGGGAGATGGCGATTGCCCACAAACCCGATGCCATCATCACTGATTTAAGGATGCCCGTTATGGATGGCTATCAACTGCTGAAACGAATTCGTGAATCGGGCGACTTGAGCGATATGGTAACGATCGCCTCCTCTGCCAGTGTGTTTAAGAGTAATCAGCGAGAAGCGATCGAGGCAGGCGCGAAGGTATTTCTGCCCAAGCCAGTCCAGGCTGACCTATTGCTCCAAACGTTGCAGGAGCAGTTGAACCTGGAGTGGCAGTATGAGGAGAGGCCAGAGAGGCGATCGCCCCTACCCTTAGACACAACGCCAGAAGAGATGACGTTCCCTGCACCGGATGTCTTTCAGCAATTACTCACATGGGTCTACGATGGTGACACTCAAGCCCTGGTAGACAGAGCAGAGCAACTGATCGCATCGGATGCAACATTGACCCCCTTTGCGCAACAGGTGATTCAACTGGCAACCAGTTCCCAACTCAGGCAATTGCAAATCTGGCTTGAGAAAATGTTTGCAAAAGCTATTTAACGTGAATTCGGTAGCCCGATTTTGCGTGCGCGTTGCGCACACAAAATTGGGCTTTTGAAGGTATCGCACGTCGCCTTCAAAAGCCCGTTTATCAAATTCACGTCTATTTAACAGCAATTGCCCACACGCATCCTGTCCTAACCGTCTCAACGGTTGCCATATTTAAAGCGTTCCAGCACTCCATAGCGGAGAGTGTGGAACAAAGCCATGTTGAAGCAAAAATTCGTTAAGCTCCTGATGGGCCAGGGGACGAGAAAAGAAATACCCTTGCCCTAATTCGCATTCCAAAGATTGAAGTTGTTCAAGCTGATGCTGGGTTTCAATGCCTTCAGCGACCGTCGTAAAGCCCAGAGCACGCGCTAGCGTAATGATGGAATGAACAATGCTGCGTTCGCGAGTGCCCTGCTGAACAGTTTCAACAAACGATCGATCAATCTTGATGATATTAATCGGAAATTGATGGAGGTATCGCAGCGATGAGAATCCCGTGCCAAAGTCATCTAAACTGATTTGAATGCCACGCTGCTGAATGCCGTGTAAAATTTGAGTCGCGATTTGAGTATTTTCGATCAAGCTGCTTTCAGTGATTTCTAGCTTGAGGCAATGCGGTGGAATGTGGGTATCTGCCAGAGTGCGATCGAGCGTATTGATAAGAGACGGTTCCCGCAACTGCCTTCCTGAAATATTGATACTAAAATATAAGTTCTTAAAATCAGGATAAACTGAACGCCAGTACTGAAGCTGAATGCAGGCTTCCTTTAAAACCCATTCTCCAATCGCATTGATCAGGCCAGTACTCTCTGCAATGGGAATAAACTCCCCGGCTGAAATCAATCCTTTTTGGGGATGCAGCCAGCGCAACAGAACTTCAAACCCTTCCAAGATGCTGTCACCCTGAAGCCGAACAATGGGTTGATAGTAAAGCTGCAATTCCTGATTTGCGATCGCATACCGCAAACGATTTTCTAGTTCTACCTGGTATAACGTTTGGGCATACATGCCTTGATCAAAAACTTCATAACAGCCTTTACCATTGGCTTTGGCACGGTACATGGCAATGTCTGCATCTCGGACAACTTCGGCAACGTTTTGATAGCTCGGTGTGCTAAAGACGATCCCGATACTGGCACTGGTAAAGATCTCGTGATGGTTCAACTGAAATGGAGGTTTGAGCGTTTCTTGAATGCGTTCTGCAATGTTGAGCACCTCTTTGAGCGTTTGCACCTCCTCCAGCAAAATGGTAAATTCATCGCCACCGAGTCGAGCCACCGAGTCAACCTCTCGCACGGCTCCCTTCAACAGGCGCGAGATTTGGATTAAAAGCTGATCGCCAATCCCATGCCCCAACGTATCGTTAATCCGCTTAAAATCATCCAGATCAATGAACAGAACCGCAAACCATTTATCTGATTCACGGTGGCTTTTCTTAATCGCCTGTTCCAGTCGCTCCATAAAACACGTCCGATTGGCCAATCCCGTTAAAGAATCATGGAGTGTTTCGTGGACGAGCCTCGCTTCTGATTCTTTGCGCTGAGAAATATTTCGCCCTGCGCCATAGATCAAGTTTTCCTGCACGAAGGGAACCGCATTCCAGGCGATCCAAAGATACGAACCATCTTTACAACGACAGCGCATTTCTGCCGTATTGACATCCTCTCCCTGAGTCAACAGGTGTTGAGTATGCTGCACAATCGCCTGATCCTCTGGATGAATCAGATGCCAAAAGCAGCAATCGAGTAAATCCTGATCGCTGTAGCCCAACAAGTCTCCCCAGGCTGGATTGAGCCGTTTAAAGATACCCTGATCGTTGGCGATAAAGAGCAGATCTAACGAGAGATTAAAGAAGCGATCGCGCTCTAACTCTGCCTGTTTACGGTCGGTAATATCTTCAGCAATGCCTGCGATCCGGTACACGCTGCCACCAGGATGGGAGATGGGAAAACCGCGATCGCGAATCCAGCGAATTGAACCATCCGAGCGCACCACTCGATATTCCTCATCATAAGCTCCCTGGCCCGCTTGCTGGATAAACGCCTGTTCCACCCGTTGGCGATCGTCCTCATGGATGGCCGCGAGCCACTCCCACGGGTTAGCGTAAAGAGACTCACAAGTGCGCCCCCAGATGGTTTCATAGGCAGAACTCACATAGACCAAAGCCGTTGGCTGTGCCCGGATTGGATCATATTCTTGCAGCCAGAATACTTCCTGGATATGTTCCGAGATCTGGCGAAACTTGGCTTCGCTGTCTCGCAAACTTTGCTCGACTTGTCGGCGTTCAATAATTTCTTGCTGAAGCGACTGGTTTACCCGTTCAAGTTGTGCCGTTCGTTCCTGTACCCGTTGTTCCAAGTTCACATTGAGCTGATGAATGTGAGCCAGTGAGAACCGCAACGCCAGCTGATTTTGAATCCGCGCTAAGATTTCATCAATGTGAAAGGGTTTAGTAATGTAATCAACACCACCTACCTTAAACGCTTTAACTTTGTCAAACGGTTCATGTAACGCGCTAATGAAAATAATCGGAATATCTTGTGTTTGAGCATCTGCTTTAAGTTGCTGGCAAACGTCATATCCCGATACGTCCGGCATTTTGATGTCCAACAGAATCAGATCGGGATGAGCTGCCCGTGCTGACGTCAGAGCCATTTTACCATTGGTAACAATGCGAACGTCATATCCATGCGTGGAGAGCGTATCTGAAAGCAGTCGGAGGGAATCGAGCGTATCGTCTGCAATCAAAATTTCGGGAACCTTTCCATGAAATAGATCAGGCGTCATAATGAGCTGACGGCCTCAACGAAATGAATGATCGATTCAAACAGATAGCTATTGACCATTCGCTTCAACTCCACAGATACAACATGCCCTGTTGCAGTGACTCATGAGCGCCCAACTAAGAGTAGCTTTGGCAATGGTTGTAGCCTCATTTAATTGATTGAAGCATTCGCAAGGCACTACAGCGATCGCTTCTAAGAATCGCGAATTTAATAAGTAGGCAAGCCTAATTAAACCAAACCCAGAAAACCGGGGGAGTGCCCCTCCGGGGCACTCCCCCGGTTTTTCTATCTAATGTTTAATTGTGCCTATCTACTTAAACTCCGAACTTAATTTAGGAAAGTGCGGCAGAGCTGCACTTCCCAAAATTAAAAACTCGGTTTTAATTGATCCATGATCCTAAGGTAAAGGATGAGGCTGATTGGGAAAGCTCAGCTTGTATAGGCGTATCCTCATATACAAAAACAATACCCAAATGCTGGCTTAATTTCTCAAAGTTAAATTTTCTTTAACTCAGATCCGGCAACATTTGCAGGTACTAATCCAGGTGGCTACAGCCATAGCAGATTTGCGGACAAAATCATCAAAACCTCAGCCATTCTCATACCTGGCGTGTAGTCTAGATCGCGCGTCTTAGCCGACGACGCGCAAGAAAAACTGCGCGCCGCGAAACGCTCTCACAGAGAACGTTTCGCGGCGCGGTAGAGATTATTAGTCTGAAGTTCAGTCATACAGGACGTGAATTCAACAAATGCACGAAACTGTGTCATGCCAACCGCCCGTCGGGCAGCTAAAATGGCATAAATTGTTGTCCTGCACGTCGCGCAAGACAACAATTTACGCATTTGTCGAATTCGCGTTAATTCAGCACAGATTCTTGAGCGATTTACAGGAGCGCTTCGCGTTCCTGTAAATGGGCGAGTTTGGACGGCACGTCGCGCCACCCAAACTCGCCCATTCAGAAAGTGCAAATTTACAGCGGTTTTCAATCGCTTAAAACCCGGTTGTTTTTTGAGAGCCGCGCGGAGCGCG
>DATNPS010000513.1:0-6239 GCA_036703095.1 Crinalium sp. | reverse complement strand
TTGGGGTGCGCTAGAAGACCAACTCACTCAAACGCAACAGGCTCGCCCTGAGTTTGTCGATTAACGTGAGTCTCCAACAAGGGGGGTAGTAGTGCAGCGCACTACTACCCCCCTTGGGAAAACGAAAAGAAAACACGTTTTCTTAGGAATTCGACGAAGGCTCAAAAACGTGCCCCACGCTTCGAGTAGGGCAGTTTTTGAGCCATTTCAGCCCCTCGCTGAGGGGCTGAAATGGCTACGGAGCGATTAACGTAAGCCTCTAGCAAGGGGTTGATAGTGCGCCGTACTATCAACCCTTTGTGAAACGCAATAGATCACTCGTCGTCAGGCAATATCCACTTGGGAGGCTCCATGAGTTTCTTGAGACGAGCAGCTTCAGCGAGCGCGATCATGTCATCCAGCGATTTTTCCTGAATGAATTTGGATGCCTCTTCGCGATATTGTAAATTGGGGCACTTATTCCCCAACACACAGCCGTTTACGCAGGCTTCAGCACAATTAATTTCAGTTGGATTCATTGGATATACCTTGTGTTCTAGTTCAAAGGCGCTGATACGATTGAAGCCAGAAAACCAAAACTTTGAGCCTCACGTAGCAGACCACGATGGGTTCCACAGCTTCAATGATTGATGCCTATCCGCTCAGGATCATGGATAAATTAAAACTAAATTTTTAAGTTTGGAACGTCCGGCAGACAGCAATTCTCATTTTGAAACCGATTGTGGGTTTGGCGCACCTGTCGGGCGGGTCAAACCCGCAATCGGTGGTAGTGCAAGCTCGCCGCTGGTGAACTTGTACTGCCACCGATTTGCATACTGAAAATTGCTGTGCGGCAGAGCTAAACGTTCCAAAACTTAAGTTGTCGGGTTTTATTAAATTCACGATCCCTAAGGGAAGCGATAACCTGGTCAGATCAAAAACAATTAACTTATGTAACGGTCGTTACAATTCCTAAAAAGATAGTAGCGTACTCAAATCAGAACAAATTTCCTTTTTCGCAAATTAATATTTTGTCTCTGAATCTTCCATCTCGTTTTGAACCAGATTGCGGGTTTCGCGAGCCGTCGGGCGCGCAAAACCCGCGGTCGGTGTAGTGCAACCTTGCCATAGGCGAACTAGCACTGCTACGGATGCATGTCCCGCAATTGCGTTGATCCCCGACCTCTGCCCTATGGAGGAATTTACCTTTCTCAACAGTAACGTGGCTAAAGTTACACTTCATTGCAAATTTCGAAGCAGATAAACCCTGGCATGATACGTTCTATAACGTTGATTACGGCAAAGATTTGAGTGAGGTAGAGACTTTGGTTTCGCAATTGAGTTCCTATTCGAATCCATCTTCACGCGAAGACTTCAGTGAGTACGTTGCCCATCTCCAACTTCATATGGCGCTACAGGCTCGCAATCTAGTCCCAACTCTAACGAAAACAGCCGATAGCCGAGAGCAGTTACTTCATCAGACTCAGGCTAACTTTGAAAAATTTGTGTCTCGTCAAGCGGTTTGAGGAGCACGATATAGTCCGATTTTGAGAGGCAGCAGCGATCGCATTTGATAGCTCCTGCCTCTTAACTTTGAGCCTGAACTCAGTACGTTTCAGCCATAGCCCAAATTGGAGGGAAGTAAAGCACCATTGCTGTGTCTTATCTCTTCGGTTTGGGTTTTACTTTGTGAATAGTGAAGTGTTGATTCACCCTCCCGGAGCTTGTGAGCACGCGATCGCCACACTCACAATACTGCTCAGAGGTTTTCAGCAATCCACACAAGGGATCGAAGCGTTGAATATTTTTGCTGGTTTAAGCCCACAACTGCGGCTCAACTTATTGGTTTTATTTATAGCGGGTCTGCTGTTTTGGTCTGCGCTGGCGGCCATGCTACCCGTCTTGCCGCTTTACATTGCAGACACAGGGGCAGACAGCACGACGATTGGAATTGTGACGGGTTCATTCGCCATTGGTCTACTTTCATCCCGCTCTTGGTTGGCCAAATTGGCCGATCGCCAGGGTCGCAAACGGGTCATGCTGATTGGCATGATGGCTGTTGCGATCGCCCCTCTGGCTTACTTGCTCACCGAATCTATTCCTCTGTTGATGGGAATTCGGGCCTTTCATGGGTTAAGCATTGCGGCCTTTGCTCTGGCCTATAGCGCTCTGGTCGTGGATCTGTCGCCTCCGCAGCATCGTGGTGAACTGATTGGCTATATGAGTTTGGTCAATCCAGTGGGGATGGCAGTCGGGCCAGCCATGGGCGGTCTGCTCCTCGATGGGGCGGGATATTCCTCCGCTTTTCTAGCGGCAGCGGCGTTGGGAGGGATAGGAATTCTGTGCACGATGCGGGTTCGCGAATCGGGTACTGTTCACTCCTTAGAGGTGTCTGCTGAATCTGCTGACGCCTCTACTGATCAATTTTGGCAATTGTTAGCCTCTCCCCGGATTCGAGTTCCGGCAGTGGTGCTGCTGCTAGTCGGTCTGGCTTTTGGAACTCTGGTGACATTTGCTCCGCTGTTTATTGCCGAAACTCAGGTACAGCTTAATGTTGGATTGTTCTATACGGCAGCGGCGATCGCCAGTTTTAGCATCCGTCTCGTCACAGGTCGAGCTTCAGATCGCTATGGTCGCGGTCTGTTTATTGCCATCAGCCTGTTGTTTTACACCGTTGCCATGTTTTTGCTATGGCAGGCTCACAGCGCTCCGGCCTTTCTGCTAGCCGGAATTTTTGAGGGCACGGGGGGAGGCATTTTGATCCCGATGATGGCTGCGCTGATGGCCGATCGCTCTTATCCGAATGAGCGAGGCCGCACTTTTAGCCTGTGTATGGTGGGGTTTGACGTGGGCATCGCGATCGCTGGGCCGCTGTTGGGAGCGATCGCCAGCCAAACCGGATACCGAGCTGTTTTTGGCCTGTGTTCAGGATTGGTCTTCTTAAGTTTTTTGATCTTCCTGACGTTGTCCAGTAAAACTCTGTGGCATTCCGTCCGATTCGCGTTGGGCCGCGCGGCAGATGTGTATGCCGTTGAACGCCTTCCCTTTAACCAATAAAAATGGGGTAAACCTGACTGGTTTACCCCATTTCTGAACGGGCTAGGAGGGATTCGAACCCCCGACACCGTGGTCCGTAGCCACGTGCTCTAGTCCACTGAGCTACAAGCCCCTGACAAGAATCAATCGTAGCACACTCAAACGCCATGTCACAAAAAAATTCTCAAATTGATCCCAATTTTCCTTCTCAACCCCTATCCCACCTCGATCGAGAGGGGCAAGCGCAGATGGTAGACGTGTCCAGTAAGGCTCCTAGCGTTCGTCAGGCGATCGCCATAGGCCAGGTCAGAATGCAGCCCGAAACCTTTGCAACCATTCAAGCGGGTAATGCGCCCAAAGGGGATGTCTTAGGCACGGCCCGACTCGCGGGAATTATGGCAGCCAAACAAACGGCCCAACTGATTCCCCTCTGTCATCCCCTGCCGTTACAAAAAGTCGAAGTGCAAATCAGTCCCGATGCTCAACTTCCCGGCTATCGCATTCAAGCCAACGTCAAAACCAAGGCCGAAACGGGTGTAGAAATGGAAGCGTTGACGGCTGTATCTATCGCGGCGCTCACCCTATATGACATGGCGAAAGCGCTAGAAAAATCAATCCAAATCGAATCCATCCAGTTGCTCAGCAAAACAGGCGGTAAATCTGGGGATTATCTCAAGGACGTGGAGTGAGGCGAGGGGGCGTTGGGTGTTGGGTATTGGGGAGACAAGCGGAGATGGAGGAGTGTTAATCTTCGCTTCCCCATCCTCTCCACCTTTTTCCAACATTCAACACCCAACTCCTAACACCTACCCAATCCACCGCCGTCTTGGCCCAATATCCAAATGATTCCAGCCGCCGTTGCCTCGCGGATAGGTGCCCATGCCACCGGGCCACCACTCTAACGCCTGCTGAATTTGACGGGGCGTCATACCAGCCACTTTAAAGTCGATCGCTTTGCCATACATGTGCTGGCTATTTTTGGCAGAGCCTGGCGTGTTGCGGTTGACCTCAGGCGGACGATACCAGGAGGTAATTTGAAACGGACGACCAATTTGATTGCGGGGCCGTTCTAGCGCGGTTGCCAGGGCAATCATGTTATCTACAATTTTCCTTGTTTTAGGAATTCGGGTGCCGTTTTTGGTGGCTTCGGCCCAGGTAAAACTGCCGCCTGAAACGATAGGCTGATTGAGATACGCGGTTTTGCTGTATCCAACTAATATAAAACTGGGACCAGTGGCCGCAGGAGGGGTAGAACCCGGTTTGGCGGGTTGGGCCATCGCCCCCTGTTGGTTAGCCGTTTTGGGAGGCGTTAGGGGTTGATCGGGGGGATAAACAATTTCGTTATCGAGCAATACCTGAACATGGTTCTCGTAAACAAACCAGGTACTCAGGCTGTATATAAAATCTTTGGGATCATCCAGCGCAATTTTAATGTGGTTATTAAATTCGTTGCCGTCCGCATCAGCATACGCATAGGACTGCAAATCGAAGTTTGCGCCTTGCTTAACCGAATAGGTTTCCTTCGGGCCTAATTTTGCTGCATCTACAGGCTGACGCTTAAATACCGTGTCGTGAATAACCTTTAGAGTTTGAGCAGAATCTGTTTCATCAAGGGGATAAACGACCGCTCCATCCTGCACCACCTGAGCATGAAGCTCATAGACATACCAGGTATTGAAACCTTTAATGGCATCTTGCTGATTTTTGACGGCAAATTTGATGTGATCGTCAAAATCATCGCCACTTGCGTCGGCATAGGCGTATGACTGTAGTTCCAGTTTGGTTCCCTTTTTAGTCGCAACCATCTCATCCGCGCTCAACTCTTTCGACTGTAGGGGGCGACGTTTGAACACGGTGTCTTGCGTAATTTCCAGTATTTGGGTCATGGTTCCAATATTGGGTAGATTGGCTGATTCAACCCCTGCAACTCACCATATGTAAGTCTCCAGGTGGTTATGCAATATGGATGCGCTATTTCAACCGCACGGCTGAAATGGCGTGTTTCTGGGTATTCGTCGAATTCACGTTAAATAGGTAACCCAAGTTCTATCCGTCTGTAGATGTGGATTGCCCAGGATGTATTGATACTTAACGTTATGGGACGATGCTCGATCAGCCGTCGCTCATTACAGCAGTTCTCAAATTGAGACCGACTGCGGATTTTACCCGCCCGAGGGGCGTGCTAAACCCGCAATCGATAGCAGGCTAGCACTGCCGCTAATTTTCATCATGAGAAGTGCTGTACGCATTGCCGTGAATCCTTAAACTTCACCTGCGGGTTCTACAATGAGGAAACAGCCCTGCTGTTTGTCTGATTGTCGTTTAGTCTGTTGATTGCTCTATGCCCCCTCGTTGGCCCCGTCAACCCGATCGTAATGATCCAGCCTACCGTCGCCTAGATGACCGGATGACGTTTGCAACTCACGTCGCTCTCTTTGCTGCCAGTAATTCAGGTGTATGGTTTTTTAGAACTGTACAGGCGCAGGATTGGGCATGGTCTGTCTGGGTTACCGGAATTTGGGCGATTGCCCTGTTTTTGCATGGGGTTTATATTTTTGCGATCGCCGACTATTCTGAACCCAAAGCAACGGTAAACAAGGCATCGAGCAAATCGTCCTAAGCGTTTTGTTCTTTCTTTTGAGGAGAAAGCATATGGCAGCCTCCGGTACGACCGAAGACCTGGAAAAATTGGCCGCTGAAATTGGTGAAAACGTTTATATTGACATTGCCAAGTGGCACCTCTATCTGAGTGATGCTCACCTTCATACGGTTTTGGCTGAACGTCTCTTCCCGATTCTGAAGGCAGGACAGATCCAGGAAAGTAGTGTCATGGACGTGCTAAAAAGCATTTCTGTAAAAGTTGGTGGGGGTAAGCGTGAAATTCCCCTATCCGATTTGCTACCCATGCAGTCCCAAGTCCATTTGATGGATGTTTTGGACGAATGCCAACGCAATCTGTAGCGTGAAGACTGTCTCGATTGTCATATTCACCCTACTCATAACATCGCCGTTCCGGCGGTTCCTCTGCCCTTGAAATGGTGTACAAAGATGCCCTGCGCAACGCGCAGGGCATCTTTGTATGCGTTGGCTGCATTTCCAGTATGAATGCTTTGGGAGAGTTGAGCGTCGCTCAACTCTCCCAAAGCCCGATTTTGCATGCGTATCGCACACGCAAAATCGGGCTATCGAATTCACGTTAACCCTGTGTGACAGTACACGCCTCA
>DATNPS010000491.1:0-5820 GCA_036703095.1 Crinalium sp. | reverse complement strand
AACCAGTCTGCCATTCTGAAAAAAACGCTTCATCTTCTGTTCGCGACAGGTTAAATCGTCGTTCTGCTTCAGCAAGTGTTGTAATAGCGTCAGTAATGGCGATCGACATCGGAGTACGAATACAGGTTTATATTCATGCTATCAAACTTGTCATTAGCAGTCTTTCTACGTTCTTTTTCCCAACTGCTCAATAAATACCTGATGTTCGGGCGATCGCAATCCCACCTGCAACACCTCCAGCACTTGTGCCATTTGGTTGTTCAGCAACGCATCCACAGCTAACCATGATCCTGGAAAGACTCGACTGCGAATGACGCCATCTGAGCCAGGAGGCAGCGGTTGATACTCTCCATCTATCAGGCCAAACCACTCCAGTTGATTCTCATACGATTGCCAGATCACATACTCCAACACACCATTGCGGCGATACACTTGCTTCTTGCTGCCCGTATCAATCGCAGCACTGCTGGCTGCTATTTCAACGATTAATTCAGGTGCTCCTTCGATGTAGCCATCACGGCTGATTCGACTTTGACCACCTGCATTCGCTTCAATAAACAGCACCGCATCTGGTTGAGGCTCATTATCCAAATCAAGCCTAACCGTTGGCGCATCACTCAAGTCAACACCAGACGTCATGGCTTGATAAACACCTAGCCAGGTCATAACTCGACTGTGAGGTTTGCCATGCTGTTCATGTCGTAAGGGAGATGCCACGTATACAATTCCTTCGATCAGTTCTGCTTTTTTAATGTCAGGCGCGGCTGCATACCGTCGCTCAAATTCAGGGCGAGTGAGGCGATCGCCACTTTGCAGAGGAGGGAAGTTCTGCGGTGTGCTGGATTGCGTTTGAGGTGAGTATTCTCGAACCACGGGTCAATCCCCAAAACGGTTGAATACGCTTTACTGTAACAAATCTCCGTTTAGAGATGTATTTGCAAAAATTAATACATCTTGTAAATTCTTGGCTCCTCTGTTTCTAAGTAAATGTATGTAGTGAATACTACATATACCCCTGTCGTCTCTCGGCTTGCTATTATGTCACCCCATTCCGTAAAACCTGTTCTAGGTCGGATTCTCACACTCAGCAGAACCCTTCTTCAATCGTTAACAATGCAACCTTACCGTAGGCGAGATTGCACTGCTAAGGATTGGCATCAAGAGGATTGTTTCACTCCTGCGATCGCTCAATTCAGAGAGACTTTAAGACGCGATCGCGCTATCTTTCTGGCAGTACAGGTCAACCCGGTCGATTGGCGACACTAGCAGAAGGTACAGTAGGATGGCTCACCTGATTGATCACGATACGCTGCGATCTCTCGAAGCTTTGCGGCATACCAGCGTCATGATTTCACTGTATACCCTGGACGGTGTGCCTTTACTGCAAAACCTGGCGGCATCGCGCTGCTACGGCAACCTCACTCAATCGCACAGAGGTCAAGAGAACCCTTTTCTGCACCACTTCGTTGATTCACAGGTGGGCGAGCAGGCGGTTATAGCGGCGAAAACAGGGGAAATGTTTAACGTTGAAACCCAGGTTCTTACGCTGGACGGCGTGCGCTGGCATCGGATGGAGGTGCAGGGCATCACCGACCCAGTGACAGATGAACTGGTGCTGCTGGTAAACGAGCAAGATATTACCGCACAGCACACGGCATTGAGCGATCGCCTCCAAGCGGAAGCTGAACTGGAAGCCCAACGGGCATTTCTTCACCAAATTATCGATACCGTTCCCAGTTCCATTTTCGTGAAAGACAAAGAAGGACGGCTTTTAGTGGTCAATCAGGCCAGCGCGCTGATTCACGGCAGCAGCATTGACGCCATGCTGGGCAGACGGGAAACCGACTTTAATCCCAATTTTTCACCAGAACATTTGGAACAGTTTTTGGCGACCAATCAAGCCATTATGGAGAGTCGCCAACCTCAGCAGGAGATTCAGCAGATCATCACGGCCAATGGGGAATTGCGCTGGTATCAAACGGTGGTTCGGCCCTGGATTGACGCCAGCGATCGGGTTCAGGGCGTCATTGGTAACTCGGTTGATATCACCGAATTGAAGCAGGTTGAAGCGGCACTCCAGGAGAAATCAGAGCGGCTCGTGACCATCATCACGATGCAGCAAAATATTGCTCTGAATCACTCTAATCTGGATGCCGTCATGACGCTGATCGTTGAACACGCCCAACAATTGACAAATGCGACCGGAGCCGTGATTGAACTTAGGGAGGGCGATGAGTTAGTGTATCGGTCTGCCAGTGGTAGCGCAGCACCGTATCTAGGATTTCGGCTGCAAGCGGCAACCAGCCTGTCGGGACAGTGTATTGCCTCCGGCCAAATTTTGCACTGTCATGACGTAGAAACCGATTCACGGGTGAATTTAGCTGCCTGTCGCTGGATTGGGGTGAGATCGATGGTGGTGCTTCCTCTTGTATCTTCCGAAGGATGTGTGGGAGTTCTCAAAGTTTTTTCTCAAACGCCTGCCGCCTTTACAGAACAGGATGTGCAAACCTTGCAGCTTATGGCAGGATTCCTCACCGCATCCATTCAACTGGCCAGAGAGTTTAAGGCTAATCATGACCTCCTTCACGCGTTGCAGGAAAGCGAAGACCGCTATCGCTCGGTCGTGACAGCGATGGTAGAAGGAGTCGTCCTTCAGCAGGCCGATGGGCAAATTACCGCGTGTAACAGCAGTGCAGAGAAGATTTTAGGGCTGACGCAAGACCAGATGATGCGGCGGACTCCGCTTGATCCGGGTTGGCGAACCATTCACGAAGATGGTTCTCCCTTCGCGAGCGGTGCATATCCAGGCATAGTAACCCTGCAAACGGGACAGCCTCAGGCGAATGTCATTATGGGCATTCACAAACCAGACAGCCGTCTCACCTGGATCTCGATTAACTCTCAACCGTTGCTGCACGTCGGAGAAGCTCGTCCCTACGCTGTTGTTATCTCATTCGTGGACATTACGCTGCAACGGCAGGCCGAAGCAGCACTTCGATATCAAGCCGAACGGGAGCGCATGATTTCTGCGATCGCTCAACACATTCGTACCTCTCTCGATCTCAATGCCATCCTGAATACGACCGTCACGGAAGTGCGTCGTTTTTTGCAGTGCGATCGCGTCATCATCTACCGCTTTAACCCAGACTGGAGCGGTATCGTCGTGACCGAATCCGTCGATCCTCAGTGGAATTCGATTCTGCATATGGAGATTCGGGACGTCTATTTTGTGGAAAATCGTGAGCAAGCGTATGTGGATCGCACCAGCCACGCGCGCGATGACATTTACACCTCCGGGTTGAGTCAATGCCATATTGAGCTTCTGGAAATACTTCAGGTGAAAGCGAAAATGGTGGTTCCCATCTGGCAGGGTGACACCCTCTGGGGGTTATTAGTGGCGCATCAGTGTGAGGCCCCTCGCCACTGGCAGCCGTTGGAGTGTGCGTTACTCATGCAACTGGCAACTCAGGTAGCGATCGCCATTCAGCAGTCGGAACTGTATCGACAGGTGCAGCATTTGAATACGCACCTGGAACGCCAGGTACAAGAGCGCACTGCACAACTTCAGCAGGCGTTAGACTTCGAAGCTTTGTTAAAACGCATTACAGACAAGGTGCGCGACAGTCTGGATGAACAGGAAATTTTGCGATCCGCTGTGCAAGAACTGGCGCAAGGATTAGAAACTGTTTGCTGTGATACAGGCATTTACAACGCAGATCAAACGACGTCCACGATCGCGTATGAATTCAGTTCGTCTCTGGTTGCAACGCAGGGAAAAACCTTTGCGATCGCCAGCACTCCCCACGCCAAAATCTATGAATCGTTGTTGCAAGGACAGATCTGTCAATTTTGTGATGTCGCCTTTAAGCCTGTGCATTCAGGTCAGAAATTGCTGACGGTGCTGGCCTGCCCGATGATGGACGATCAGGGGGTATTGGGTGATCTCTGGTTGTTTAAACCCTCGGAATCCCAATTTAATGATCAGGAAGTGCGTCTGGTTCAACAGGTTGCCAATCAATGTGCGATCGCGCTTCGTCAGTCGCGGCTGTATCGTGCCGCACAATCGCAGATCGAAGAACTCGCACGACTCAACCAACTGAAAGATGATTTTCTCAACACCGTTTCGCACGAATTGCGAACACCCATGTCAAGTATGCAAGCGGCTATTCAAATGCTGGAAATTTGTTTGCGTCCTTTAGGTGTGTTTGAATCAGAAACGAATCCGATTCATCGCTACTTTCAAACGCTGCAAACGGAATATGAACGAGAGATTACTTTGATTAATGACCTGTTAGATCTAACGCGCATTGATTCTGGTTCAGATCCAATCAATCTCTCAGCCATTCATCTCCAGTTCTGGATTCCCCATGTGTTAGAACCCTTCGTTGAGCGTACCTCTCATCAAGACCAACACCTGGAGATTAATATTCCAGCCAATCTACCGCCGCTCACGACAGATTTAGCCTATCTGGAACGAGCACTCACCGAGTTGATCCACAATGCTTTTAAGTACACCCCATCGGGAGAAAGGATTGCTGTCTCCGCTCGTTTAGCGTCAACGGGTGACAGCAACGCGATGTTGATTGAGGTTAGCAATACAGGAGTGGAAATCCCAGATGTGGAGCGCGATCGCATCTTCGACAAGTTCTACCGCATCCCGAACAATGACCCCTGGAAGCATGGGGGCACTGGGTTAGGGTTATCGCTAGTGAAAAAGTTGGTTCAACGATTGGGTGGTGCGGTCTGGGTCGAGAGCGGCAATTCCATCACTCGATTTATCATGCAATTGCCAAACGATTGACCAAAGGTTTGTGCAAGGTTAAACACCCACCCGGTCTTTCAAAGGCAAGTTGCGATGACTGGCGGCTATCTGAGCAAATTCTTGAGCAGACTCGTAGGACTTGGAGGTGTGGAGAGCATGACAATTTGGATAGTCTGCATAACCCGGACGGAGTTCAATTCCTTGCTGACTCAAATATACGGTGAAAAAAGATTGGGCGATCGCGGATGACATATCGTTCTTTGATGGAAGTCTGAAATTAGAATTCATAAGTATATAACTTCAGTTATCGCTCAATTATTAGCGAAGAAATACCTATCTTTTGAATGAATTATTAAAGTGACGAACTTAATGTTTTTGAAATAAAATTCATTCGTTTTCGCTGTGCCAACCATCGAGTACACACATCTTGAACAAGTTGATTTTCTTCTGGAGTTAACTGTTCGTCTAACAGATTTTCAGCTAAAAGCGAATTCTCGGCTAAAAGCTTAGAGACTTTCTCGGCTTGATGAAAGTCTATTCCCGCTTTAATCAACTCCGTATGGTAGAGTCTTTTTCGTTCCTCAGTAGACATTGAAATTTTTTTCACTGAAACTTTGCAACAGGGAGAGAATAATTTTACTCTACTGTCATCTCAATCAGAAACACCTCCATCTTAAGAAGCGATCTATTTCCCATTCTCAAAGCGCTAAATATAATGGCGCTATTGGGACTAAACATACATCCGATATTCAGCGCCAGTCGCTTCTGAGAACTGAGTGTGATAGTGCTTTGAGGATGGCTTATTCGCATTCGCAAGCAAGTCTCGAATCCGAGAAATCAGGTCTGATACGCTTATTTCTTTACTTAAAATCGCATCTGCCTCTGGACATAGATCGGCTGCGCTGTGCAGTAAATCCTTTGTAAAAAAGCCAGATATTAACACCAGCAGAGGAGGATTGCTCAGCCGCTGTTTGACGGTGCAAATGAGTTCAGGCCCATTGACATCCCGCTGATAGCGAGGTGTGGGCATCGAGAAATCAACCAGCACCAGATCAAAT
>DATNPS010000502.1:0-11843 GCA_036703095.1 Crinalium sp. | reverse complement strand
CACCCTTTGGGGTTTTGTATTTAATTGTGTTCATGTATTTAACAGCTTACACCCCAAATTTCAAACGAGCGATAGCCCGCCAAAATAAGATGTTGTCCGTCAGCGCTGACTAAAGCAGATGGTGACAATCCGTCGAATTCTGGAGTGAAAGTGTGAGCCAGATTTTGAGTTTGCCAGTTCCAAGCCTGCACACAATATTGGTGATGATTGGTACCGGGAAGAACACGCTGACAATACACAAACAGTATTGGGCTAACCGGGCTGAGAGATAACCCTGCGGGATACCAGGGCTTTTCTAGCTCAAGGGTGTGAATGATTTCGCCTGTCTGAGTGCTCAAGATTAGAATCTTGGATTGTTGTTCTAACGCAAGGTATTGACTATCTCCGCTAAAACTCAGGGAGGAATATCCTCGACCTGAGGGCGGTAATGCGATCGCGCGTTGCGTGGGCACATGCCATAATGCCAGGTCGTGAGTATGAGTGCGGCTCTGAACCGCCAGAAAATTGCCGTCTGGGCTGACAACAAGGCGGGAAAAAAAGCCACGTCCAACATAAAATTGTGCGTTGCGTTCTCCAGTGTGCAGATCAATCGCGTGAATCGTTCCTTGATCATCGCCGCAGAATACAGTTTGCCAGGTGGGGCTGACCGCAAATTTCATCGTATGAGGCACCGTAAGATTCCGGAACGATCGCCCTGTGGGAATGTCCCAAAGTTTGATTGTCTGATCTGCCTCACCGCGACAGCTACAGGACAACAGCAACCGACCATCTGGACTAATGGCCATCTGACCTGGTTGCAGTTCAGGCGTATGCAAGGTTTGGATGATGGTGCGAGTGGTTAAATCCCATACTTTAACGGTATAAAGGTGATCCTTCATGCCATTGAGAGCCGTAGCGATCGCCTGCCTAGGATCAAAATTCCGTAGTTTAATGGTCATATCCTGGCTGTGCCAGTGAGCCAGTGTTTTCCCGTTAGCACTCAGAGATGCTGTATTGATGGCCATCGTGTCAGGCATACTGTTCCAGCGATACAGACTGCTCAAGTGCTGGTATGAATATTCCCAAAAGGGTTGCTGCACTATGGGATCTAAATGGCGATCGCGCAGCAGTCGATACGCTGTTTTCTGGACAGTCAGTGATGAATCCTGCAAACTCTGAGCGAGCAACGCTAATCCAGCCTGTCCGTATTGCTCAGCTTGAGCTAGGGCCGCTACTCTAACGCTTTCTAAAGAACTGTTTAGTTTTTGGCGCAATCCCTCAATTCCACCCAAAACAGCAATATCTGGCTGGAGCGAATGGCCTAAAACGGCGTCGTTATGAGTTGGAGAATTGGGTGAATTTGTCATGGAGCCAGGACAAGACGAGTAGCGATCGCCTTTACCCTAACCTCGCGGTTTATCAATGGTCAGTGCGCTGTATCACGACCGGGTTTGATGCAAATCGTTTTGAGCGGCGATCGTGGGTGGATGGCGATCGGCCTTTAAGCGATTCGGTTTGATTAAAAAACGCACTCCAACGGCCCACGCGATCGACGCCATCCATCCCGCCAGAATATCGCTGGGATAATGGACTCCTAGATACAACCGCGTCCATCCGATCGCCAGCACAAATGCTGTTCCAACCACTAAAACGAGCCAACACCAGCGGCTCCCCCAGGTCAAAATCACAAGAGCGGCCACTAGCGTCATGCTGGACATGGCGTGACCACTGGGAAAGCCATAGTCGTATTCCGGTGCAGGCGATTCCCACAGATGAGGACGAACTCGATGCAGCAGCACTTTAGCCGTGCGGTTAATGATAATGCTGCCCAGCAGGGTGGTGAGCCAATAGACGAGCGATCGCCATCGGCGGCGGATTAGTAATAGTCCACCCATCAAAATTGCAACCGGGAACACACCTTGATACACGCCAAATTGCGTCAGAGTAGACGCAATGTGATCGAGGGTTGGAGTCGCTGTTGAGTGAATGGCGAGCAAGATGGGTTGATCCCAGGGAAAACCACCTTCGTTCTCCCAGACATCTTCAGCGAGTTCTCCAAATACCTGTAACGGCAAAAAAACGCCGATCAGCAACACCAGCAAGGAGTTGCGCCGCTGTACCAGTAATCGCTTGAGAACGGCTAAAAACGACTGGAAGAACTGATAGAGTTGTGAGATCACCATGACGACCGATCACATCTCGTCAGATCGGGACAAAATACTACTGGCTCTAAATTGGTCATTGGCCTGTTCAAGTTGTGTCCATAGCTGTTCAAGCTGCTCAAATGCCTCTTCCGGAGGGAGTTTACCCCCGGTCTCTAATGCGCAAACATAGCTGACTCGCCGACCAAATTCCTGGAGGCGATCGTTAAAGGCTAAATATTCCGGTCTCTTTGGCCCACGATAGCGGCCAGCGGGATACAAAAATTCAGAAGAGATTCCCATGTTGATGCCCTCCCAAACATCTAGACACTTGTTTTGGATATAAGATTTGCAACGGTTGCCACTACGAACGTTATTGTTTGAGAATGATGGCCACATCTGGCTTGTGTCGCCCCACTGCTTCAGTGGACTCTGGCCGGATATCAATTAAGCCCTCTGCGGCCATCTGGTGTAGTACGGTCGGCAACTGAGGATGAACCTCAAACTGATGGGTAGAAATTGAAAACACCAGAGCATTCAGCTTCAGGTCTTGCTCCCACATCCGGCCACCCGCGTTACGAAGCTGAGACAAAATAAAGTGGTGGAGGTTGGAAAGAGAGGTCTGGCTGAGGGCAGGAAAACCAAGATTGGAGCACTCCACCCAACCTTCGGCTTGTAAACGGGCTGTGACTCGTGCTGTAGGTGTAGCTTGGGCAGATAATACAACCATTTATCCGAACTATTCTGAAGTAGCGATATCTTATGTAAAACAATATATCTTATGTAAAATTAGAATTGCATAGCAAGAACCTTTTTTACACATATATGTTTACCGCCGCAAACCCTGAGGAGTCTATACTTCCCAGGGCTGAACTGCAAATTGACATTGAAAAATTAAGTCTGGAAGAAATCGAGGCCCTGCATCTGTGGCTGGGGGATTTGGTTAAGGAGCGGAAGGCAGAAGCCGCTTTGAAGCAGGCTACCCTCAAAAAGGGTAGAGAAGTGCTGGAAACGCTCAAGGCAGGTAAGATTACTTATCAGCTTGAGAAAGTGAAATGTGGCAAAAAAAAGTGCAAATGTAACAAAGGTAAATTGCATGGCCCATACTGGTATGCCTATAGCTGGAATGGTAAAAAGCTAACCAGCACCTACATTGGTAAAAAACTTAAAGATCGTTCTGTCAATGGTAGCCAGGAGACGCATTAAACTTATACGAAGGTTCCCTAAAACTAATTAATTTGCGTTATTCTTGGAAAGCTAAGTCCCTTTGCCTAGCCTCCACACCAAGCTGTTATATCCTTCTGTGTAAATCATTACAAATATGACTCCGAATCAGTTCACCCAAGCTTTTAACCTTGCTAAAGCTTTGAACTTAATCACCTCTAGTCGAACGATTAACGGAGTGCTTTATGTCTATAATTCTGCGGGGCATGCCAAAACCTGGGATAGTTTCATTTCTGACTATCCGCTAGAGCGGCTACAGGCCATGATCAATCGTGAGCAAGCTCAGTGGTAGCGCGACTCGATCTAATTTGGTAGATTCAGTAATTCAGAAAACGAGATAGCGCGGTGCATTGCACCGCGCTATCTCTTAGTGGCTCAGCTTTAGGTGTGACCAGATAAGTACATAGACACAACTAAATACAAAACCCCAAAGGGTGGGTGCCGTGTTCCTTAGGGGTGTGTCACTCACCCTTTGGGGTTTTAATCATGTCTACTCACTGATCACCCCATCAAAATCACGTTGTCGATCACATGGATAACGCCGTTATCGGCAATGATGTCCGCCGCAACAACGGTCGCATTTTTCACTTCAAAGCCGTCTGACGTGTCGATCCGGATGTCTGAACCCTCAACGGAAATCAGGGAAGTTTTATTTTCCAGATCCGCTTTGGTCAACGCTCCGGGCACCACGTGATAGGTCAAAATGCGGGCCAATTGGGGGATGTTTTGCACTAAGGTTTGAATCGTTCCGGGTGGCAGTTTGGCAAAGGCTTCGTCGGTCGGGGCGAAGACCGTAAAGGGGCCAGGGCTTTTCAATGTTTCAACCAGGCCAGCCGCTTTAACTGCCGTTACAAGGGTTTCAAACGAACCTGCACTAACTGCAATGTCAACAATATCTGGCATTTAGTCATCTCCTATACAATTGATTTGGCAATAGCTATAACCAGGTTTTGTTGGGTTACGCTAGCGTAACCCAACCTACAAATAGCGATCGCAACTTAGCGATAATCTTGCCGTTGGATATCCCGCAATCTGGCTTCTGGCCGCAGGAAGCGATCCATCTGCGCTTCGAAGAACTGGCGGTTTGCCATCAGGTGTTTGGGATTTGGATCATCCAGTGGATATAGCAGGGCTGTTCGTAATGCTTGAATTACCGCTGAGGTAACGTTATACATCGATCGCTGGAAGGTGATGCCAAGCTGAATTAAAATGTCGTCTTCGCCCCGGCAATGCTGCTGGTAATACTCCAGCAGGTAAGGCGGCAAGAAGTGCAGCATATCCTGCATCAGCAGTGTCGGCGGAATGCCAGCCGTACCAACTGGGAATACGTCGGCATAGAGAATGCCGTAGTGGAAGTCTTTTTGATCGTCGGGAACTTGCTTGGCCTGCGCGTTGTAGGACTTGGTGCCCCGGAACGGTGCGGTGCGGTAAAATACCGCTTCTACATACGGCAGGGCGGCTTCATAGAGCCAGGTGAATCCTTTGGACTTGGGAATAATTTCGAAACACTCACCATCGATGTAAACATGGTGGTAGATGGGGCGTCCGGCGATCGCAAAGATTCCATTCACCAAGAAGTTCATGGCATCGGGGACACCCTTAAATCCGCCTTCGTCATAGATATCGCTCATTTCAAAGAAGACGGGAGCCATCACTTCCCAAAACAATCCCAGGTTGGAGTAGTACGACAGCATCCGCACCTGCTCGATAAACATGTCGGGGAACAGTTTGTATAGCCCCAACATCACAGGATTGTTTTTGAAGTAGGCCCGAATCGCGCGATCGGCGTTTTGCTTATATTCCTCGGTGTCGAGATAGGGGTCAAACTTGTTGTATGGCACATACATGCCCCGGTGCCACAGCATCGCCTGCATACAGGCTTCGGCAAACTCCATGTTGACGCGATCGTGCCAGAGGTGGTGGAACAGCTTGGGCAGCTTTTTCTTAATCTCACCCTTTTCCATGAATTCCAGCAGTTCCGGGTGGGCGGTGGCAGGGCCGCGCCAGATCCGCAGATCAGCTGTGTCTCCAGCGTAGTGGTTGGGCAGATCGAGGTACTCCTGGGGCAGGAAGTATTTAAAGAAGGGCGTCGGCTCTAAAAATACCCGTTCCGCGATGTAGAGCAGATCGCGCCAGTAGAAATCCATCGGCACGGCATAGGCTTTGTAGATGCCAATGATCTGCATCAGGTTTTCTGGCGTGTCGGGCAACATCGAACCACCCGCTTCCAGACGGTGAATCACATCAGCATGGGGATGCTGAGACGGTGGAATTTTGGTTGTTGGGGTTTGGAGTGTCGCTGTCATAGAGGTGTTGGGACGTAGGTGTTGGGTGGGGTGTTAGGTGTTGGGTGTGTTTGGGAAGGTAGGGAAGATGGAGAGGGTGGGGAAGATGGAGAGGGTGGGGAAGGTGGAGCAGAGAAGATATAAGGCTGACTTCCCTATCTCCCCTATCTCTCCTATCTCCCCTATTTCTGATCAGGCTGCGCCTCAGGGTGGGTGGCGATCGCCACCAGTTCGGCAATCGTGGATGTTTCAGAGTTAAGCATGGGAACCGCCGCAATCATTTGGGTGGCAGTTGCTTCGCTCCAGCGGACGAGCCAGGTAGGCTGTACGCCGAGGAAGGCGACCAGAGCAACCAGGACGAAGGCCGGAATTTTTTCGTTCAACAGGACTTTCGGGAAATAGGCGATCGCGTTGTCCAATTTGCCGAAGCAGGTGCGGTTGAGCAGAATCACGAAATACACCGCCGTTAGACCTGTTCCCACTACACAGAGAAGAGTTTGAATGGGGAACTCGCTATAGCTACCCTGGAACACCAGAAATTCTGCGATGAATCCGGCCAGGCCGGGAATTCCGGCGCTCGCCATGCCGCCCAAAATCAGCAGAGCACTGATGGATGGCAAACCGCGAATGGGATTCAGCAAACCGTTCAACACATCCAGATCGCGGGTGCCTGCCTTGGCTTCGATCAGACCGACCAGATTAAACAGAATCGCCAGAATTAACCCGTGAGCGACCATTTGACCGATCGCACCCACTAGACTGAGCGAGTTATGAGCCGCACCACCGAGCAGAATGTAACCCATGTGACCAATCGAGCTATAGGCCACCATGCGTTTGATATCTTTCTGAGCGATCGCCACCGTTGCACCATACAACACACTCACAGCCGCCCAGCCAGCCAGCCAGGGAGACAACACCGACCATGCATCGGGGAATAGAGCCAATCCAAAGCGGAAGATGCCATATGCACCCAGTTTTGCTAACACACCGCCCAGCAGAATGGCGATCGGAGTCGAAGCGGCCACATAGGTATCGGGTAGCCAGGTGTGCAGCGGTACCAGCGGAATCTTGATGCCAAATCCGACCAGCAATACACTCAGCAACACAATTTGCAGACCGAGGGGAAGTGCCTGACCCATCAGCGACTCATAGGCGAAGCTCGGTGCATGGCTGAGCCAAACCAATCCCAGAAAACCAACCAGAATCAAAACACCGGATACGGCAGTGTATAGCAAAAACTTGGTTGCAGCGTAGGTGCGCTTGTCGCCTCCCCAAATTGAAACCAGCAGGTAGAAAGGAACCAGTTCCAATTCGTAAAACAGGAAGAACAGCAGCAAGTTTTGGGCGAGAAAGGCTCCTGCAACGCCGCCGCTCACCAACAACAGCAGCGAGAAGTACAGACGCGGACGTTCTGTTGTATTCGAACTGCTGTAAATCGCAATCCAGGTGAGCAAGGTGTTGAGTACAACCAGCACAACGGATAAACCATCTACGCCAAGCTGGTAGTTCAATCCCAGTGGTTCGATCCAGGGAATAAATTCCTGAAACTGGAACTGTGGATCACTAATGTTGAACTGAAACAAGAGCCAGAGTGACCACAGAAAAATAGCGCCAGAAATATAAGCGGAGATCAGACGGATTTGCTGTTGAGAAACGGTTTTGGGAAGCAGACTGACAGCGATCGCACCAACGATGGGTGCCCAAATGAGTGTACTGAGCATGGTTCAGTAAATCTCTCAGAGGTAAGGGTATGCGGTAAGGGTTAGAGGGATGCCGTTATGGTCAGGTGAGTTAAGAAGGAGTAGGTCATTAAAACGCCAATGACGGCTAGACCAATCGCGATCGTGAAGACATAAAACTGAGTTTTGCCAGAGTTGCCGTACTTCAGCACTTCACCGCCAAGGATGGAGGCAAACCCAACCAGATTCACAACGCCGTCAATCAGGTAGCGATCGCCCCAGTCGGCAACGCGAGACAGCACATCCACACTCGTAACCACGCTGGATCGATACAGGGTAGGCGTATACAGGTCGTAGGCAAATAGATCTTGCAATCCTTTCCAGGGCAACCGAATCGGCTTCGGAATTGCGGGGCTGAGGTAGACGACACCGCCAATACTCAATCCGAAAATGCTAGACCAGGTGAGCAGCAGCGCTACATCTTTATTAATGGTGGCCCACTCTGGCAGCAAGGACAGATTTTGCAGAATCAGGGGCAGATGCAACGTGAACCCTGCCAGGATTGCCATCGGGAGAACGATCGCCCACAGCGGTTCTGGAGACCGTTCCGTCATTTGCGTTGGCTTATTGCCGAAGATCAAACTGAAGACGCGAGCCAGACTGAAGGCTGCAAGACCGTTAATCACCAGCAGCAGGCCAACCAGATACGGACGAGTAGACCACAATCCATCTGCCAGATTGAGCAATGTCCAGAAGCTACCAAAGGGGGGTAGAGCAATTAACCCAACGGAACCTGCAATAAAGGCCAGACCTGTTACCGGGCGGCGGCTCCAAAGCCCACCCAACTGAGTCAAATCTTGAGTAATGCAGTTGTGAATGATGGAACCGCAGCTTGCGACTAACGTCGCCATCGCGACTGCGTAGGTCAACACAATCCCAAAGGCTGTATCTCCCTGTTGTGCACCTACAGCAATAAAGATGACACCCATGTAAGCGCTGACGAGATACGACAGTGAACGCTTAATGTCAATTTGGGCGATCGCGATCAAGGTGCTGCCAATGGCGGTGAGTGCACCAATGGCGATCGTCGAAGTCATCACAAACGGCGAGAGAGCTAACACAGGTTCGAGCTTGACCAGTACCCAGGCACCCGTTGCCACCACCACCGCATTCCGTAAAATGCTGCTGGGAATCGGGCCTTCCATGGCTTCATCCAGCCACAGGTGCAGCGGAAACTGAGCGCACTTACCCATCGGGCCAGCTAACAGAGCCATGCCGACTAGGGCTGCAACAGCGGGATTGACCTCTGCGGTGGTCGCCCATTGCGCTAATTCATTAAAGTTCCAGGTGCCAGCGAGAGGATAGAGCGCCAACACACCCATCAGCAGGAACAAGTCACCAATTCGTTTGGTTAAGAACGCATCTCGTGCACCCGTCACAACCAGCGATTGATTGAACCAAATTCCAATTAATAGATAGGTTCCTAATGTCAGAATTTCAAGCAGGATGTAGCTAAAGAAGAGCGAGTTACACAGCGCTAAACCGCACATCCCCGCTTCAAATAGGGCGAGCAGAGCATAAAACCGCGCCCAACCCCAGTCCATTTCCAGGTAGCCAACGGCATAGAGCTGTGCCAGTAAGTTCAGGCCACAGACCAGGGTGCAAGCACCCAGCGTCACAGCCGAGATTTCAACGGGGATGGTGAGATCCAAACCCGCTACCTGAAGCCAGGGATAAAATTCATATTGAGGCGGTTGATTCCACATCGCCAGCAGAGCCGAGACGCTGTGAATGAATGCCACCAGTGTCATTAATAAGTTGACGTATCCGGCGGGTCGTGGTCCCGTCAGGCGAGTAATGGACGGAAACCAGAGCACCGACAGCAGTGTGCCGATCAGGGCATAGCAAGGAATTAACCAAGCGGTCTGAGCGAGAAGCTGAGCCATCCTTCTGTCCTTGAACTGTGAAAAACCTTGTGCGAGAGACAACTCGATGTAGATAATATGTCTAGGGAGGAAGACAGCCCTCTAGAGAGACATCTATCTATATCTATCTAAAACAATTTGGATATCGAGAAAAATCTATGCAATTAACAGTAGCTTATCCTGTAACGTGGCGAAACGTAACTTTTAATCGATAGAAAATCTTAGATGCGAAGTCAAAGTTAAACTTATGGGTAGCAGCACAAAGAATCTGAAAAAAGAGGGAGGTTCCGCGTCGCTGAGCTTCCCTCTTTAACTAATGCGCAAATAATGCGCAAAAAGTTACCCCACGCAACGCGTGGGGTAACTTTTTGCGTCCTTTCAGCCACCCGTCGCGTGGCTGAAATGGCACAAAAACGTATCCCGCGCGCCGCGCGGGATACGTTTTTGCGCATTCGTCGAATTCACGTTGAGTGAGGACGGGGTGCAGGGGTGGAACCCCTGGCTGGGGCGAAGCCCCATATCCCTCTTGGTTTTCGATGTCCTAACGGACATGACTACAGCTTTAAATGCTGTGCAATGCCGATTGCACTAAATCTGGAACGCGCTCGATTTGCTCTTGATTTACCATTAGATTGGTTACCGCTCTAAGAGAACTGGGGCCAACGGCCAGTAGCGCTACACCCTGTTCTTGTAGTCGTGCGGCCAGATCTGTGGCTGGAACCGTTTGAGTATGGAAAAGCACAATATTAGTCTGCACATCGTCTGGATTGATAGTGATACTGTCAATCTGGCTTAAGCCTTCGGCTAATCGTTTGGCGTTGAGGTGATCCTCGTTCAGGCGATCGCGCTGGTGTTTCAGGGCATACAGAGCACCTGCTGCCAGAAGTCCCGCCTGCCGCATCGCGCCGCCAAACATTTTGCGGAATCGTCTGGCTCTCTGCATCAATTCTTTTGGCCCTACCAGGGCTGAGCCGACAGGTGCACCCAATCCTTTGGAAAAGCAAACGCTAATCGTATCGAAGGGCTTAGCGTACTTAGCTTCTGAGATTCCGGTGGCCACACAGGCATTCCAGAGCCGTGCACCATCTAGATGAAAGCGGAGGTTGTGTTGCTGGCAGAGTTGGGCGATCGCCTCTATCTCAGAGAGTGGAAAAATGCGGCCACCGCTGCGATTGTGCGTATTTTCCAGGCAAACCAGCCGGGTTCTGGGAAAATGCTCGTCAACTGGACGCAGTACCGCTGCAACATCAGCCGCTGTAAAAACGCCCTGAGTTCCTTGAATCAGACGACACATCACACCCGACAACGCGGCTGGAGCACCCCCCTCGTAATAATAGATGTGAGCCTGGGATTCCAGGATAATTTCGTCGCCCGGTTCGGTGTGGGTGCGCAGGGCAACCTGATTGGACATCGTGCCAGACGGCATGTATACCGCTGCTTCTTTGCCCAACAGCTCGGCAACATACGATTCTAATGCGTTAATCGTCGGATCATCGCCAAATACGTCATCGCCAACGGCGGCATTGGCGATCGCCTCTCGCATGGCGGGTGTTGGTTGAGTAATCGTATCGCTTCTGAGGTCAATCATGGGTGTTTGAGCCTGACGGGTGATTGATGGACGCATCTGTTGGATATTTCCACAGTCTGCTAGCCGTCGCTTCTCCGGTTAACCAGGTCTTGAATTTATGATGGTCTTGCGACGGTAACTCATCCAGCGTAGCTAAAACACGAGGAACAAACGTATTATTGCCAAACAGTTTTGCGGCAAGGCGATACACTTCTTGTAATAGGGTGTCCAGATGCCGTCGTTGCCAGGACACCATGTAGGCCACGATCCAGGGGTCGGCTTTGAATAATTGCTGAACGGCGCTAAGTGAATCGGTTTGAGGAAAGTTTTCGGCGCGAAACAGGTCTGTGATCTCTTGTTCAAACAGTTCGGCATGGCGGGAGCCAAAGAAGAAATCGATTTCAGCATATGTCGCCTGCATCATCATGAGTCCTGCCCGAACCAGGGTCGGGGAAACTGTGTCTGGGGCTTTCCAGGGCAGCGCAGAGTCATCGACGACCTGTTCTGAGGCCACTTGTTCCCAGATGCTATAGCTTTTAGAACCTTTGAGGAGAAGATAGGTTTTGCCCAGCGTATTGGTCAAATTCCACCAGATAAAGCTGACTTCTTTGGCCTGAGACAGCGGAAACACATTCAAGAAACAAAAGGTTTGCGACTGATACCGAAACGCAGATACTCGCTTATTCTTGACCAGATCCCAAGCGCTGATGATTTGAATTTTTTGCTTATCGATCGGCAATGAGACGGTAATTTGCAGCTCTTCACGCATAGAGGTAGTCAACCTTTCCCTGATTTAGTGCTCAAGCGCTTTTACGCTGGCTCAGACTCAATAGATCATATAGCAATTCTCTATATAGCTATCGCTCCGTCGGATAGGACATGAAAAAACAAAGAGGGTGTGGAGACTTTGCCCCCATACCCCTCTTGGTTTTCGATGTCCTAACAGACAGGACTACAGCTATAGCAACCACTCGATCAGCAATTCTCAGTTTGAAACCGAGCGCGGATTTGACGCGCCCGGCGGGCGCGTCAAATCCGCGCTC
>DATNPS010000493.1:0-22944 GCA_036703095.1 Crinalium sp. | reverse complement strand
AGAGGGTGTCTGAGAAGTTTTTAGGAAATAAGAAAGGCCCTCATCCGGTAAGCTGTCGGTGTAAATCCAAATGACAGCAGATGAAAGCCCTAAGCAAATCCTATCCTACCAACCTCACCAACCAGCAATGGCAGCTATTGGAACCATTAATCCCCAAAGCAAAACGAGGGGGACGGCGACGGACCGTAGACATGCGAGCTATCCTCAATAGCATTTTCTACGTGCTCGTGAGTGGGTGCGCTTGGCGCATGTTACCCGGAGACTTGCCGCCCTACAAAACGGTCTACCATTACTTCCGTCAATGGCGCATCGAGGGCGTATGGCAAGTGCTCAATGACCGACTTCGACGCATGGTGCGCCTCCAAGAAGGACGACGGCCCTCTCCCAGTGCAGCGATTTTGGACTCTCAAACGTGCCGATTAGCCAGCATGGTATCTGAAGCTGTTGGATATGATGCGGCCAAGCGCACCAAAGGACGAAAGCTCCACTTGCTCGTCGATACTCTGGGTTTAGTGCTGATTGCGGTAGTCACCGCTGCCAATTTGCCGGAACGGGATGGGGCAAGACTGGTGTTTGCCGCCATTCGTAGACGGTTTCCTCGTCTGTTGTGGATTTGGGTGGATGGCGGTTACAGTGGGGCCGAATTCACCCAGTGGGTTATGCAGACCTACCACTGGATTTTAAGGGTAGTGCGGCGGCCAGAAGAGTCCAAGGGTTTCGTGAAATTGCCTGTGCGCTGGCGTGTTGAGCGAACCTTTGGTTGGCTCAATTGGTGTCGTCGATTTAGCAAGGATTACGAGGTGTTACCCGAAACCCATGAAGCATTGGTTTATGCGGCAATGGTGCGATTAATGATCAGACGGTTGGCGTAACGCTGAACTTCTCAGACACCCTCTCACAAAAATAATTTGGTTTTAAGCATTGAAAATCGCTGTAAGTTCACTGGTCAGACAACTCTAAAGACGGGACTGTGTTCAAAAAGGCATCTGGCAATGATCAAAAAATTGATAGTCCGTCGTTCCCTGACTGCCCTGATTATTAATTGGAAATTCTTGAGTTTTTGTTTGGTAGATGGGAGTGCCCCCCTTCTCTTTGCAGGCTGCGACTCTAGCATTCTCTCGAAATTCACCGACCATAAAAAGAATCAGAACAGTTACAAGAATGAATGCGATCGCCAGGTACACTCGGTTCCCAGAGGATTGCAGCAGAGGATGCTGCGTCATTTTCCTGAACAATAAAGATAGAGGATTTGCCATATCTTCTACAATTGGCTCACTATTAACGTAGCTGAAAAGCCTGTTGACGTAGCACTGTTCCAAATCTGCATTACCTGTTGTTCAATAGACTTTATCGGAAGTAAGGGTTTCGAGTTTGGAAATTGGTTTGTAGCGCGGCTCTGCTGCGCTACAAACCAATTTTCGATAAAGTCTAATTTGTGCAGACTTGAAGTTGTCATATATCTCATCACGGCGTTCCTCACGGAGATATTGCTGCAACAACAGTTGGATTTCTCATTTTTCACCTAGAGAAAGGCTTTTGATCACTTCGACCACATCACTAAAAGTCATTGGTTGCAAAGCCTCATCGTGCTTATCCAATCAAAGCTAGCGCGTTACTTACTTGGTTGAAATCAAAAGCTACACTAGGGACACGCTGAGCCAATTTTAGCTCATTCCAGGTATAAGCACGTTTTTAGCGATCGCACCTCATAAAAACGTGAGTCTCCAACAAGGAGGGTAGTAGTGCGCTACACTACTACCCTCCTTGGAAAAACGAAAAGAAAACACGTTTTCTTAGGAATTCGATGAACGGACTTTTGGGAAAGTTACGCGTTGCACACGCAAAATCGGGCCATCGAATTCACGCTAGAACAATGTCATTAGGAATCCATTGGGATAAAAAAGCGCCTCACTTTGCAGCGAGGCGCTCTTGAAAGTTCATCAGCAAATGTTAGGAATTAACTTCAGCTAACACTTGAGAGGGTTTGCGTTGGACTTCGATTTGTCCATCTTCATCGACATCGATGAGAGCAGTGTCTCCAGCGCTGATCTGGCCCGACAGGATTGCTTCAGCAAGGCTGTCTTCTAAGAGACGGGCGATCGCCCTCCGCAATGGTCTTGCCCCATAGCTGGGGTTATAGCCTTCGGTGACAACGCGCTCCTTGAAGGCATCGGTCACTTCTAGCGTAATGGCCTGTTCGGTCAGGCGAGTGGAAGCATCCTGAATCATCAGATCGGCGATTTGCTTCACCTCATCACGCTGGAGTTGACGGAAGACGATAATTTCATCTACTCGGTTGAGAAACTCAGGACGGAAATAGTGCTTCAGTTCCTCATTCACCAGGTTGCGGATGCGCCCATACTGCGACGTTGAAGCATCCTCACCAGAGAACTCAAAGCCCAGACCACCACCGCCTTTCTCAATCACCTTTGAGCCGATATTGGAAGTCATGATCAGCAGGGTGTTTTTGAAGCTAACTGTGCGCCCTTTGGAATCGGTCAGACGGCCATCTTCCAGCAGTTGCAACAGCATGTTGAATACGTCAGGATGCGCCTTCTCGATTTCATCCAGCAGCAGAACCGTGTAAGGCTTGCGACGAACGGCTTCTGTAAGCTGACCACCTTCGTCATAGCCAACAAAGCCCGGAGGCGAACCAATCAGCTTAGAGACCGTGTGAGACTCCATAAATTCCGACATGTCGAGCCGGATCATGGCCTCTTCGGAACCAAAGATACTGGCCGCTAAGGCTTTCGCCAATTCGGTCTTACCTACTCCCGTCGGGCCGGAGAAGATCAGGCTGGCGATCGGGCGATCGGGACTGCTTAACCCCACCCGTGCCCGTCGAATGGCGCGAGCCACTGCCACAACGGCCTCATTCTGACCAATCACCCGCTGATGCAGCGTGTCTTCCAAGTGCAGAAGTAGCGCTGATTCCGATTCCGTCAGTTTGTTAACCGGAATGCTTGTCCAGGATGCAACAACCTGTGCAATATCATCCTCGGTGACGATGGGGGTTGGAGATTGAGCATTAAGCGTGATGAGTTCTGCAGCTGGGATGTTACCCACTTCCTGATCGTGGATGGTTTTGAGTTGGGCTTCGAGTTCCAGCTCGCGATCGCGCAAGGTTCCAGCCTTGTCAAAATCCTGCTCTTGCACAGCCGATTGTTTAGCAGCGGAGACCTGATGTAACTCTTTCTTAAGGTCACGACTGGGTGACTTGGAGGAGTGACGCAAGCGAACCATCGATCCGGCTTCGTCAATCAGATCGATCGCCTTATCGGGCAAGAAGCGATCGGGGATGTAGCGATCAGAGAACTTAGCGGCTGCGACCAGTGCCTCATTGCTAATGGTGAGACGGTGATGCTGCTCGTAGCGATCGCGCAATCCAAACAGAATCTCAATCGTCTCATCCACGCTCGGTTCACCAACCATAACGGGCTGGAAGCGGCGTTCCAGGGCAGCATCGCGTTCGATATGCTGACGATATTCATCCAGCGTGGTTGCACCAATGCACTGGAGTTCGCCCCGTGCCAGAGCAGGCTTCAACATATTGGCGGCATCTGTGCCACCTTCAACCGAGCCAGCCCCAACCAGCGTGTGAATTTCGTCAATCACCAGAATGACGTTTTGCGACTGGCGAACGTCGTCCATGATGTTGTTGAGGCGTTCCTCAAAATCACCCCGAAAACGAGTACCAGCCAGCAGGGTGCCCATATCAAGGCTAATCACCTGCTTGTCTAGAAGCGTATCAGGTACATCCTGATTCACGATGCGCTGGGCCAACCCTTCTGCGATCGCTGTTTTACCGACACCCGGTTCACCGATCAACACGGGATTGTTTTTGGTGCGACGACCGAGAATTTGAACGACTCGTTCTAATTCCTTTTCACGACCGACCATCGGGTCTAGTTTGCCGTCAGTCGCCAGTTGAGCCAGGTTAGTCCCAAACTCATCCAGAGCTTTTGTGCGACGCTCAGAGCGTTTAGATACCGATCGCCCCTGCGTGCGACCTGATGCCGCCGCCGGGGTGACTTCTCCAATCGCCCGAATGAGGGTAGTTCGGACATCAGAAGGATTAACGCCTAAATTAGCCATAATCTTGGCGGCAACACTGTCGTCTTCCTTAAGCAGACTTAAGAGCAGGTGCTCAGGGGCAATGTAGCGCTGGTCAAATTGGCGGGCTTCCTGAAAAGCTTGCTCAAACACCCGCTTGGTTTTGGGCGTAAATGGAATTTCGGATGGAATAAAGCCTGACCCACGGCCCACAGTTTTCTCAACTTCAGCACGAGCCGCGTCAAACGTAATTCCTGAATCAGCCAGAACGGTCGCCGCAATGGTGTCTTTGGTTCGAATCAATCCCAAAAGAATCTGCTCAGTACCCACGAAATTGTGCCCCAAACGACGGGCTTCTTCCTGGGCAAACATAACAGCGGCGATCGCCTTTTCTGTGAAGTACTCAAACATAATGTGGGATTTCTCCGCTAGCTATTTCAGCGATGGGGGATACCCATCACTACGGTTAAGAGGGGGGTTTAACGAGTTAGCAGCACTATTACTTTAAGAATGCCCTGCTGCCGAGCCGAGATTGAGATGTGAAGTTCAAGAAACGATGACCGTAGATATCCCAGCCCGTTAACCTTTCGTAACCGTACTTGATACCACTTTAACTAGCCCAACCTGACTCAAACAGGGAGGAAAACCGTAGCGGGAAGGGGGGGTGGGGATCGGTTGGGGGATGGGAATCTAGACACCTGGGAAGTCACCCAAGACACCGGGTGTCTGTTGAAGAACATCGGAGTCCTGGTACTCCAAATAGAAGACACCCGGTGTCTTGGGCGTCAGGCACATCACTTCTGACTCCTGACTCCTGACTCCTGACTCCTGACTCCTAATTTCTGCCTCCTGCCTTCTGCCCTACAGATACTGCCAAGTACTATACACAGCCGCTTGTCCCTGATACTGTCCCTGGCGATCGCGCAAATTCCAGACCGTCACCTGTTGAATCATGAACCGCTTACCGCTTTTGGAAATTCGCACACCTGAATAGTTTTCGATATATCCCTGGCTGGAAACGGCAGATAATAAGGCTGCGCGTTCTTCGCGGTTGGGTGGTTCGGCAGATTGCCGGGATGGCAGCACGGTAAACTCTGGCCACGTCATTTCAAATAGAGCCAGAGCTGTTTTATTTGCATAGTTAAAGATTGGATCGGCAGCCGTATCATGAGACACCAGCACAAAAGGCGCATAGAACAGATTTTTAGCCGCCTCTACTCGATCGAGCGCTGGATCAACCAAATCTTTGCCGATGTAGTGCCGATAGCTGTCAATCAGCAGATTAATGTGCTCTACACAATAACGGTTTTGTTCATTCGGTTCGGAAAGGCCAGCCATCGGTGCAATGCAATTGTCATAGCTCACGTATTGTCACATGAATTAGAACCAGACACCGGGTTTCTTTTGTTCACTCCTCACGCAGATCCACATCCGATAAAAGAAACCCGATGTCTAAAGGGTCAGCTTACATTCCGGCGAAGGAATGCTGGAATCGCTACAGGTTTGACGTTGGCTACAGCAGGTGCTGGAGGTTGAGGTGCTAGAGGTTGAGGAGTGGAAACTTCAGGCGTGGGAGATTGAACCGTTGGGACTTCAGGTGCAGGAACGTGAGCGGTCGAAGCTTCGGCTACTGGAACATGAGCGATCGGGGTTTCGGGTGCTACAACGTCGGATATAGGAGGTTGAGCGGTTGGAACTTCAGGTGCTGAACCTTCAGAGGTTGTCACTACCTGTTCCACAGGGAACGGTTCAATCGAAGAAATATCAGATTCGGCTGATGTTTCAAACATTTGATCGGCCCCTTCAGTCAGTTCAAACCAGAGATGCACATTTGGATCAGATGTGGCATCTGGATCAGATGCCGTTAACTTTTCAGATTGATCTGCTGTTGCAGCAAAGGACTCTTCCAAAGATGGAGCGATCGACTCATGTAACGGCGTCTCCTCATGTAATGGCATCTCCTCTGAATGAGAAGCCTCTATATATCCATCTGAAATGACGGCTGGATGAACCGTTTGCACAGCTTCCAGATCAGAGTTTTCACTCACTGAAGCAAGTTCTTGATTCTCAACATTCGTCAACGATGATTCTTCAAGCGATGGAATAAATTCGCCCAAAACATTGATTAGTTTCTCTTTAAGTCTTGTCAACTCAACACGACTAAATGTTGAAATCTGTTCAAACATTTGTTCGATTCGCAGCTCAGAGCGACGCTGTAGCTCTGCTTCGATACTGTTTCTGCGGGCTTCTAGCTCGGCGTCACTGAGCGTTTGCAGATAGCTATCGGCCCAATTGTCAGATGCACTCATATAAAAGACCTCGTAACAACTATGGCCCTAATCATATAGAGATGCTATTCTCTGGCAATATTTCTCCTGAAGTTGTTGCTATTTTCGATCTTGACCAAATGCCAGGATGCCCAGGAATCCGTAGTGGATAGGTGGGCGATCGCAGTTTCCTTCAATCCAACACCGCTGAAAGAGTAATGGTGCACCTTATGATGAAGCGTATAGAATGCCCTGATTGCAAGTCTGTAGACATATTCAAGAATGGCCGACGCAAGGAACGGCAATGTTTTAAGTGCAAGTCGTGTGGTCGTCAGTTTCTCGAAGCGTATCGTCCCTGGACATATTCCGAACAAGTTCGGCAACGCTGCCTCAATATGTATCGCAACGGTCAAAGCCTGCGGTTTATCGAACGCTTGACCGATGTGCATCACACAACCGTGTTGCGCTGGGCGCGTGAAGCGGGTTGCCACGTTGAAAAGACAACGTGAGTGGTTTGTAAATCGGTGGTCGTGCAAGTTCGCCGCAGGTGAACTTGCACGACCGCCGATTGGCATACTGAGAATTGCTGGGTGTGTTGTGGGTCTGCAATGGCGTTATCCAATTCGCGATAAAATGCAGAGATGCAATTACACATCTTCATCTAGAGAACACGCGGCATGGTGCAATTAACTGGGCAGCCCACAACTGAACTTGACATTCCTGGCCTTGAAGCAGAGCTAGCGAGCCAAAGTCCTCAAACGATTTTGGAACGAGCGCTGAGCTTGTTTGACAACATTGCCATTTCGTTTAGCGGCGCTGAAGATGTTGTCTTGATTGACATGGCTTACAGACTCAAGAAAGACATCAAAGTATTCAGCTTGGATACAGGTCGCCTTCATCCTGAAACGTATCAGTTTATCGATCGGGTGCGGAAACACTACGGCATCGCGATCGAAATCATGTACCCAGACACGGCTCAGGTTGAAGCGCTCGTCAAAGAGAAGGGGCTGTTCAGCTTTTACGAAGATGGGCACAAGGAATGCTGTGACATCCGCAAAGTTGCCCCTCTGCGCCGCAAGCTATCTACGCTTGATGCCTGGATTACGGGTCAGCGCAAAGACCAAAATCCTTCCACTCGTGCCAGTGTTCCGGTAATTCAGGTCGATACGGCATTTTCAACGGATGAAAACCAACTGATTAAGTTCAATCCCCTCTCTCACTGGACATCCGCAGATGTCTGGATGTACATCCGCTCGTATGAAGTGCCTTATAACGCGCTGCATGAGCGTGGCTTTATCAGCATCGGGTGCGAACCCTGCACTCGTGCCGTTTTACCCCAGCAGCACGAGCGAGAAGGCCGCTGGTGGTGGGAAAATGCCGACAAGAAGGAGTGCGGATTGCACGCTATCAACCAGACGTCCAAGTAACTCTGCTTGTATAGCGCTACGCGCTTAGATTAGGACTTTGGTATGAAAAAGCTCCGCGACGCGGAGCTTTTTCATACCAAAGTCCTTGACTTTTTAGAGTCTGCTTTTTCGGACAACGCTCAGAAATTCCCGCAAGATTGGCGATGGGTCAGTTTTACGCCAAATCATCGCCGTTTCGACTAAAGGAGTGGCTTCCTGAATCGGGCGGTATACAACTCCAATACGCTGCAAATTCTGCATAGATGCTGGCACGATCGCAATTCCCATGCCTCCAGACACTAAGCCAATGATAGTTTGCATTTGAATCGCTTCCTGAGCCACCAGAGGGCTAAAGCTAGCTTGCTGGCACAGACTGAGAATCTGGTCATACAAACCGGGGCCAAGAGGACGGGGAAAAAGGACAAAGGATTCCTGAGAGAGCGATCGCACTGACACCTGCTCCAACTCAGCCAGGGGATGCATTTCGGGTAACGCCACAACCAGCGGTTCCTGCAAAATACATTCCAGATCCAAGTCATCGCCTTCAATCGGGGGATGGCCAAAGCTAACCTGAATTCGACCTTCCCGAAAGGCTTGCTCCTGCTGAGAGGTCGTGAGTTCGTGCAACACTAATCGCACCTCCGGAAACTGTTCGCGAAACTGTTGCAAGAGCGAAGGCAAGATATCATACGCGACGGAACTGGTAAAGCCAACCACCAACTGACCCAACTCCCCTCGCCCGGTGCGTTGAGTGACGCAAATCGCCTGATCAAGCTGAGCCAGGAGACGATACGCTTCCTGCAAAAAGACCTGCCCTGCTTCGGTAAGCTGCACCTGGCGTTTGGTTCGTCGCTGCAACAGTTCAACCCCCAGTTCTACTTCAAGCTGCTGAATTTGCTGACTCAGGGGCGGTTGCGCCATGTGCAATCGCTCCGCCGCTCGACTGAAATGCAATTCCTCAGCGACCGCAATGAAATAGCGCAGGTGACGAAGTTCCATCTTGATTCCCATCCCGTAACACCGCCGTCTCGGCGGTGAGGAACCGCCAAAATGGCGGTATTACATTTTTATATCCTAAACATATCAATTCCAGAAAAACATATATTGGACATCCTAAATTGGGCTTTCTAAGATGCAAAGTAACTCTTCTCACACTGCTCAAGGACGCCATTTATGGAAATTCACATTCGGTTTGCGACGGTTCACGATATTTCGCTGATTCTGGATTTTATTCATCAGAAAGCAGAGTTTGATGGATGCCCAAATTCAGTCGAAGCTACAGCAGACCGCTTACAGCAAACCCTGTTTGGCGAATCGCCCCTGGCCTACGTACTGTTTGCAGAGGTGGGCGATCGCCCCGTTGGGTTTCTCTCATTCTTCCAGACCTATTCCACCTTCCTAGCGCGACCCGGACTGTGGATGGATGATCTCTACGTGCAGCCCGCTATGCGCGATCGCGGAGTTGGTACCGCGTTAATGAATAAGTTGGTGGCGATCGCCGAAGCCCAACAGTGTGGCCGCATTGAGTGGACAGTCGATACCAGCAACGCCAACGGCATCCAGTTTTATCAAAAGCAAAACGCCCAGATCAAGGAAGATGTGCGGCTGTGCCGACTCGATAGAAGGACTAAGGCAGACGGCAAACAGCACAGAGCAGCGAACCTAGACGCACCTCGAACACAAAGAGGGGGTTAGGTGTTGTGGAGTGTGGGGTATGTTTTTTATCTTCCCCATCTTCCCCATCTTCCTTGTCCTCCCTTGTCTCCCTTGTCTCCCTTGTCTCCCTTGTCTCCCCCATCCTCCCCATCTCCCTTGTCTTTACCTCTTCCTCCTGCCTCCTGCCTTTCCCTATGCCCGAACACTACACCCCTGGTTATTCCTCAAATGCGACAGACTTTATGGCAATGCGAACGGTTGAGAACCATGCCAGCTTCTTTAAGCCTTATTTGCAGCCCGGAATGCAGTTGTTGGACTGCGGCTGTGGCCCTGGCACGATCACGCTTGGATTGGCGAAATTGATTGCACCTGGAACTGTGATTGGGATTGACCAGGAAGTGCATCAAATCAAACTGGCTAACCATACAGCGGCTCAACAGAACATTACCAATGCAGCATTTCAGGTCAGTAGCATTTACGATTTGCCATTTGGCGATCGCACCTTTGACGCAGTGTTTTCTCACGCCTTATTCGAACATTTGCAACATCCCATTACCGCATTGCAAGAGTTACAGCGAGTGCTTAAACCGGGCGGCGTGATTGGTCTTCGCAGTCCTGACTGGGGTGGATTTTTGATCACACCTGGTCATGCAGATTTGAAAGCCGCTATCTCGTATTACAAGCATCTACAGCAGCGAAATGGTGGCAATCCTTACGTGGGAAGAGAGCTGCACGTCTTACTGCGACAGGCTGGATTCACTCAAATTAAAGCGTCTGCTGCTTACGAATGCTACGAACCGCTCTGTTTAATTGGCGATTATCTAGCCCTGAGAATTGAGTCCTCGAAAACAGTGGATCAGGCGATCGCAAAGGGATGGACAGATGCAAAATCGTTGGAGCGTATGAGTCGAGCGCTGCGTGAGTGGAGTCAGCATCCCGATGGCCTGTTTGCTCAAAGCTGGTGCGAAGTGGTGGGCTTTAAGACAATACATAGCTGTATTCACTCGGATTAGAACGGGGTGCAGGGGTTCCACCCCTGGCTGGGGACGAAGACCCCATACTCTCTTGGTTTTCGATGTCCTAACAGACATGACTACAGCTATCAATTCAAAAGCCCGGTTGTGCGCGTCGCGCGCACAACCGGGCTTTTGAATTGATGTCAAGTTAGTACAGTGCCCGCACTGGCCCTGGAGCACGTTGGGGCTGTGCTGTCGGTGCTTGAGGCAAGGGTGGAGTGTAATACCCACTGGTTGAGGGCGTCTGAGGAGGAGCCTGAGTCGGCAACAACAGGAGTGAAGTATCAAAGGGATTGGTTAAATCTGCGGTTCGAACGATGGGGTCACTAAACACCTGCTGAGTCATGACCTCTACATACAGGTCATGCACATCGTCGGCATCCGATGAAATATCATTTTCTGGGAATGGCCCTAAGAACCAGGTAACACTGCGAGGAACCCGCTGGTTCCCATAGAAAGTGCCACCCCGATTATAGAGAGCATCTTCAAACCGCTGTGGAATAGTGATCTGCTCAGTTGATGTCGTCGTTGTGTTACGTTGTAGCGGCCTGTCCTGCGCAACAGCAGCATTCATCAAGACAGCAGAGGATGCCATCAGGGTCAGGGTACCCCATAAAATGTTTAACCTCACGCCCATAAAATCTTTCCTCAATTTTGCGATTATCGTAACTCATATTTGGAATTGCAGATCATTTTTTGTTAAATTCTATGTCTAGTTCAACGCCTAGTTTAAAAATCAACGAGCGATCGCTTATCAAGGTCAGGTCAAGGGATTCAGTCCGCAAAGCTACGGAACAAAATCATTTTTTGGCCATCCATCAAGTTAGTTTTAGTACTTTTACGGAGAGCGATCGCTTCCTGTTTATTAATCCCTAATTTGCAAGATTGACAAAAGGTGTGAGAGTGCGAACGTTGATGGCTAGAATACGACCCTTATTAACCCGCCGTTTTACCAAACGTGGATTCAAAATCATCGGTTGCCTCCTCGTGTCAGGCATATTGCTAAAGCCTCAATCGCTTCTAGCCGATGAAGGATCACCAACTCCCTACTACGGCAACTACGATGATCTGCTGCGCTATGGCTACGACGACTCATGGGACTATGGCAACTCGCAACCGTCCACGCAGCGGTTGCGTTTAGAAATCGACCTCAGTCATCGGCAGCTTATTTTGTATGAAGACAACACTCGCGTGAAATCTTATCCGGTTGCCGTTGGGCGACAGGGATGGCGCACTCCAGTCGGTAATTTTGAAGTGATCCAAATGATTCACGATCCTTCCTGGACAAACCCATTTACAGGACGAGTGATCGGTGGCGGCGATCCCGAAAATCCGTTAGGACGCTATTGGATTGGATTCTGGACTGATGGCCACAACTGGGTCGGAATGCACGGCACCCCTAACCCAGAATCCGTAGGCCGAGAAGCCTCACACGGCTGCATCCGACTCTATAACCGCGATATTCAAGAGCTATTTACCCTAGTCAGGGTAGGTACCCCAATTGAAGTCGTTCCTTAACTGGAACGTGAATGCTATTGCGCCATTTCAGCCGTGCGTCGCGCGGTTGAAATGGCGCAAAAAGTTGCCCGGCGCTCGCGTCGGGCAACTTTTTGCGCATTCGTCGAATTCACGTTAACTGGACGTGAATTCGACGAACGAGCTTTTGGGAGAGTGGCGCGACGCGCACGCAAAATTGGGCTATCGAATTCACGTTAACTGAAGCTTTCCCACACAGAGGCAAGGCAGAGGGTAGAGGACAGGAAGCGGAGACAAAGGAGATAGCGGAGACGGGGAAGATAGGGGAGATAGGGAAGCAATTTTCCCCACACCCGATATCCCACATCCCGTGCCTAACACCTAACACCCAGCACCCAACACCTACCAAGGACTTCCCACCAGCGTAAACGCAGACCAGAAAAAGGGATGTGATAGATTTACCGTGCTGCGATCGATTAATTCTGGGGGCAAATCAATATTGTCACCTCTGGAGCCTCTCAGTTCTCCACCTTCCAGACGAACCTCCCCCCGCAGCATCGCGATTTGAGTCCGGCGCAAGGCTTCTGCTTTAATCGGCGTGTTGTGCAACTGACGATAAAACTCCGTCATAAACGCCAGCGTCCCTTCGTCGCTGACATACCAGAGGCTCGCTAGCGCCGATTGCACCCCAGCCTGTAAGGCAAGCCCTGCAAATCCCAACTCGGCTTGTTCATCCCCCAGGGCTGTACGACAGGCGCTTAAAACCAATAGCTCTACAGGCGGGTCATTCAACCCCAACTGCCGCAGTTGATCCAACTGAATCTGCCGATCCCACAGTTGAATAAAGGAATTGCTGGGTTGACCCGGTCTAAATTCTGCATGGGTAGCCAGGTGTACAATGCCAAAACGGCCCTGTTGACGCTGCGCCCTGAAATTGGCCAACGTAAAATTCTCGTTGAGAAGAGATTCACCTGACCACAATCTTGGGGTAATTGTTTGAATTTCTAGCGGCACCGCAGGCAAAGGTGCCCGATCGGGAAATTGGGAAATCCCCATCGCCAACACCTGCAACCCCCTGACGTCGGTGTAGCGTGTGTCAATCAGGCTGATGCTGGGCATAAGGCTGACGCTATATTTCTCAATCAAAAAGCGCTGACCATCGTGGAGTGCGGCAATGGGAAGCGATCGCAATCCAGGGTCCATAATAAACGACAGGTTTTGAATATGCTGTGCCTGCAAATCGGCTTCTACAGGCTTGATCAGCCAGTTGTAGAGCTGCTGTGCTGACGTCAGATAGTTATTGTTGCGAGTGGCAAGGGGACTGGCTACCAGCGTGCGGAATCGAATCGCAGCATTTTGCACCTCCGATCTCGAAATATTCACTCGTCTGCGAATGGGATCACCTGAACCCGTCACAATCATCAGTTCCAACTCATCAGACGTCTGGGGCGTAAAGGGAAGCGCTGAACCAGACGAACCAGACGAAGCACTGCCAAAATACCGCTCATATTGCTGTGTAGCAGCCGCTTCCTGCTCTGAAAAACCAAACTGCTCAGACACATCGGCAGGCGCAAAGGTAACGTATACCAGAGCCGATCGCACCTTAGCGACCGATTGAATATCCAGCAGCAAACTGCGGACTTGATCTAAATCACGCACTTGAACGGGGTCGATAGCTGGAGATGGATCGGTGCCCGGATCAGGAGCAGGGGGAGTAGGAATAATCGGAGAATCAGTTGGCGTATTAACACCAGGATCAGAGGATGGCGTAGACGGAGAAGAAGGAGTCGCGTTTGGATCAGTCTGGGGAACGCAGATGGGCGAACATTTTTCGGACGTCAAAATGCTGATATTGCCCTGTCTCACGCTTCCTTGGAACGATTGAGGCGGATTGGCAGACAAGGTTGAAGTACCTGTGGTAATGCTACCTGCCGTTCCATTATCACTAACACCACCCACTCGAAATGGAGTTGCACCGTTGCCACCGTGCTGAATTTCAATCGTTCCACCGCCTGCTCCACCCGCTGTCGAAATGCTAAACCCAATTCCTTGATCGATAAAGGTTTGGAGCGCTCTAAAAAACCGCTGCGTGCGAATCGTTACATTGCCACCTCGACCACTAGGGCCGCCACGGGCATCGATGTAATTCACCACTACATCACCCGACGGATCGAGAGAGACATTCCCACCGTCGCTGACACTGCCGCTAGAGTTAATCGCGCCTGTCGTAATGCTGGTATTCGCGTTGATATTGATGGAACCACCCCGTTGTCCAGAACTGTCCAGATTGCCCGTCGTAATCGCACCGTTTCTAACCGAGAGAGCAATACTTCCACCTCGTCCATTAGGTGACGCCGATCCCAGATCACCTGCCATGATCGTGTTGAGAGCCGAGAGGGTAATAGCGCCGCCAATGCCAGATATCGCGCCAGAGTCAAGCGAACCTGCTCTTGTATCAATGCTGCCAGCGCGGCTATTCAAGCTGATATCTCCACCGTCGCCAGTGCCTTCTGCATTAGACAAGAGATCACCTACCGCAATTCCATTGAGCGCAGAAAAGGAAATTCCGCCCCCATTGCCATCGGATGAACTGGAGTTGGCCTGGTCTACCCGAATGTTGCCACTCTCGCTGCTGAGATTGATACTGCCACCCCCTGCTGTTCCAGAACTTGACAAACTGCCAACCTGAATATTGCCCGCTGTAGCGGTCAGATTCATATTTCCGCCACGGCCATTGACATTGCTAGAACTAATGAGGGCACTGGCGCTAATATCGGTACCACGCAGGGTCAGTGCCCCGCCACTGGTCAATATCGGTGCTGTAAGCGTTAGCGAGGCTGGACTCGTGAGGATGAAACTGCCGCCTCCTGTTGAAATGCGGCTATTAAGCGTAAAGCTGCGAATGGGGAACAAATTGACATCCCCACCCCCTGTGTTCACATCTCCCAGAAGCTGAAAATTAAGCCGCTCTGCTGAAGTACCGAGATTGAGATCCACACCGTTGGAGGCGATCGCCCCCAGCGTAATCAATCCAGTCCGCGAACTGACTGTAAAATCGCCACTACCCACACCGGGAGCGCTCGATCCAAAAATTAGCGGCCCGGTTTGAATATTGCCACTGGCTAAGAGTGCGATCGCCCCTCCTAATCCGGTATTGGAACTGGAATTGAGCGTTCCGAGCTGAGTATTGATGACATTGCTGCGGCTGGTCAGCCGAATCGCCCCCCCAGTACCAGATCCGGAGGAGGTAGACAGTAGATCCGCTGTGATAATCCTGCGAGGAGCGGAGAGCGTTATCGCCCCACCATTTCCCGTAACAGCAGAGGCATCCAACGTTCCTCCACTCGTATTAATGCCCGCTCGACTGGTGAGCGTAATCTGTCCACCATTGCCACCTTCCGCATTGCTACTGGCATCAATACCATTGCCCGTGTTGATGTTATCAGCGGAAAGAGTGACATTGCCACCATTGCCCGCTTCTGCGAAGGTGTTTAGGCGACTGTTGGCACCCACTTGGAGGTTATTTCCACTGGTGAGGTTAATCGTGCCGCCATTGCCAGTTCCATACCCGATCGCAAAAATACTTTGTCCAGTAGCAACTCTAATATCGCCATCGGTAGCAATAGCCACATCTCCAGCTTGAATCAATCCCGGTGCTCTCAGATCACCGACGGTAATATTGCCGCGTGAACTGCGAATGGTGATATCTCCAGCCCGGTTGGTGACGCGATCGCCTCCAGTCACCACATCACCTACCAGAATGGCTCCAGCGGCTGACAGGTCTACCAATCCACCTCGCGCCACAGAACTGGTCGTGAGCGTCCCCCCCCTGGTATTGAGCGAACCGCGATTGCTGATAATGCTGATGGGCTGTCCGTTCGTGGTAATCGGCCCTGTCGTAATATTTTGGCTGGCAAGTAGCGTAAACGACGCGTTATCCACGCCAACTAACGACCCACCGCTGGTGTTAATCGAGCCGATATCAAAGGGCGATCGCAACGTCACCGGATCACGGAAGGTGACATTTCCCGATAGCGTCATCAATCCCCGTCCGTTGGCATTGCCAATAACGATTCGATCAAAGCCATTTTGAAGCTGGCTGAGATCCGCTTGAGTCAAGTTCAGCGTGGCCGGATCAGCGCTATCAACACCACCCAGGGCGATCGCCTGTGTAATCGTCGCAGGCTGGAGAATCAGATTGCCCCGGCCTGAAACGCGATTGGCAAAATTAATCTCATCCGCCGTAATCGTGACATCGTCTGCCGTCGTAACAGGCCCATTGAAAGTAGCCGAAGATCCAGGAGTACCCAGGATATTTTGAATCCAGATGTCATTAGACTGAATCGTGACGGCATGATTATTGATCGATAGCGGCGTATCAAATGTAATGCTGGTCGAACCGGGGCCACCAAACAACGTGTCGCCAATCAGATTAATCCGCACATTGCTGAATGTGTGATTGCCCAAATACTGTCCCGCCAACTGCAACTCTGGATTATTGCGAAACAGAATATTCGGGCCAGAAAATCCCTGCTCTAGGCGCACCACACCGCTAGTATCAAAGGCCACATTCGCGGTAAGCGGTTGAGTAAAAGCGATCGTTCCTGGCCCTGTATTGGCAAAAGTGACGGTACCGCTGGGAGTATTCACGTCGCCATTGACGGTAAGGTTGCCGCCCGTCAGCCCAATGGAATCAGAAAGTCTAATCGTGGGAGCCGTGAGGGTGAAGTTGCCAACACCAAATGTATTAACAACTCCATTCGAATCGTTAAAGGTAATGCTGTTTCTGGCGTTGAGGGTGAAGTTGTTGATGGCAAACGTACTGCTGGTATTGCCAGCATCATTGAAAATAATGGTTCCGGCGCTAACGCTAAACGTGTCGCTGGTAAAACTGCTACCACCGCTATTGGCAGAACCGTCGAAGGTAACACTATTCCCGGCGATCGCCCGCACACTTGGAGCCGTAATCGTAAAACCTGCCGTATCAATGGAACCCGTTGCTGCTGGAACCTGAAGCGTCAGCGGATCATTCACCCGCAGATTGCCCGTCAGCGCGATCGCCCCACTGCCATCCGCCCGCCCAATCGTGATGGAGTTAAACCCATCCGGCAAAATGGCTAAATCTGCCGCCAATAAATCCAGCGCACCGGGGCTGCTATCTGCCGCACCGCCCAGCGCGATCGCCCGATTCACAGTCAACGGTTGAAACAGCAGGTTTCCGGTTCCAGCAATCGAGCCACCGCAGGTGGACAGACACAATCCATCCGTGGTCAGCGTGATATTGCCTACCCCCGCGTTCAGACTGCCAAATAGAGCAAGGCTTTCATCTGGCGCACCTGGTTTACTGGCGGTGACGCTGATATTGCCGCCGCCAGAATTAACTGCCCCAGCAATCACCGTTCCGGCCCCTGGTGTCGTCGCGGTGCTGGTAGATGTGATCGCGATCGCGCCTCCGCCAGATGTAACAGCACCATTCAGGTTCACACCCGCCTGGTTATCGCTGGTGCCATCCAGGGTAATTGTACCGCCACCAGAGTTCATCGTTCCGGTCGCACTGCTCAAAATGCCGCTGGCAGGCGTTGGCCCGGTTGCATCCCCCCGAATGGCGATCGCGCCGCCGCTGCTGGTGAGCGGCTGATTAACCTCAACTCGACCAAATCCAACGCCATCGCTGTTAGCGGCAATAGTCAGAGGGGCGTTTGTGGTCGTGAGGGGAGCGTTAATAAAAATGTCGTTATTGGCAGTAATCGACAGGGGCGCAGCAGCCGTTGAGAGCGCCGCATTCACCGCAACATCATTATTTGAGCCGAGCGTCAGCCCGCCATTGTTGGTGGTGATTCCAGCGTTGATGGCGATCGCATTGGCGTTGAAGTTCAAAGCGCCATTCGCCGTTGTAAGACCCGCATTGACGGTGAGACTGCCGATGGCACTGGCTGTAAAGATTCCACCGTTCGTGGTGATACCTGCATTAAAGGCAATATTGTTGCCGCTGAACGACAATGCACCACCATTCGTAGTGATTCCTGCATTCACAAAGATATCGTTATTGGCCTGAGCGGTTAGCCCTACCCCAGCAGTTGCAATATTGACGGGTGCGCTGAACGTAATATTATTCGTCGCTTGCAAAACCACGTTGGCCTGAGCGGCATTAATCGTGCCATTCGTGATGACATTATCAATCCCCGGATCAGCAAACTGATCGTTCGCCAGCAAGTCGGGCGGATTATCCAGCCCATCAATCACCTGAATATTGGTCGGGTCAAGCAACAGCGTTCCCACTTGTCCCCAGTTGGCTGACAAATCGGCCTGTCCTGCAAAATCCAGAAATTCTAATCCCGATACTTCAGCAAACCCGCCGTTGCCACCATTGACTCCACCACGGACTGAGAGATTGCCGTAGAACCGAGTCGCTTCATTCCCCCAAACGATGATCCGTCCGCCATTGCCATTTCCCAGCGCATCCGCCGTAATCACCGAATCGGAACTGACAAAGGTACGAGACGCATTAAAGACACTCCCCCGTCCCTGATAGTCACCGCCAATTCGCACCGTGCCGCCATTCTGAGGACTGGATGCATTGAGGTTGGCCGCGAGGAGAGCAACGCGATCGCCCAAAACATTAATTTGGGGTGTTGGGTGTTGGGTGTCGGGTGTTGGGGCGGTGGTGAGAGTACCGGAGGCGATCGCAGTTCCGGGGATAACTGGGATAGACTGATTGGTTCCGAGCAGACGAATCGTGCCGTCTGGATTAACGGCTACATTCGTCGCGCCGTCTAAATTGCCCCCCGTTAACAGTTCCGGCAACGACAGCGGCACAAAGGGGATCGAGTTGGGAGTCCCAGATCCCATGACCTGATCAGCTCCCGCTACTGATTGGAGTTCTAGACTCAGTAAACGCCCTTCCTGACTGATCCGCACTAGGTTTTCACCCGGCACGGCGGCGATCGTGATATCTCCACCGGGAGCCGATAGCGTCCCCGTATTGATTACCGTTCCACCCAAAAGAGTAAGGCTTTGCTCTGGGCCGACGGCCAGATCCCCAAAATTGGCGATCGCCCCCGGTTGCATCATCGTGAACGCAAACTGATCGGGGTTGCCGATTAGCGCGGCGTAGTCATTCGAGCCGATAGCATTGAACCAGCGATCGCCAAACCCAATCCCATTGGCCGTCGTAGCAGTAAAGGAGGCGGGAACATCCAATCGAGCATTGGTTCCAAATACAATGCCCGCCGGATTCAATAAAAATAGATTCGAGTTGCCGCCTGTAACTTGCAGCAGGCCGTTAATAACAGACGGATCGCCTCCCGTAATGCGACCCAAAATATTAACGATTTCAGGGCTGGAACGAAAATTGGCAATTTCTCCGGCACTCAGGCCAAATCGTTCAAAGCTATGGAATAAATTCTGACCATCACTGGAGCGGGTGCCTCCGGTAATATCCTGGCGATCGCCCTGACGGTGAACCACTGTTCCAGTCCCATCAGCAGCGGGACGAATGGACTGAGCTTGCGACGATTCAGGAATCAGCAGTGTCAGCCAAAACAGGAACAGCGACACCGCGCAAGCAGCTCGATTAAAACCCAAAACGTCCTCCTAGCCCTCCAGCTAATCGTCTTTTGCATTGCGAACCGAGCCCCTGCTTTCAAAATTCTCGCTAACTCTTTCAATACAAACCGTAAATATGAACGATTCTTAACCGGATAACGGGATGCCAACCCTGTAAGTATTAAGCTTTGGTTTTACGACTGCGCAGGAGAGGGAAGGTTCCGGAGAGGGGGTTGGGGTTAGGGGTTGGGGGTTAGGAAGGAAGAGAAGGTAGGGAAGATGGGGAAGGTAGGGGAGATTGAAGAGGGGAATGAGTTGCTGCCCTGAAACACCAGATTTCTTTTAGTTGAATCAGAAAATCTCGGTGCTTGCCACAGAAACCCGGTGTCTCAAACACCGCCCATACCTTCAAAACCACTCGATCCCACACACCCTACACCTTACACCCTGGCCCCAACACCAACACCAACACCTAACTCCCAACCCCTAACACATCACTCACAATCCCCGCCAGTTTCGCCGCTGCCCCAGGCTGCCCTCTCACCTGACGGAGTTTTCGTCGCATGTTTTCTAATTCTTCGGGGTGTTCCAATAAATTCAGGGCAAGATCGGCTACTTCTTGCGGCTGAAGTTTGCCCACTAGCTCTGGCACGATCGCCTCCCCAGCCCAGATATTAGGCCACGCCAGCAATCGAGACTTTCGCAAAAACCACCAGTTAATTAATTTGGCAAAGGCTGAGCCGATTCCTGGCAGGTTCGCCAACAGTCCCGGCAATCCATCCCAAGCGCGCATGGCGTCTAGCTGCTGAGTCGGCAAAAGAACCAGCATCGGAACAGCGAGGGAACCCAGTTCAGCCGTATTGGCACCTACCGTTGTAAGGCAAAGACGGCATCGAGCCAGCACCTCGTAAGCCGGAAAATCAGTCCACAGGTCAACCGTTAGTCCATTGCTCGTTACTAGCTGAGGCTGTCCATGATCGGTCTGCAACTGAGCATCTTCTGCCCAAAAATAATGAGCAACCGGATTGTGTTGCGGGTCAGCAAATCGAGCTAGAGCTTCCACACTTAACGTCGGGGCAACCGGAACCACAAAGCGGGTCTGAGGTCGAGCCGTTTGAATATGATGAGCGATCGCCAACATCAGCGGTACCCCCTGCGCCAACTTCGCCGCCTTTGACCCCGGCAACACCCCAATTAACTCCCCCTTGTCTCCCTTGTCCCCCTTGTCTCTCCCATCTTCCCCACCCGCCTCCGCCATCAAATCCCCCACCACCTCAAACTTATCCACATACCGGGGATTCACTCGCTCCATCAACTCCGGCTTCATCACGCCAAACCGATCGATCCACGAATGCCAGCGCGTATCCCATTCGCCATAAATCACGGTGCGATAGCCCAGCCGCTTACCAATCACGACTGGAAAGAACTGATCCCCACCCAAAAACACCACCACACCGCGATCGCGCCAGTTCCAATGCTCAGCCGTCTTCCCCCACAGCAAAAACGGGAAAAAATCAGCGGCACCTTGAACCCGATCGATTTCCGGATAGGTTTGAGCGATCGCCACTTCTCGCCCGCTGGCATTGGGACAGGGTGAGAGCACCAGCGAAATTCGCACAGATTGCCGATCATGACCCAGGCGATCGCGTAATGCCTTAACCACAGGCCGCACCCAGGTTGTTATCTCACCTGGCCCATTCGAAAGAATCAGGATGTCAATCGGCTTTAACGGTTGTCCTTCTGGTATGCTCATTCCTGTTTCAATAGATTGCATCTGATTTTTTAACGTAATCGGTAGACATCAGGATTTGGATGGGGTGCCTCTAACGGGAACCCGAAACTAGTGAATGAATTCGCGGCTATCCAAACGAAGTCCGCCTTCGCGGACTGGGGTTTGTAACCTGCGAAGGCAGGTTTTGTTCTGATAGTTGCGGTTTCAACCGCCACGTCCCCAACTGTCTCATTATGCCTACCTGCTCAGAACCATAGTTAGTTAGCCATATGTCTGATCTCATCGTTGCCGCTCAAACTGGAGATGTTACCGCTGTTCAATCGCTTCTGGCGCAAGGCATAGCCGCCGATAGCGCCAAAGATGATGGCACCACTGCCCTCATCGCCGCTGCTGAACAGGGGCATCTTGACGTGGTGAATGTGCTGCTGGAACAGGAAGCATCACCCAATCTGCCGGATCAAGATGGCTGGACAGCGTTAATGGGAGCATCGGCAGCAGGGCATGTGGAGATCATTCAAACCTTGCTAGAGCGAGGAGCCGATGTCAATGCCAAAACTCAATTTGGGTTAACCGTGTTGATGAGTGCAGCCGCGCAGGGGCAACGTGCAGCCGTGCAACAGCTTCTCGAGAAAGGAGCCAATCTGGGCGATCGCGATCAAAACGGTTGGACAGCCCTCATCTGGGCGGCTGAAGGTAACCACACCGATGTGGTGGAACTGCTGAAGGATGCAAGAGCCAAAGCAGGCTAAAGGAGACGCATGGCAAACCAACGGGTTCGGATGTCACGGCTGAGGCTCATCTGCATCGTGTTGCTGGTGATCGGCCTGTTGTTTCGCGTGATCAATCTCGATCGCAAGGTCTACTGGCACGATGAAGCCTATGCGTCGCTAGAGATCACCGCCCACACCCGGTCGGAAATTGTTGCCAACTCGTTCACGGCCAAAGAAGTAACGGTAGACGAGCTACAGCGCTATCAGCGGCTCGATCCCAATCGTGGGTTTAAGGAACTGGTACTGGCGATCGGGCGCGAAGATCCACAGCATCCTCCGCTTTATTACATCCTGGGGAGAATCTGGCAATTGATCTGGGGAGACAACAATCAGGTCATTGCAACCCGCAGCCTATCGGTTGTTTTAAGTTTTTTGGTGTTTCCAGCCGTCTACTGGCTGTGTTTGGAGCTGTTTGAATCATCGTTAACGGGGTGGGTCGCGATCGCCCTTATAGCCATCTCGCCGTTACACGTTCTCTATGCACAAGAAGCACGAGAATATGGGTTTTGGACAGCGTTAGTTGCATTCTCCAGCGCCGCACTTCTACGAGCCATGCGGCGATCGAATTGGTTGAATTGGGGAGTGTATTGTGGAACGCTCATCCTGTCATTCTACACAGCCTTATTTTCAGGATTAGTCGCGTTTGCCAACGGTGTGTATGTATTGATAAACAACCGCAGTTATACCTTATCGGTAACTGGATTTCGATTAGACAAACGGGCAATCGCCTATAGCATTGCAGTCCTCGTTGCAGTGATTGCATTCATACCCTGGATCTATTTCTTAGTCACTTCAGCATCGGCTCTAAAAGCATCAACAGAATGGATCACCGTGTCCTTACCGTTGCTCACAGTATTAAAGAGCCGATTTATGAATTTAACTCGCATCTTTGCTGACTTTGATCTCAGTCCCTTTGATCAAACCCATCCATATGTTTATTTATCCCTAGCCCCTATTTTAATTTTAGAGTTATACGCTCTCTATTTTCTTTGTCGCACTACCCCAAAACGCGTCTGGTCATTC
>DATNPS010000489.1:0-4637 GCA_036703095.1 Crinalium sp. | reverse complement strand
CAATATTGACCTGCAAGTTTTTAATCATCGCCAACAACCGAGGGCGATTTGCAGGAGTATAGAGCGTGGCATGGAACTCCCAGTTTAGTTTCGCCCAACGTGCTGCATCGATGGTTTGGTCGGTTGCCTCCAAAATTACAGCCGCCTTTTCTAAATCTGAGACTTGCAACTTGGGAATTGCCAATTGAAGAGCTGTTGTTTCCAAGGCAACGCGAATCTCGCAGATTTCTTGCGCCTCGTCTGGAGAGAGTGCTGCTACCGTTGCGCCTCGATTGAGTTGGAGCGTTACCAACCCCTCTGCTTCTAGCTGCCGCAATGCCTCTCGCACAGGAATGCGGCTGACTCCAAACTGAGCGGCGATTTCATCCTGCCTGAGAGATTGTCCGTCCTGAAAAATGCCCCGCAAAATCGCTTCCCGCAGTGCCTCTGCAATGAGGTCTGGGGTACTGCGTTGCTGCTGTAGCACATTGGTTGCTAGGTCACCTAAGTTCATACTTTATGATGTATATTGTATACAATCTACAATATTCACTCAAAGAAAAGACACCTGATCCAATCGTTTCTTTGATTGACACTACGGGAGCATAGTTATGAGCATTCGACCTCAACCCGACCGGGTCATCATCTTCGACACCACGCTACGAGATGGCGAACAGTCACCGGGCGCAACGCTGAACGTACAACAAAAGCTTGCGATCGCTCATCAACTAGCTCTCCTTGGAGTCGATGTGATTGAGGCCGGATTTGCCGTGTCTAGTCCCGGTGATTTTGAAGCAGTCAGAAGCATTGCTCAGCAAGTTGGGGTGCCCGGTGGGCCGATAATTTGCAGCTTGGCGAGAGCAGTTCGGAAAGACATTCAAGTCGCAGCTGAAGCCTTGCAACCTGCTGCTCACCCCAGAATTCACGTATTCATCTCCACCTCAGATATTCATCTTAAGTATCAGTTGAGAAAGTCCCGCAGCGAAGTCTTGGCGATCGCAGAAGAAATGGTCGCCTATGCCAAGACGTTTGTGGATGATGTGGAATTCTCGCCAATGGATGCAACTCGGTCAGACCGGGAGTATCTTTATCAAGTGATAGAACGTGCGATCGCCGCAGGTGCCACGACGATTAACATCCCCGATACGGTTGGATACTGTACTCCAAAAGAGATGGGTGCGCTAATTCAGGGCATTCGCGAAAACGTTCCCAATAGCGATCGCGTGATTCTCTCCGTTCACACCCACAACGATTTAGGGTTAGCTGTCGCCAATGCGCTAACCGCGATCGAACATGGCGTGCGTCAGGTGGAATGCGCAATCAACGGCATTGGCGAACGAGCCGGCAATACCGCCCTGGAAGAGATTGTCATGGCATTGCACGTTCGCAAGCCGTATTTCAACCCGTTTTTCGGTCGTCCGGTGGACTCAGACGCCCCCCTCACCACTATCAATACTCAGGAGATTTACAAAGCCTCTCGCCTAGTGTCCCAATCAACGGGAATGTTGGTTCAACCCAATAAGGCGATTGTCGGAGCAAACGCCTTTGCCCATGAATCTGGAATTCACCAAGATGGCGTCCTCAAGCACCGCGAGACTTACGAGATTATGGACGCCGCTTCTATCGGAATGTCGGAGAACCAAATCGTTTTAGGCAAGCACTCTGGACGCAACGCCTTCCGCACTCGATTGCAGGAGCTGGGATTGGATTTGAGCGAAGACGATTTAAACAAAGCCTTCCATCGGTTCAAAGAAGTTGCCGATAAGAAGAAGGAAATCTCAGACTGGGATATAGAAGCGATCATCCGAGATGAAACGCTGCCTCAAGTAGACAGTGGCTTTCAAATCGAACACGTCCAAGTGATTTGTGGTGATTGCGCTTGTCCCACTGCAACCGTCACGATTATGAATCCCAATGGAGAAATTCGGACAGATGCCGCTGTGGGTACAGGGCCGGTGGATGCGGTGTATCAAGCGATCAACCGACTGGTGAAGATTCCCAATCAACTGATTGAGTTTTCAGTTCAGTCTGTGACAGAGGGAATTGATGCACTGGGGACTGTTACGATTCGCTTGCGGCATCAGGAGCGTACTTTCTCCGGACAGGCATCCGATACCGATATTGTGGTGGCATCGGCTTATGCTTATGTGAATGCCCTGAATCGGCTCTATCACTACCTGCAAACTAAACGGGACAATGGTCAGAAGGCTACTATTCAGTCAGCAACATTCTGAAAGTGTCGAGCGTTCAGTAAAAAGATGGTAATGGGTAATAGCTAATGGGTAATGGGTAATTGGAGCGTCTTCCCCATTACCTCTTGACCGTTACCTATTACCACTCATCGACAAGCTGACATCGCTGCTTTTCGTTTCATTCTGCTGTGACTAACTCACTCTAGCTCAACTCCTGCAAATGGGTTTGAAAGAATCGCATGAGTTCATGCCAGGAGTCTTCTGCTGCCGCTTGATTGTAGGAAGACCGCTCATTGCAGAAAAACCCGTGATTGGCATCTGGATAAAGCTTCAACCTGTATTCTTTTCCCAGTTCCTTAAACCGGGACTCGACTTGTTGAATGCGATCGCGCCCAATAAAGGGATCAGCACCCCCAAAAAACAAGTAAATGGGCACCGTAATGTTTTTGACTGCCTCAATCCATTCATCTAAGACCATGCCGTAGAAAGCCGCTGCCGCTGCAATTTCAGCCGATAGCTTGCAGGCAGTCAGAAAGGTTAGCCCACCACCTAAACAAAATCCAGTCACACCGATCCGATCCGGGTACACATTCGGTCTGGACTTCAAATACTCCAATGCTGCTCGGATGTCTTCCTCAATGGGTTGACCAAAATCAAGGCGATACATCATCGCCATCGCCTGCTCCACCTCATCATATCCAAACTTGTTGTTGGGCAATTCGCGGTAGTATAAATCGGGCGTGAGAACAACATAACCAACGCTTGCAATTCGGGCTGCCACGTCGAGAATATGCGGTGTTAAACCAAAGGCTTCCATGAGCAAGAGGACAGCAGGCTTACAACTATTGTCAGGATGCGTAAACAAACAGGCGGGCATCTGTCCATCGGCCGTGGGAATCATTACCTCTGTTTGTTGAATTTGCTGATTGCTGTAGGTCATTCCATCCTTCCTGTTCGTAAGTCTTGAGTAGAATCATATTGATACTGTTACCGACTGCCGAGAGTGCCTCAGGAAGCGGCGAACGAGAGGGGGCGGGCATTGCGAGTCAAGAGCGTACTCCGTTGGAGAATCCGGAGGGTAGCGCCGATCGCACTCTTTCTTCCCATCCCTTAAACTCTAATCATCCTACTGTCTCACCCCTTGTGGAAGCTTCTGGGTGGATGTATGGCTCTTATGGGGAGGTGATTCTCGTAGCACGATCCTCTACGGTTGCTCCTGGCTCTTCTTGGTCAAAACCCCGTACGTGTGAGAATTGAGAGATAGAGTACAAGTCTGGATACCTCAATGTTTAGTTATGTAGGCATCATGAGACTTCATTGAACCAGCTCTCTATCCTGAGTTTCGGGCAGAAGCGAGGAAGGAACTGGATTGAATCAGGTGGCTTCTATCTGAGGTAACAGACTGACACATAGATGAAAGCACCTCTGTTGGCGGCTTCAACAAGTACCCTTTCGCCAGCGCTCGGTAGGCTTCAATCTGCTCCTGCTGCCAATCTAGGCTTAGACCTAACTCCTCTACCAGAATGGCTGCCACCCTGGGTGCTGCCTCAAGGCTAGCCTCAGCATCTAGAAACAGCGATCGCGTTCGGCGAGATAGCACATCTTCTACCGTCCGAGCCATTTCATAGCGTACTGCCCAGCGCACCTCAGCTTCTATATAGGGCAGACGGGGATGAAGCAGACTTTCAGCCCCAGGCATCTGCTGGACGCTGCTTGCGTCGCTGCCGTAGACATCGAGTGGTGCGGCAACGGGTGTTTGAGTCCAACCGTGAAGCTTCAGGGTTTCGGTTACGGAGGGTTGCGGCGGCAGGTTGCCTTGCTGCACCACCAAATCCACCACGTCTTCGCCCATTTTGCGGTAAGTGGTCCACTTGCCTCCAGTAATCGTCAGCAGACCCGAGTTAGAGACGCGAATCGTGTGTTCGCGAGAGAGGGCTGCCGTTGATGCTGTGTCATCAGCTTTGACCAAGGGACGCTGCCCCACGAACACGCTGAGTACATCTGCATGGATTGGGGCAGAGCTAAGATATTGAGCCGCCGTCCGCAAAATAAAGTCAATCTCTTCTTCCAGGGGACGAGGTTCATACTCAGGCTGTTCTACAGGAGTATCGGTTGTGCCAATCAGCACCTTACCGTGCCAGGGCAACGCGAACAGCACTCGCCCATCTTCAGTTTTGGGAATCATCAGGGCACTGCTGCCGGGGAGAAACCGTTGGTCTACCACCACATGCACTCCCTGACTGGGAGATAGCATATCCTGGGCAGTTGGGTCATCCATGCGCCGTACTGCATCGACAAATACACCCGTTGCATTGACAACTACCTTGCCCTTGAGGTCAAAGGTTTCTCCGGTTTCGGCATCCCTTGCCCGAACTCCAGTGACTTTTTCTTCAGTCTTTATTAAGCTGATGACTGGAGCATAGTTGAGAGCTATCCCGCCTACGTCGATCAGGGTACGCATCAAAG
>DATNPS010000455.1:0-6300 GCA_036703095.1 Crinalium sp. | reverse complement strand
CGCGCGCCCTACAACACACCCTATTTAATTGATGCAAGATAAAAAGTTGCCGGGTTAATAATCATAAATCATGAAGACTAGCCGCTACCTCAGCCATCATGGTCTGAATGCGTTCAAGGGTGACAGTGCGATCGCCATCATCCCGCACTCGCAGCTTCATGAAACTATCGGTGCCTGGAAACTTCAAAAAGCCATGTCGTTCATACCACTGATCCAGATGATGGCCTTGTAACGGCGTGGAGTCATCCCACCATTCATCGGGATAAAGGGCGATCGGCAGTTTTGCTTCTGATTGCAGCAACGCACACAGGCTCTCCAGCCATACAGAACCATAACCCTGCCCTCGAGACGGCGGAAGAATCTGGATCGTTTCAATCCAATGACAGTGTCCACCATACAGATGAATCAGAATCGGATCAATATAGAGAGCCGCCGACTGAGGAGTGGTGAGATGCTGCTGAATCAGGCTAGAGGGTTGACATACGGCCCGACCAACAGGGGTTTCATCCAGTGTCAGTTCATATTCCCAATATCCAGGATCGCTATGGGGAATCCGATGAATCGAGAAGGCATGTTGCCGATACACAAATGAACTCTCGTCTAAACTCAGTGCATTGAAATCAATCTCCACCATCGTTTCCCCACCGCTGAGTGATAAATCACTAAGGGTCATACTACCAGGAGCTTAGCCTTTTAGGGAGAGTGGTACTTCAGGACAGAAATAACCAATTGCGGGTTTGGCGCGCCCGACGGGCGCGCCAAACCCGCAATTGGTGGCAGTTCAAGTTCGCCGTAGGCGAACTTGAACTGCCACTGATTTGCATACTGAGAATTGTTGATTCGAGAGGTAATGCGCCAGTTCTTACATCGGGGCGGATACTCCGATCGCAAGTCGGATGAAATATAGAACGAGTAAATGCAATGGGTAAAACAGATAAAACCATCGCGCTTTTGCGCCTTGCTGATGGTTGCTGAGTTGAAAAATTAACGGTGCGAAAACAGCCGGAAATTGAAATGTTCCATAGCTTTGATCTGCGATTAGCAAAATCACATGTAGCGCAACCCAACATGCCCACCACCAAGCTTCTGACTTAAATCGCCAAATCAAAAGCGTAATGACAATACCATAACTGCCATAGTTTGCTCTTACGACTTCTGCTAGAATACTGCCGACAATCCAGAAGAGCACTTGATACTCCGGTGAACGTCTGGATGCTCCTAGACAAAACAATCCTATTAACAGCGTAAATAAAATGTTTAGATCTGTCGCGCCAAAAACGAGCATGTAAATGGGCTGTGAAATCAAGCCCATCACTAGAAGACGTAAACCGTATCGCCAAACATTACGAGTGTGTTCTTCTCCTTGAACGAGTAACCAAGTGAACAAGGGAAAGCTTAATCGCCCGATCGCCCGATAAACATAATCATCGCCAAAAAAAATAAATCCAGCGTGATCAACCACCATGAAAATGGCTGCCAAAAGTTTGATCTGATGGTTGGTAAGCGATCGCTGCATGAGTTCTCATATTACTTTGCTTCAACCAGTCGCGATCGCTCCGGCAGCAATTGTCATTCTTAAGATATATAGCAATCGAAGGTTTGGTTGGGACGGGCTGAAATGGCGTTATCAAATTCCTAAGAAAACGTGAATTCGACGAATGCGCGAATGGGTGTCCCGCGCGACGCGCGGGACACCCATTCGCGCCATTTCAGCCGCCCGTCGGGCGGCTGAAATGGCGCTATCGAATTCACGTTAAGAAAACGTGTTTTCTTTGCGTTTTCCCAAGGGGGTAGTAGTGCGTTGCACTACTACCCCTTGTTGGAGACTCACGTTAAATCGATTGTGAGATAGGTGAACAATGAGAACCGCACCCCGTCGGGGTGCGGTTCTCATAACCCATTTAGGATTGCTATAGAACTAGGCGATTGGTTTTAGTTCTTTCTGCTCTTCACCAACAGGGACTCCCTCTGGATTGACCCACACCTGCATTTGCGTAAGCTGCATTGCCCCAAACTGCGTGGTTAACGCCACATCTGCGGCATCTCGACCATAGGCGATCGCAATTCGATTGCCGCGCGGTTCAGATTGCGTCGCATCAAAGGTGTACCAGCGATCGCCCACAAACGCTTCAAACCAGGCGTGCAGATCCATTGGATCTAGCTGATAGAGATAGCCAACCACCATGCGGGCTGGAATGCTGAGGCTGCGACAGAGAGCAATTCCCAGGTGGGCAAAATCACGACATACGCCGACTCGCTTTTCTACCGTATCCAGTACAGAGGTAGACGCATCGCTGGTTCCGTAGCGGTATTCCACCTTGTCATGAATCCAACGGCGAATCGCCTCAACCTGGTCATATCCAGGCGTAGCATCCTTGGCGATCGCGCTAGCCAGATTACCCAACAAATCAGACTGACAATAGCGACTGGGCAATAGAAATTGCAGGACGCTATCTGGCAAATTTTGCACTAATGTAAACGGCACACCCGGTGCGACATCAATCACATCCGCCGTTTCAACCACAGCACTAGTTCGAATGCGAAACGTTTCAGCAGGTGTTACCAAACGCTGACATAAATTGCCATAGCTATCGGTGTACTCCACGACAGGCACACTTGGCTCCAGCGAATACTCTTCGCGCATCACCCACTGGCCTGCCCCACTACGGGGCCTCAGCATCAATAGCAATGGAATTGGCGCACTCGCCTCAAACGAAATCTCACATCCAACATCCAATCGCATACTTGGTTTCCTCTAAGGCGCTGGCTGGTCTGTCCGCCAGCCTAATTGTTCTAAATTCCGCTGTTTTCCGCAGATCACTAAATTGACATTAGGGCAGGAGATCACGATGCTATCCGCATCAACCGTCTGTATGGTGCAACCGCTCAACATTTGCTCAGGACGATCGCACACCACCTTTTGTCCTACTTTCCAATCCATCAAAGGCAGATCGAACTCTACTTTTCTACCCTAAAACATTAAATCAATTGCGATCGTCGTACTAAGGTAGCACTCTTATAATCTTTCGTTAGACATAAAAATAGACATTAGATGTCCTCTATTCACAATATTTACGATTTATTGACAGACTCTTTTACACACTCTGCTGAAACAAAAAACTGGTGTTTTAAGTCTCAAACGATGAATATCACATAAGGCTATTTTTTGCTATGCACGCGAAAAAATAGTGTACGTATCTTGAGGAGTTATACGATGCTAAGAAAATTATGGATGTTAGGGTGCGTGTCTCTGATTGCAGGTTATGGAATTCCAGCAGTAGCTCAAACAGGTGCTGTAGCAGAAACTCACTCACCTGATTCAGAAACGATTGTAGGCGGACGTGATGTATATCTGCCGTCTGTTCCGGTTTTGCCTATCTATTACGCGCTACCGATGGTTATCCACATGGAGCAAGATGCGTCGATTACGTCTAACACTCCGCTCATTGATAATATTCAAGATATTAATACATGGGCAGAAGCAGTACGGGAATGCGCTCAGTCCAGTCCGACGATGCAACGAGAAACGAGTGAAGGACTGGTGCCCTTCAACATTACGGGTCAGACCGCTAATGGTATTGTGAAACTCAACGCAGGCGGAAAGCCCATCTGCTCCAACTACTAAGAATCGTGTAAGTAGGTAGGCACAATTAAACATTAGATAGAAAAACCGGGGGAGTGCCCCTCCGGGGCACTCCCCCGGTTTTCTAGGTTTGGTTTAATTAGGCTTGCCTACTTATTTAATAACGTGAATTTGATAGCGCCATTTCACCCGCCCGACGGGCGGGTGAAATGGCGCAAAATGGTGTCCCACGCGTCGCGTGGGACACCATTTTGCGCATTCGTCGAATTCACGTATTTAATAAAGCCCGAAACTTAATTTTGGGAAGCGCGGCTTTGCTGCGCTTCCCAAAATTAAAAATGGGTGTCTACTCTACTCGCTGCAAGGGCGTAATTTTCGGATCAACAATCTTTTGACCCAAGCCAGGAAACTTAACGGCCAGGCAGATTTTATTGCCTGCCCCAAAAATGTGCGTCACCTGGCCTACACCGTGAGCATTGTGAATGACGCGATCGCCCACCGTCCAATCATCAGCATGAGTATTGGGCAGTTTCTTAGATACCGCATCGCGTTTCACCTCTCGAATGGGGGTAGCCATCCGCTTGGGTAGCGCATTCGCCATATTACTGAGGATCATCTCTCTCGGCAATTCTGCCAGAAACAGCGAGGGACTGGCGGGTTCACGCGAACCGTACAGGCGACGCTCACGCGCATAGGTAAGAAATAGCCGTTCCTTCGCGCGAGTAATGCCGACATAACACAGACGACGCTCTTCTTCTAGCGCTGCCGGATCTTCCAGCGATCGAAAGTTGGGAAACAGCCCTTGCTCAATGCCCACCAGAAATACCACCGGAAACTCCAATCCCTTCGATGAATGGAGCGTCATCAGCGACACTTCTGCTTTTTCCTGCTGCAAATCGTCTAAGTCTGAGGACAGCGAGGCATTTGCCAGAAACATTGGCAGGTTCGATTCCTCGTTATCTTCCTCAAATTGCAGAGCCGCATTAAATAATTCCTGGACGTTCTTAATCCGGTCTTCGGATTCATCTGTATCCTGCGATTGCAAATCGGCCACATACCCCGAATCCTCCAGGATGCCCTGCACAATCTGAGACGCGGGCAGGGTATCAACTTGCTCTTGCCAGGTTCTAATCAGCTTTGCAAAGCTCAGCACGCCCTTCGCCGATCGCCCTGCCAGGGCTTGCACAGACGATTCATCTTTCAGAATTTCCCAGAGGGGCACATTCAGTTCTCTCGCGGCGGTTTCCAGCCGTTCGATCGTGGCTTTACCAATGCCCCGACGCGGTGTGTTGATCACCCGTTTGATGCTCATCGAATCATCGGGATTGGCGATCGCCCGTAGATACGCCAACACATCTTTGATTTCTTTGCGATCGTAGAACCGCAGCCCTCCCACAACTTTATAGGGAACGCTGTAGCGCGCCAGCACTTCCTCAAACGTGCGCGACTGCGCGTTGGTGCGATAGAGAATGGCAAAACTGTTCCACTGAAGTTCTGGATTGGCTTCTTCAAGCTGGCGAATCTGACCGACGACAAACTGCGCTTCGGCCATTTCGTCATCCGCCCGATAGCAGTAGATCGCTTCTCCGGCTCCTCGCGTGGGTCGCAACACTTTGTCGATGCGCTCAGTGTTGTTTTCGATCAGGAAATTGGCCGCTTCCAGAATGTTTTCAGTCGAACGGTAATTTTCCTCCAGCTTTACCATCGTGCGCGTGTCGTCATCGGGCAGACCGTCGCCAAAGTCATTCTGAAAATCCATCAGAATGCGGAAATCGGCCATGCGGAACGAATAGATGGACTGATCCGCGTCACCCACCACAAAAATAGAGCGATAGTTCCAATCGTCATACTTGCCCGACATGACGCCATTTGTCACAAGCAAGCGAATCAGGTCATACTGCGTCCGGTTTGTATCCTGATATTCGTCTACCAGAATGTGGCGAAACCGCTTGTGCCAATAGGCCAACACCTGCTCATTCTGCTTAAAAAGCTGTACCGGAATCAAGATCAAATCGTCAAAGTCGAGGGCATTGTTCCCCGCCATCGCCTTTTGATATTCCGAATAAACATTGGCGATCGTGCGCCCCCGAAAGTTGGGCTGCTCTCGCTCCATATCCGCTGGCGACCAGCCCTGATTCTTGGCGTTGCTAATGGCATAGCGAACCGATCGCGGATCAAACTTTTTGTCATCCAGATTCAACTGGTTGATCACAATATCTTTGATTAAACTCTGCGCATCTGATTCGTCAAAGATCGAGAAGTTCTTGTTCCATTTGTAGCCCTGCGGACTCTGATATTTCTCGATATCAAACCGCAAAATCCGCGAAAACAAGGCGTGGAAGGTACCGATCCACAGATTCTTGGTAATGGTTTTGTAAACGTGCGATCGCAGCTTGGTCTGCTGATACTCGGTCAGGGCTTCCAGCGGTTTACCCTGTTGGGCGATCGCCTCTCGTTCGGCAAATAGCCGTTCAATCCGCTCTTTCATCTCCCTGGCCGCTTTGTTGGTAAACGTCACCGCCAGAATGTTTTCGGGGTCAACCCGATGGGTTAAAACCAGATTGGCAATGCGGTAGGTGAGCGCTCGCGTCTTGCCAGAACCCGCCCCGGCAACCACCAATAAAGGGCCGCAAAAATGCTCTACGGCACGACGCTGAGATGAATTGAGATGGCTGAGGAAATCAACAGGTTGAGACACGGGAGGGGGTGTTAGGGAT
>DATNPS010000453.1:0-9730 GCA_036703095.1 Crinalium sp. | reverse complement strand
GCCTCCGTTGTATTTCTCGCAATTGAAAATCGCTATAGACTCTACCGAACTCGTACACCCGCTTGCTCATCCCAGCGAAGAGGTCTGGCTGCTTTAGCCAGTGGAGCTTCGGGAATCTGACCTATGGATACGCCATAGCGCCAGTTGGGTGGACAGATGGCGATGTAGCGGGCATAGCCACCTAATCCCCCTTGAAATTTGGGATAGCCGATCGTCACCAAGGCTCCTGTTTCAGGCACTTGATCGAGATGGGCGACTCCCTCAGCCTGAGTATAGCCATTTCTGAGTAACCAGGCTTCTCCTTCCAACGTCGGCGTACTGTCTGTATCGAGGGGTTCGTGGCCATGAAACAGGATTTTACGCTGTAGATGTAAAAATTTCAGAGCATCCAGCGAAACCCCTGGAAATTTGGTAAGGGTTGCCAGTTCACGATTGGGCCATGCTTTCGACCAATCAGAACGGACAAATACAACGGAGCCTTCTGGAATTCTGCCGTGTTGCCGCTCCCAGGCGAGAATATCCTGCACTTGCAAGGCATAGTTTGGATCTTGAGCCACCTTTTCCTGAATCGGAATAACCACTAACGGACGGACAGCAAAGGTGGGTGGCAACTCGTCAATTGCCGGATAGTCAGGATTCCAGTGAGCCGGAGGATCGAGTTGGGTACCCAGTTGATCCGTCGTTAGATCGTATTGAGTGGCTTCAAAGCCATCTGTTTCATACGTGTAAGCTTTGCTCGTTTGGGGATTCGTGGTGGCTGAAAATTTAGGCTGCCCAAAGCCAGCCCAAACGGGGATGGTTGGCGTAATGGTATGGGTGAGGTCTACGTATTTTGCTGATTTGAGTGACTGTTGATAGACTTGCCAGAGCGGGGGATTGGGATTTGGCTGAGCAAAGGCGATCGACCAGGAGATAATTGCACAAAAGACAACAATAAAAAAGCTTAGGACTCTAAATCGTTTCATGGCTCTTTCTTCTGATGTAAGTTTCACATCCACACTGAGATTTCCAGGAAAGAACTTATCGGTAGTTGAACCGCAGGATGGGCAAAGGGGTTCGCCCGTGCCCATCATAAAGCTCTGATGAACGGGCACACTTTGCTTTGCCCATCCTACACGGGTACGTTGTTTCTCGGAAATCTCCTAAGCAATCCGGCAAAATTGCCGTGTTAGCAGAGTAACATGGGCGATCGCCCTCTATAAATTGCTCTTGGTTTTGGATGATTTCCTTGCAACCACTTGCTCAACCATCTACCTTCTGTCCGCAAATGGCAGCTGATTTATTTGCAGAACAGGGAGACACTACCGCGCAGCAATCGGTTCTAGAAATGTTAGAACAATTCGCAGAACCCACCTGGGATAGTGAATGAATTTACAGCCCATTGCCAATCAAAATAAACGGTGCCCAATAATACGGGTGGCTGGTCGATTCGGATGAGATCTCGTCTGGAGATAAACCAAGAGCGCTAAAGTCTCCGATAATTAAAGCAATTTGAGCCTGACGGAGTGCTTCAGCTTCATTCCATCCCTGCTCCAACGCCGCATAGAAGGCTGTCATTAAAGTTTGCGTGCTGGCATCGTTGACGTACCACAGAGACGCGATCGCCGCTCGTGCTCCGGTGCGTTGAATTTGATAACCAAATCCTAAAATTTCCTCGCCATTTCCCAATCCGCTTACGGCAGTCTGACATGCGCTCAATACAACCAGATCCGCATTTGACATGTTCCAGGAACCAACTTCTCGCAAGGTAACGCGATCGCCATTGCCAAACAAAATAAAAGATTCTTCGGGTGAACCGGGAACAAACTCCGCGTGAGTCGCCAAATGAAGGATCGAATAGTGAGACATTTGTGACTCGATCGCTGTACGACTAAACGCACGATTGAGCAACTGCGTTGTATTGGGCACTTCAGCCGCAATGTTTTCCACTTCGATACCAGCATGGGGCAAGCCGCTGAACGCAAAGTCTTCTGCCCCAATCTGAAATTTATAATTAAGTGTGCGATCGCTAAACGCAGCCGCTAAAACGCGCAGAGCATCATCCTGCGAATCCCTAAAATCCATCAACGAAGCTGCTGTGATGTTGTTAATTCGAAAGCGTTGAATCAGCCATTGGTGGCCATCATACAGCGCTCCTAGCGGAAGATAGCGCAACTGGCCATCAGCCGCATAGAGAATCGTGGTAGCTCCTGCATTCGCCAAATCCGCTTCAATCGGTTGAATCAACCATTGATACAGTTGTTGCGCATCGGGTTTGGCATTGCGGGTGCGGTTCTCCAGATTGGGCAATAGGGTTGCCAATGCAGCATTCAATTGCTCCCGGCTAACGTTGACCGTGCGGCGGATCGGTTCACCCTTGGGCGGGACTAAAACCAATTCCAACCGATCATCCAGAATCAGGGGATAGAGAATCACAGCGGGTTGTTCTAACTGCTGCAAATTATTTTGCAAACTGGCCAGTTGGTCAGGGTTTAGGCTTTGTCCCCGTGCCGTGCGACGCAGTTGAGCGACCTGTGTTTCTACGTCAGCATAATGAACGAACTGATCGAAAGATTCTACCTGTTGCAGAGATGTCGTGTACAGTTCAATAATACGTTGTTCAGGTGGCCAAAAGTTAAGTCCCTGAGCAGTTTGGGCGTTGCCACGCACATCTCGCAGATATTCTTGTAATTCCTGAATTTTAAGTAAATCGAGGACTTGCTGCGCTTCCAACACGCGATCCTGTTGCAGCAATAAATTGGCTAAGAGACGATACGTGTCTGAAATCAGTTGTGTAAATGATTCTTGTTGTTCGAGTGGTAAACTGCGCAATTCACTGCGAATGGATTCCCACACATTAACCGACTGTTTCAGGAAGACGATCGCCAGTTCCGGTTGCTGTTGATTGGCTAGCAGCGTTCCAATATTCCTAAGCACCTTTCCTTCGCCATCGCGATCGCCAATCTCTTGATAAATTCGCAGAGAGGCTTGTAAATTCCGGATTGCATTGGAGTTATCTCCTAAACTACTGTAGGCGGCACCGATGTTTCTGAGCGCTATTCCTTCCCCAGCGCGATCGCCAATCCTCCGGCTCATACTGAGAACTTGTTGCAAGTAGTCGAGTGACTTGGAGTAATCGTTTAGGGTGTAATAAACCAGGCCAATATTATTCAGGATTCGTCCTTGACCCAAATGATTGTCAAGATCTTGATTGATGGCTAGAGATCGTTGGAAGTAATCCAGTGCTTTAGCATGATCACCCTGTTCTGTATAAATCAGACCTGTACTATTCAAAATTGCGCCTTCAGTCAGACGGTGATCGACACCCCAAAGTGTTTCATCCTGGTCACTAGCTCTGTCCTGAAGCGTGATCGCTTGAATAATGCTTAAAGCACGTTGAAGATACTCCAATGCTGTAGAATAATCACCCAACGCATCATAAACAGAACTCATATTATTGAGTATTTTTGCTTCCTGAGCGCGATCGCCAATTTCTCGACTGATGTTTAAAGCCTGCTGATAATGGTCGATCGCAGCGGAATACTCCCCTGAAAAATAGTAAATCGCACCCATGTTACTCAGCGTTATTCCTTCACTCTCGCGATTGCCCATGTCTCGACGAATGATTAGCGCTCGCTGATAGTAATCCAGTGCGTTCGCATAGTCTCCCAGATGATCATAGACAAGCCCAATGTTATTCAACGCTCCTGCTTCACCTTCGCGATCGCCAATCGCCTGATAAATAGGGAGAGCCTGCTGAAAAGACCGTAATGCCTCTTGAAACTGACTGCTGGATAAGTGAGCGTATCCCTGAACTAGCAGTCGATCGGCTCGTTCCCGCTGTTGAGTGCGATCGCTGGATTGGGGCTGAACTTCATCCGGTGACGCGGGGCGGATGGTCAGTGTGTAGCGACCGTGTTCTCCAACGCGATAGGTGTTTACTAAAACCCGATAGCTTCCACTCCGGGATAACGTAATGGTCAAAGCTGAGTTAAGGCTATTCTGATCTGCATCGTCGTTCTCAGCGATCGTTTGTCCCTGAGCATTCGTGAGAATGAGATAGGGATCGAACTCCGAACTCTCCAAAACAATCGTAATCGTTTGGCCTGCCTGCCCTTCAAACGAATAGCTATCATATAACGTACCATCTGAGGAGAGAACAGCATCACTATCTTCCAAAATGCCCTGAACGTTTAGTAATACGTCTGCTGATGTAGATACTTGAGCCGATTCTTGAGCATAGACAGACGCTCCCGTAAGCAACACAACCGACATGATGCACAGGCCATAGAGGATTGATCTATGTCGATTCAGAGATTTCATGGGACGTTGTATAAGAACTCAGAGAACTTGAACAGTACAATAGAAACACGCCATTATAGCAATTGCAGATTCAGCAGAATTCTGGACAATTCAGTTTATCTCATGTAGGTTGGATTGAGCCTAGTGCAATCTACATTGATAAAGTTTTAGAGTTGGGTTTCGTTCTTCAACCCAACCTACGGTTTTCTAAAGAGCATACAATTACTGTTATCTCTCACAGCGAGAAGCACATATTATGCAGAACACTCTATTAATAACGCTGATTTTCATCTTTTTGAGTATAAGCATGATTAACTCACGCTCTATTTTTGCAACGCCAATTCATAACGATCGCACTAAATCCTATACGTTAGATGAAAACGGTTATGTACGTCATTACGGTACAATTCTCGGACAAATTGACAGTAATGGATATGTGCGAAATCTTGACGGCAGGATTGTAGGACAAATCGATTGGATTAATTATATCCGTGACGCAGATGGAGACATTATTGGACGGATTGACGCTCCGTATCTTCGTAATTCAGATGATGCGATCACTGCTCACTATGAATCAGGTTTATTACGCGATGAGCGCGGCAGGATTATCGCAACAGATGTTGAGAGTATACAAGTAGCGGTGTTTCTGATTTTCTTTCACGATTAATCTTCAACATTACGGCTCTAGGAATGGTGCGTCAGCGATCGCTCCCAAGCCCACGGAATTGAGTAAATCATGCCAATCTGTCATCAGAGCCGTGTTATTTGGATCAGTTTGACGTAATGCGGCCAGATCCGTCAGTGCGTCTTGCCAGATGCCATGATGTGCATAAGCAGCAATTCGTTCAACGTCAGACGTTGCCTGGGCCAGATCGTTGCTTAAGGCCGGATTCGGATCAATCCGACGCACCCATCCATCTACCGCCGGATTCTGGGACGGATTGCGCGAGTTGAGCAAAATGGAAAACATCCACTGATAGGATTGATTGAGTTCTAACGCGTGCGTTAGTTGAACTGAAACAATACCAGACGCGTTAGACAGCGGAATTTGTCTTGTTTGAATCGCCTGCCCGTTTTTATCCAATAGCACGAATTCAGCCACGGTACCCACTTGAGCATTGAATCGAGATGAGGCGGGTACATAAAACCAGAAAGTAGGAGTGTCATCCACCGTTCGAGTGAGGAGCGAACTGGATGGAGTTTCACAGAGAGTTTCTTCGATCGGGATATCCCCAGTTCCAGGCACCAGCGCGATCACCTGATCGAGACAAGGGCCACGAGAACCACCTGATGTGCGGCTACCCGGTCTTTCATCTCCAGCAAAATCATCAGAAGAGGCGTTTAATGAGAGTTGCTTTACCGTAGACAATGCAGGATTTGAGCTATCGCTAAATCCCAAATTAGAACTGGGTATGGCTTGCACTGGGAATGCCCCAACCAATGTTAAACACAGCATCCCTATGGTGAATGTTGTATTGAAATTCTTTCTGGTCATAAACTATGATCCATCCTCGTAGGTCTGACCGTCACGTGGGTAGCTTCATGACAAACCAGGCCAATTCCAGATTGAGAGCTTGAAATCTCACCTATAGCAACCAAGGGGTTGGTTAGGACAGGGTGCAGGGGTGGAACCCCTGGCTAGGGGCGAAGCCTCTACTCCCCCTTTGTCTTAACTATCTCCTCGACCGCTATAGTAGATGTCGTTGTTTTTGCGCCATTTCAGCCGCGCGTCGTGCGGTTGAAATGGCGCAATCGAATTCATGGTGTTCGAGAAGAGGCGATCGCCATCATTCCGCCACTCGATATCAGCAGGGTTAAAGCCGCAGGTACTAACGGCAACCATCCTCCGTTCAATAGGCCAATCAAACACAAGCTATAAAGACTCATTAATGTGAGGCCCAAACCTACAACAAACATCCAATATGGATACTTTATCCAATTTCTAAACTGATGCAATATCCATACCAAAATTCCTCCGATCATTGACCAGCTCGTAATCCAAATCCACTCGCTCCACTCTGACCACCACCACAGTAACAGTCTTTGATCTAACACAGCACTAATGATTTGACTAATCATCTGCGCATGAATGACAACACCGGATGTTTCTTGTAACGTTAATCTAGATGTATACGGCGTTCTGTGTAAATCTTCGTCAGCTACGCCAATCAAGATGATGCGATCGCGTACCAGACCTGACAACTGTTGGTCTAAAGAACCGTTGAGAATATCTTGAAGTGAAATTTGTTTGGGATTGGTTGCTCGGTAATTAATCAGTGTTTGATATCCTGCGGCTTGATTTTTGGGTAGCTGATATCCGCCAGCATTAGCCGTTAGTTTGGGCAACACGGTTTGAGCAATTTGCATCGCCCCAGTCGGTGATTTTGTGAGCGTTTGAGACAAATAATGCAACGCAATGCCCAGACTAAACGATTGAGTCGTTGAACATTCTGGCGTTGAAGGCATCGCTAAGAGCTGACGACGAATCACATACCCCGCGTCCAATGGAAAGTCTGCAAAACCAAGCCGCTCTCGGGAAATTCCAGGTGGCGCAGCGATACTGGTGGGTCGCTCGACCGTTTGAGCAATTTCGCAGGTCGCAACAAACCGTTTATTTTGCGAAAGTTGGACAGCGAGATCCGGCGAAAACGCAAAATCATGAAAGATATCTAACCCAATGACTCTGGGCTGCTGGGGAGTTAGTTTTCGCAGCAGTTGAGCCAGCGCTTGATCAGATAGTGTACCTCGACGGTTCATGCCCAGTCGATCCTGGTATTGAATGTCAGCTTCGCGGATTGTGACCATTAAAATTCGATCGTCGGCAGGTTCCGGAGGACGGTGGCGCATCAGATGATCGAATGCTGCCAGTTCCAAAGGTTGCAAAAGACCGAGCGATCGCACGCCCAACACCACAGCCGCCACTCCCACACTCACCAGCCCAGGCATCCATATCGGTATAACAGCCCTTGCTGATTCGAGTTTGCGCAACTCCTGTGTCACCCAAGTGGCGTTGAAGACCGTCTGATAAATTTGATTCTGCACCACAAAATGATGTCCCTGTTTCTTCACCAGCCCGGAGAGACGTAGCTCCAAATACTCTGGCGTATTCCGTGCTGTAATCTTCCCTCGGTTCAACATCCGCTGATAGAGCCGCAGCAGAGTAATTGAACGGGACGAGTTGCGCAGGAGGCGATCGCGAATGGTACGCAGATGCTCCGGGTCGTCCTGGGCTTCCCAGTGGTCTATGAGGCGCGATCGCACCAGTTTGGCAATGCAGGACTCTTCCTCTCCTGCGGGGATGCTCTGTTTCATTGTGGCAATCAGCCAGCACAGTTTTTGGGTCAAGAAGGGCTGTCCGCCCGTCCAATTCAGTACTTCCTGTAAAGCCACTTGTGCACGCTGGACGTTCATCTCCAGCCCCTTGGCTAACGCTCTACTTTCATGCCATTGAAATCCCTGAAGTTCGATCGCACGACCAATATTAAACGGCGTAGCATGTTCATCCTGAATTAAGTCTAACGGTGTTGCAACGCCTAGCATCACAATACTCAGGCGTCGATACGCAGCTCGAACGGCTCGTTTTTCATAGCAGTGCCGAATCAACGCAAAAAACTCATCGGTTGGAAAGGTTAATGCTCGTACACTATCAATTTCATCAATAAAAATCACTAAAGGCTGATCAAGTTGCACTAATACCACTTGATCAATAAACTCTCCTAACCGCTGCACAGGTGACAGATCATCATGATCGCGTAACCAGGTTCGTCGATTCACCCGCAACCCAAAACCGCTGATTAATTCTTGAATGATACCGCCATACCATTGGGGCGCGGTAATCTGCTGAGTCCCAATGCCAGATAGTTCAATCTCTGTACAGGCTATTCCTTGCGATCGCAATCGTTCCATTGTGCGAATGCGCAGCGAAGACTTTCCCATCTGACGCGAGTTCAACACATAGCAATATTCACCCGCCAGTAGTGCCTCGTATAGATCTTGATCAGCCTGCCGCATCACATAGATTGGAGCATCCGGTGGTAAACTACCACCGGGTTGATAATGATAGCTAGGATGGGAGCCTCCGCTCATGCCTCTGCTTGTAACCGAGTTTGAAAATATTGCCGATACAGATCACAGCGAGGACTCGCCTGATTTCCCGATAGTTTCACCAATCCCATCCGCTGCAATTGATATGCGTGAACCGATTCCAACTGTACAGGATGGTTTGCAAACATCACGATTTTGAGTGCGCTATAGAATGCTGGCTGCTGTTGTAACGCGAACCAGGATTGACGTAAATGATTGGCATAGATGCCTGCATCGGTAGGGGCTGTGGTTAGAAAATCAGATAGCGATCGCTCGGAATGAAGGTTCAAGTGAGAGAAGGCTTGTTGCAGTAAATAGGGATGACCACCCAGTAACGTCATCAACGGTTCTACGATTTCGGTATCATCTAATCCATGCTGTTTTGCAAAGGCTTTTCCCTGCTCCAGGGTGAGTTCTGGTAACTCGATGGGTAAGCCAACGTTGAACGGAGATTGATGAATATTGAGTTGAATATAGACATCCGTTGCGTGGACAATGACCAATCGTAATTTCTTCCAGATCTGACGGCTGCAACCTTTCTCATACCAGGAACGCAGTAATCCAAACACATCTTCGTAAACTTCTGGATAGGAAAACAGCAGATCGACATCATCCAAACAAATCACCAGGGGGCGATCGATCTCCGGCAACAGGTACTCTTCCAGGTACGTCGTGCAGCTCACCTTACTGCCCATACCCTCCTCATCCCAATAATCGTCCAACTGATTTGGCAGTCCCAGTTCTCGGCTGAGATTGATGCAAAGCCAGCGCAAAAATTTATCTAAGTTCGTCAGGTGAGTTTTGCGATCGGCTAACTCTAAACTTAAACTCGCCGTTCGATAGTTAATTACTTCTAATTGACTCAGCAACCGATTCATTAAAAACGTTTTGCCCATCAGCGTGGGGGCTTTAATTCGAATCAGGGAGCCAGGTTGCAACAAGGTTTCATAGCATAGCGATTCAATGGGAGGACGTTCAATGTAGCGATCGCGTTCTGCTGTTTCAGTTGAAATGCGATACACATCGATTTGTAAAAACTTCTCAGCATGTTTGAATGGATCGGATTCAAGCAATTGAGGTTTAGATAGTTGATCACCGATCACATTTTGTTTTTCCCAACATCGCTTTAGTGCTTCTTTAAAGTTGCTCTTTTTAACTTTCTCCCCTAATACATCGGATAGAGTTTTCCATAACTTTGGTGCAACATCCTGACTAATGTAGCTAGTGGCATACTGATGTTTCGCGGCAATCTGATCGTACTCCTCTCGTTCCCAGGCTCCCTTTAAAACAGCAATCTCAACATCAGTCAGATGGCGTTCTAGACGAGCCAGCATGACCTGATTGGCAACTTGAATGGCATCCTGGA
>DATNPS010000452.1:0-6249 GCA_036703095.1 Crinalium sp. | reverse complement strand
AGCGATGGCACTGAATTTGCAGATGGTGCAGAACGAGTGAGGGCAGGTTGGTCGGATTGAGGAAAGCTGTTGTAAATAACGGTAGGCGTAGGGGCTTGATACACCTGCGCGAGGGTATCGGCCAGGGCATGAGAGGTGGTGAGGCAATAGGTACAGGCGGATGCTAATCGTTCTTCCAGTCGCTTAATCTGAGCAACCGGACGAGTAGTGTGAGCGTCGGGCAGCAAATCTTGAGAAAACCAGTCTTCAAAATCAACTCCCACCCGCAAGCCTTTTCGTAAGAGGCGATCGCCCACCCACAGTCCCGCTTCCGAATGCACAATCGTTAAGTCAGCCTGTTCTTTCAAAGCCACTTTCAGCATCGCTCTGGCTCCATATCCCAGCAGCGCAGGTGAAACATGCTGCCATCGTTTGAACACTTCACGGGCTAACCGAGCCTGCACGCGAATTCCCCATCGTTCCAGTCGATCAGGACGAAAATCGACGATAGGTTCGAAGGTCCAGGTACGATGCATCATTAGTTGGCGATCGCGTTCTGCCAGCACCGGATCAAACCATACGCCCCGCACGATCACCTGATGTCCCGCCTGAGCCAGGGCATCGGCTTCCTTTTGAGGACGGGGAGCTGTACACAGATGGGCACCAATCAGGATCAGAATTTTAGCCATACGTCAGTTGTGCCTCACGGGTGCGGGCAGCGGTCTGTTCGTCGAGAAACTGCCAGAGCGTGGGATACGTGGCGATCGCTCGACACGCGTTCAACAACATTACGGGATGCTTTACACAGAAGGCACTGAAAAACAGCCAATCAGCGATCGCGGCATATTTCAGCAAATACAAACATCCAGGACAGGCGATCGCGGCAAAAAATAACGTTGCAGTCGATTTGGCAGGTTTAGAACGGGCAAAAGCCCAAAGTGCTTGAATTTGAGCAGGAGACAGCGGAACATGTCGTAAAAAACTACCTGCAAACAGCGTTTGTAATTGCGTCCAGGTAGCGTGGCGATCGGAACGGGCAGAGGTGCGCGTGACGGCAAAGTTTGCTAGAACACGGGGAATAAACAAAATCGGGAAGGGAAATGCCCGTTCGCGAGTCGCTTCCATTGCTTCAAATGGCGTTTCGGTCGGAACACTGTAGCGATGCGCATTGGATGACCGTACCATCATCGCGCCATTCGAGTGCAGCGCTCCAAAGATTTGCTGAGATTGGCCCCAGGTAAATAATTCCGGGCGATCGCTATCCTCTCGCTCCCAAATGGTTTGTTGGGTATTCGTCCATCGTCCGTCGGCTTCTTCCTGCCAAAACTGCATATTGGCCCAGGCGACCTGTACGTCAGGGAACCGTTGCAGGGTAGCCACCATCATCTCTAAAAACGTCGGTTCCCACCAGTTGTCATCCTCCAGCAAGCTTACGAAGGGTTCGGCGACTGGCTGAAACACCAGATTAAATGTGCGGGTCGCTCCATAGTTTTGGGGATGCTTGATGACGGTAATACGGCGATCGCCAATCTGATCCACAAGCTGTTGCGGAAACGGATCGGTGGGGTCATCGTTGTGCAATTCACACACCCAATCCGTAAATGTTTGACTTAACAAACTCCGTAAAGCGCGAGGCAGTAACGCGTGACGACGATAGGTAAGGAGATAAATACGACAGGTGGCCATACATCAGTTTTTTAAGCAGAGGAGTTGTACGATGCTATCGATTTCCAAATTAGACGTTGCAAACATGGTTTTACAGAACTCCAACGTCCCGGCGATCGCGCCGTTCATTCACCCATTGCTGAACCTGTTTTGCTTGTTTCCAACCCACCAGATTAGACAACAGCCGATAGGAAGGACTGCCCGATGGCGGTAGCGTACTGCCACCCAGTTGAGCCACCCATTCCTCCGCTTGTTCCACCAGATCGGGAACCGCAGGATACACTTCATAGATGAATCGCTGAAAGCGAGTGGCACAGGCGCGACGCGTGCGATCGCTATCTTCAACGGCCAACAAGCGATCGCGATCGAGTTCTAGCGTTCGCCAGAGTGATCGCCATGCCACATCAGAGGTCGATCCGCTAAGGCTATGCGCGATTCCGGAACGATAGTAAGACCGTGCACCCCAGCAAAACTTGACAGTGCAGCTGGCCAGCACCACGCGACTAAAATACTCGCCATCGTCGTTCAGGGATAGCGATTCGTTCCAGCTTCCCGCCTGTTGGGCGATCGCTCTGGGAACTAACCAGGCTGCCGGATGCATCATCCACTGGCCTTCCCAGGCGCGAATTAACCACTCTATGGGGTGCAGATCTTCCCACAACGGTTCAGGTTTGAATACTGCTTCATCGGGATGCTGATAAAATCGTGCCCATTCTCCCGCCGCGATACAGTCCAGATTACCGTCCAGCAACAGATTCAGCTGCGTTTCAATCTTGTTCGGTGCCAGCAAATCATCGGCATCCAGATATTGAATAAAGTCTCCCTGCGCTGCTGCCAGAGCACGATTGCGAGCCGCACTGGCTCCCCGATTCGCCTGCGCAATCACCTGAATGCCCTGGGGAATAAAGGATTGCGCGATCGCCAATGTGCGATCGATGGAGCCATCATCCACCACAATAATTTCGGTGGGTTTCCAGGTTTGGGCGATCGCAGACGTGATGGTTTCAGCAATCCACCGTTCTGCGTTGTACGCCGGAATCAGAATCGACACTAGGGGTTGGTTCATGGCGTCTGGACTGCCTGTCGAGTAACATGTCGCCATCCATAGCGGAAATATCCTGCTTTGGAGTCCGCTACGTAATGGTGTAAAATCGCGTTTGGTTGCATCACTTCCGTTTGAGACGGCATCACCTGATACTCTGTCGCCGGAGCTACGATGCAGGGATATCGCGCCATCAGCATGGCTGTCATAGCTTGTTCCTGATAATAGTGCGTGCCTTCTCGTTCAATCAGGGTGCGGCACCAAAATTCCAACTCATCCCAGTCCAGCGATTCGCTTTGCAATCCACAAATGCCTACGTTCACTCGAGACGGAATCGCAACACCCGCCAGTTTGCGCATGAGGGCATCGGAATACCCATAGGCAGTATCTACATCGACCATATGGCAAGGCGTTTGGGGCGATCGCAACCAGTCCAACAGCAGCGTCGGCGGTTGAAAGAACAGCATGTCGGAATCCAGCACCAGCTTCCATCCTTGAGATCCGATGTGGATATCTGTAAGTTTACGTAAGTTGGGATAGGAGAGACGACGCGATCGCAAATAGGGAAATCGTTCGGCTGGTAAATGGCGATCGAGCTGCTCCATGATGTCATTAGCCGATACAATTTTGGTGTGCGGAAACACGCGTTGAATCAGTCGAATATAGCGTGGTGTGAATGATCCATCGTCAAAGATAACAGGCCGTAGATTTAATGAGGTGTGCTGAAGGAGTGAATAAAAACAAAAGCAGGTTTGATACCAGAAGCGACGACCACTCAAAAAATAAACATCTAAATATTCGCCAGAACGAGGAGACAGCGGTTGCAGTTGAGTAGCGGCTCGTTCCATCTGCCACTGCATCCAGCGAAGCTGAGCCAGAGATAAAAGACCATCTCGCTGACACTGCTGTATCCATCGCTTAGGGGTGTGATAGAGGCGATACACCGCAACGCCTAGCCCTAAATCCTTGGCCCATTGATACGCCTGCTGTTGCATGATGTTTAAATCGCTGATAACGTCTAATTGGTGTAGGTTGGGTTGAACAACGTGAAACCCAACTTTAGTTGTAAGTAATTGTTGGGTTTCGTTGTCACTCAACCCAACCTACGAATTCACTAACAATCCTGTAGGTGTCCTTGGCCTTCCAGCAGTCCGCAAATGCCGCGCCACCGCACATAAGCGGCTCGACTGCGCCAGGGTTGATAGCGCAGCAGGGCTTTAAACTGCCGCAGCATCACCGTCCAACCAGGAATTTTTTTCCAGGGACAAATGCCATGCACCGATAGCACCTGCACCCAGGAGCGAGACGCCGCGTAGTTCAGACGAGCCAGATAGGGCGACTTAAGCCGACTGGCCGCGATCAGATGAGTCAGTTGCAGTTGTGGAAAGTAGCCCACTCCCCATCCTGCATTCAACAGCGTCAACACAATGTCATTGTCTTCACCAGAGGTCAACTGCCGTCCGGTGCGCCCCAACGCGAGCCGCTGTTTGTCATGCTTGACGCGCTGCACATACGCATGAAACGCCTGCCGTCGTAGCGCCAGTCCAATTCCAGCAGGAGCGAAGTCGGGATACTGGTTATACGCGATCGCTCCAAACTCACCGTTCTGAATTAAAGGGTCTTCACCAAAATCGCGGAGTGCCAACACGGTATAAAACTCGTGAATCCAGGGAGCAGGATTGATTTCAAATTCGGGAATGGATTTGCCCCCGATCGCGCCCAGATCATCATGCGCCGCAAAGATATCAGCAACGTGCGACAGATAATTGCACTCCAACACGTTATCATCATCTACATACACCAACAGCGTGCCCTTTGCTTCCTGAAATCCGCGCAACCGCGCCGCTGTTAACCCCAGTTGATTCTCACGCATCACACGAGCGTGAGGATGCCAGCTTAAATCTAACGTTTCATCCAGAGCATCACGGCTGGCATTGTCGATAATTAGCAATTCCCATTGATCATGTAAGAATGTTTGTTCCTTTAAAGCACTTAACACACGATCGAGATACGCCATGCGAGGATTATGAGTGCAGATGATGACGCTGATGGCAAGTTGCATGAGGTTCAAAATAGTTTAGTAATTGGAGCTGAGTACTCTCTTAGTAGGGTGCGTTACGCTGTCGCTAACGCCTCCTACGAAATCTAGGTTGAGGCTATATTTATAAATTAACGACGCTGTAGTTGCGATCGCGTTTTTCTTCTTTAGCCAACGGGTTGTAAATTGTATAACTTTTGTCGAGAACCGGCTAATTGTCTACGTTCGATCGCTCGTTGATAGCTAGCCTCTTGCAGTTCACCAATGCGATCGAGCGTGTATTCGGTGAGAACGCGATCGCGAGCGAGGATACCCAACTTCATCCGCCATGTGGGATTGTTCAGCAGTTCGATCACGGCATCTGCGATCTCATCGGGGCAGTGAGGCGATACTAACCGTCCGGCGTTGCCCTGATCGAGCATATCAACCATTCCACCCGCTCGGCTGCCCACGATTCCTCTGGCCGCTGCCATCGCTTCCAGACAAACATTGGGGAAGTTTTCCCAAAGGCTAGGAAATACGCAAATATCGGTTTGAGCAAGATAAGCAGGAATTTGAGCTAATGGGATGGCCCCGGTAAATGCGATCGCCGTTCGGTGACGTCCCACAATGCGCGTAATCTGCTGCTGCATGTCCATGTGGGGATTCAGCGTTGGGCAGGATTGCCCTACAAAGCGGAAGTTGGCTTCCGGACAATGGCGACGAATCAGCAGGATGGCGTGCGCTAAATCCAAAACACCTTTGCGCAATTCCAGTCGTCCTAAAAATGTAACCGTTTGCGTTTGCGTTTGTACGGGAATTTGCAACAGTTCGGTAGACGGACGATAGGGATTGGGAAGATGGGTCACTTTGGCTGGATCAAGCTCCCACGCTTGAATTAAATGCTTGCCGAGTTCTACAGATGGAGTCGTAATTTCATCAGCGTCTAACGTGTGCAGCCACTCAATATCTGATTGGCGGTCGTATTGCCAGCGCACAAACGGTTGGGGTTTCTGTCCACGTCGAAGCGCCCCTATCACACGTCTGAGTTTCAAGTCCCAGGACGGTTCAACCGCGTTCATCTCATACACCATAAATGTTGGTGTATGCAGCTTCACGACCAGCGGGATATCGGGAACCTGTGCGATGGCTCCGCGTGCATGGGCTTGATTTTCCGGGCCTTCTAATACGTCAAACTGAATTTGAGCGTGGCGATCGCTAAACCATTGTCCAATCCGCTCAGCAAAATCAGCACAATCTGTGGGATGTTGATGACGAATGCGATGAACCACGATCCCATCTTCCGTTTCACAGCCTTCCCGATAGGGACTGCTGGCAAACACTTCGACTTGATGACCGCGATCGCGCAACAGTCGTGCGATTTGATACACATAGGTGCCAATGCCGCCATAGCAAGCATCGGGTGGATATTCGTAGCTAATGAATGCGATCTTCATCGGTGTACCAAATGCCCCATGTGAGACAGTCTGAAAATACCGTGATGCTGCCCATATGCCCACATCGCATCGCGCAGAATGGCCGGATG
>DATNPS010000051.1:0-31159 GCA_036703095.1 Crinalium sp. | reverse complement strand
AGGCAAGTTTGAGACAGAAGCCTATTTAGCCGACCAGGGGGTGCCGTTTACCTCAATTCGTCCGGTCTACATTTATGGGCCACAAAACTATAACGATCTGGAAGCCTGGTTTTTTGACCGAATTGTGCGCGATCGCCCCGTCCCAGTTCCGGCCAATGGTCTGCATCTGACCCAACTCGGCCATGTTAAAGACTTAGCCGCATCAATGGCAGCCGTCTTAGGCAATGAGAAGGCGATCGGGCAAATTTACAATATTTCGGGCGATCGCTACGTTACATTTGACGGATTGGCGCGGGCCTGTGCGATTGCGGCAGGCAAATCGGCTGATGCCATTAAAATCGTGCATTACGACCCCAAGAAATTTGATTTCGGGAAACGCAAAGCCTTTCCCTTGCGAGCTCAGCACTTCTTCACGGACATTCACAAAGCCATCCGTGATCTCAAGTGGACACCAGAATTTGATCTGGTTTCTGGCCTAAAGGATTCGTTGCAGAATGATTATCTGTCCAGTGGGCGCGATCGCTCAGAGATTGATTTCTCGGTAGACGACGAAATTCTGGCTGCGGTTGGGTAATTTGTAGGAGTCAGGAGTCAGGAATCAGGAGTCAGGAGTCAGGAGTCAGGAGTCAGGATGTTTTCAACTTCTGGTTCCTGAAGTCTGGCTTCTTAATCCAACGTGAGTTCGACGAACGGGCTTTGGGGAAAGTTGCGCAACGCGCAACTTTCCCCAAAGCCCGATTTTGCGGTGCGCGACGCGCACGCAAAATCGGGCTATCGAATTTCTAAGAAAACGTGTTTTCTTTTCGTTTTCCCAAGGGGGTAGTAGTGCAGCGCACTACTACCCCCTTGCTGGAGACTCACGTTGATCTATTTCATCCATGTCTTACGATTCACTCATTTGCAAAACAGCATTCTGGGGAATGTCTGCGACTTCGTGCTGTTGATAGGCGGCCATGAGTTCCGGTGTCCACAAAACGCATTCTTTTTGACGTTTTGATAGACGCTGAGACGAGAGTGATAGCAATTCAGCTTGCGAAAATCGGGATGTGCAAGCTTCTGGACGTTTCGGCTGTCTAGAAACGTACTTTAGAAATATCGCGGTGCGTTCTGATTTCGGCACTTTTCCGTGGTGGAAAACGCTGCTCGCATCGGCAATAACGACCGTTCCCGCAGGCCCACAGCACGCTTTCCACTGCGTAGACGGTACGACTTTTTCCATATCGCTGTCGTGAATCGTGCAGTGGATGTGTTTAAAAGAGCGGTAAGATGGACTGAGCGATCGGGGAATGTATTCGAAGGGGCCACCATTCTCGTCCACATCGTTTAAATAAACGATGACTCTGAGAGTGCGCCGATCTTCACCGTCTGTGTGCCATAACCGCGTGCCAACCTGGGTTTCGGTATCTAAATCTTTGCGAATTGATGCTCCCAAATAAGCGACGGGAAGGCCGATATAGCGTTCCATGATGTTTAGCAAGCGCTCTTCCAAGCCCCACAAAAACAGTTCTGGATATTTGATCGTGACCTGTTTTGTTGACACGTTAACGGCATGGCTCATCGTCCGCCGTTTGTCGATTTTGCGGCTGGATAGCGCTTCTGGCAGAGTTGGTAACAATCCTTCTACGGCTTTCAGCATCAGCGATGTAGAGGGAAGCCCTAATTGATCCAGCGTTGTTACAAAAACGCCTTCTTGCTTAAGCGTTTCAACAATCAGGCGATCGCGCTCTTCTAGTTCAGGTAACGAATGAGAATGTCTAACTAGATTAAATCTATACAGCAATTCAGACTTTGCTTGCAAAGCCAATTTAGCAAGGTTATGAGTCATGGAGAAATAGGGAAATAAACGAGTGATTAGCCAGGTCTGAAAGCACGATTGAGTGCTAAACATCGGTTTTTGAACACTGGCAAATGCACGCAAAAATCTGTGCCTGCTGGTTATCAGGCTCGATCGCGTTTTAATCACAGGTGAAGGCGATATGAATAGTGTTCACAAACAACTTGTGAACAACGGTTGTGAGGGGTAATCTCAGCCAGGAGTTCTACTCCTGTACCCCATTAAATCTCGCTTAAAAGCGCTGTTAGCAGTTGTAAGCTGTAACTTGAAAGCTTGTTGAAATAGAACTAATAGAAATATGAATAAGCGGCCTATTATGATGCCAATCTACGTAAACAATTGAGAACTCACTTTTGAACATCCTCTAACGTTTGTATTGAAACCTGTACTTTAGTTATTTAGGTAAGCAATCAGTAAGTTGGTCTTAATTCATTGTGTAAAACGCTGCATTGAGTGTAGTTGATTCTATTTATATGTCTTCCTCTATAGAAAGAATAGAGTGAACTATAGTACTTTATCTATTCTTTGGATTGCGTCGCCGTTTTTAAGCGTTTAATAAAACCGCGAACTCGATGAGCGGATTGGATGGGAGTTGCGCGTCGTGGAACTCCCATCAAAACTGGGTTTTGCTTCATGTCGCTTTTGAGTCTTGAGGCAGCAGGTAAATAGCCCCAGAAATTAAGGTGAGCGCTACGGCCAGCCAGAAGGCGAGCAGTGAGGGAATGGCCAGATTCGCGGTCACAGGTGCAATCAGAAGAGCGATCGCCGCTATTTGCGTCACGGTTTTGAGCTTGCCCCAGATATTTGCGCCGGAGATTTTGGTTTGATTGACCCGCCACCCGGCGATCGCCAGTTCCCGTCCAAACATGAGAAACACTCCCCAGGCGGGAATCTGGCCTAACTCAATCAGTGAGAGCAGTGGTGCAAGAACCAGCAGCTTATCGACTAACGGATCGAGAAATTTACCCAGATCCGTCACCTGATTCAACCGTCGCGCCAGATAGCCATCCAACCAGTCGGTACCTGCTGCAATTAGAAATACTACTAAGGCAATCCAGCGAGTCTGTTCGGTGGGTTGATGCAGAGTGTAAAGCAGGATGGGCACTCCGAAGAGACGCGAGACGGTGATCCAGGTGGGGAGGTTCATGGGTGCTGGGTGTTAGGTGTTGGGGTTAGGGAGCGTGGATTTAATAAAACTCGAAACCTAATTTTGGAAAGTGCTGCTCTGCCACACGTTCCAAAATTAAAAACTTGGTTTTAATTTTCGATATTGATTTTCCCATTGATTAACTTGAATTCGACGAATGCGCAAAAGGGTGTCCTGCGCATCGTACAGGGCACCTTTTGCACCATTTCAACCGCGCATCACATGGCTGAAATGGCGTTATCGAATTCACGTATTGATTAGGGTTGGGGACTCCAATCTGGGGAGAGACGTGAATTCGACGAACGTGCAAAAGTATTTTCCGCGCGTTGCTCGGCTGAAATAGTGCGATCGCATCACGTAGAGAGAGGAAATGGCTTTCAGAAGAGATAGGCAAAAACAGTAAAAAATATCACATTTTGTCAATTTTTCCAGATTTCTACAGAGTCTACCTTGAATCATCTTGGACACTAGAAATAGAAGGTTTTTTTACATCGGCGGAAAACCCTCTTTCTATAAGCGCCGTTTAGCTGTGCGGTGATTGCATCAGCAAGACTGGAATGCTGAACTTACAAGTCAGGAAATCGCTACACGCTTGCTATTCGTGCCAGATGCCCCACTGTAACTAGCGTTAGAGTTGAGGGGGTTAACCGCCGCTGTGTTAAGAAGGAGAGTCGAATATGGGGATTGCAACCATTAACCCGGCCACCGGAGAGACGATCAAAACGTTTGAGCCTCTGACGGATGAGGCGATCGCCTCCAAGCTGGCCCTGGCCCAGGACACATTTAATCGATATCGCTACATTCCCTTTGCTCAGCGGGCAGAGTGGCTGAATGCGGCAGCTCAGGTGTTGGTCGATCAAAAAGAACACTACGGCAAAATCATGACGCTGGAAATGGGTAAACCCATTGCGGCGGCGATCGCTGAGGTTGAGAAATCAGCCTGGGTGTGTCGTTTTTATGCAGAACATGCGGCTGATTTTTTAGCCGATGTAGCGATTGAAACGGATGCCAGTCGGAGCTTTGTGCGCTATCAGCCGATCGGTGCGGTTCTGGCCGTGATGCCCTGGAATTTCCCGTTTTGGCAGGTGTTCCGGTTTGCGGCTCCTGCCCTAATGGCAGGAAATGTGGGATTGCTTAAGCACGCCTCGAATGTGCCTCAATCTGCGCTGGCGATCGAGGAGATTTTTGCCAAGGCCGGATTTCCAGAAGGCGCGTTTCAAACGCTGCTCGTAGGAGCCGATAAAGTCGCTCAGATTGTTGCAGATGACCGGATTAAGGCCGCGACGTTAACGGGAAGTGAACCTGCGGGAGCTAGTTTAGCGGCGGCAGCGGGGAAGGTGATTAAGAAAACAGTTCTCGAATTGGGAGGTAGCGATCCGTTTGTCGTGATGGAAAGTGCCGATCTGGATGCCGCTGTCTCAACAGCGGTGACGGCCCGCATGATTAACAACGGGCAATCGTGTATTGCAGCCAAGCGATTTATTGTGCAGGAGTCGATCGCCGATCAATTTACCCAAAAGCTGATTGAGAAATATGCCGCTTTAAAAGTGGGCGACCCCATGAATCCGGCCACCGACATCGGGCCTGTTGCCACACCGGGCATTTTGCAGGATTTGGAACATCAGGTACAAATGGCCCTTGAGCAAGGGGCAAAGATCCTGATTGGTGGGAATCCTAAATCTATTACTAATCCGACCACGTCAGATCTCACCGGAGGCACCTACTACCCTCCCACGATCCTGGCGAATATCTCTCCCGATACCCCGATCGCCCAAGAGGAGTTTTTCGGCCCCGTTGCCATGCTGTTTCGGGTGCCCGATATTGATGCGGCGATCGCCCTTGCCAATAGCACCTCCTTTGGGTTGGGAGCAAGCGCCTGGACGGCTATTCCTGAAGAGCGCGATCGCCTGATTGCTGACATCGAAGCTGGGTCGGTCTTTATCAACGGCATGGTGAAATCTGATCCTCGCCTGCCGTTTGGTGGCATTAAACGGTCAGGGTATGGACGCGAGTTGGGAATTCAGGGCATCCACGAATTCGTCAACATCAAAACGATTTGGGTGAAATAGCGTGAGGCACTTGTATGAGTCAAATGAATACGGCTGAATTGTTAGTCCGCTGTTTGGAAAACGAAGGCGTGGAGTACGTCTTTGGCTTACCGGGAGAAGAAAACCTACAAGTATTAGAAGCTCTAAAAACATCTCCGATTAAATTCATTACCACTCGCCATGAGCAAGGCGCAGCCTTCATGGCCGATGTCTATGGTCGCTTAACTGGAAAGGCAGGCGTTTGTCTTTCCACATTGGGACCAGGGGCCACGAACCTGATCACGGGTGTCGCGGATGCCAACCTGGATCGCGCTCCCCTAGTGGCCATCACCGGACAAGTCGGTACCGATCGAATGCATATTGAATCCCATCAATATCTCGATCTGGTGGCCATGTTTGCTCCCCTCACTAAGTGGAACCGTCAAATTGTGCGACCGGGTACCACGCCCGAAATTGTTCGCAAAGCCTTCAAGATTGCGCAAGCCGAGAAACCCGGAGCCGTCCACATCGATTTGCCGGAAAATATTGCAGCGATGCCCGTTGAAGGCGTTCCGCTGAGAACCGATACACGGGAAAAAGTTTATGCGTCATTCAACAGCATTGAAAAAGCTGCTGCCGCTATTAATGGCGCTAAAAATCCCATCATCCTGGTTGGCAATGGGGCCATCCGGGCGCGGGCTAGTGAAACCTTAACTCAGTTCGCCACGCAACTAAACATTCCGGTTGCCAATACGTTCATGGGCAAGGGCGTGATGCCTTACACGCATCCTCTGGCGCTATGGGCCGTTGGTCTGCAACTGCGCGACCACATTAGCTGTGGTTTTGACAACACAGACCTGGTGATTTGCGTCGGCTATGATCTGGTGGAATATTCGCCCAAACGGTGGAATCCTGACGGTGCTACTCCAATCATTCACATCAATGAAACAGCGGCAGAAGTCGATAGCAGCTACATTCCATTGGCAGAAGTGATTGGCGATATTTCTGATTCGCTAGAGGAGATTCTGAAACGGTCAGACCGGACTGGCAAACCCAATCCGTATGCGATCGAGCTGCGGAATGGAATTCAGACTGATTATGAGGAACATGCTAATGACGATGGGTTTCCGATCAAACCCCAAAAGTTAATTTACGATTTGCGTCAGGTGATGGGGCCTGAAGATATCGTGATTTCAGATGTGGGTGCCCACAAGATGTGGATGGCTCGCCACTACCACTGCGAACGGCCCAATACCTGCATTATCTCTAATGGTTTCGCCGCCATGGGCATTGCCATTCCAGGGGCGATCGCTGCAAAACTGGTCGCGCCCGATCGCAAGATCGTCGCGGTGACGGGGGATGGTGGCTTCATGATGAACAACCAGGAACTGGAAACCGCTCTGCGGATTGGTACGCCTTTCGTCACGATTATCTTTAACGACGGTGGTTATGGCCTGATCGAATGGAAACAGTTGAACCAGTTTGGTTCATCCTCCTTCATTCACTTCACGAACCCTGATTTCGTCAAATTGGCAGAAAGCATGGGGCTGAAGGGCTATCGCGTCGAAGCCAGCACGGATTTTATTCCCATTCTCAAAGATGCCCTGGCGCAAGATGTTCCTGCTGTCATTGATTGTCCTGTCGATTACCGGGAAAACCTCCGCTTTAGCCGCAAAGCAGGCGACCTGACCTGCGATATCTAACGCTAACGTGAATTTGATAGCGCCAATTCAGCCGCGCGACGGGCGGCTGAATTGGCGCAAAGATGTGCCCTGTGCGTCGTGTGGGACACATTTTTGCGCGTTTGTCGAATTTTTTAATATCGTTTGAAATACTGCTGCGATGGATGGTTGGAGACGTGCCACTGGCACGTCTCTACGGGGGTATCTGTCGTATGCAAAATCTAAATTCACCTAACACCCAGCACCCAACACCTAACACCCAACACCTAATTTTTCGCTGATAGATAAAGTCCTACCTTTAGATACATCGGTCTTGATAAGGAGACGGGCTTTAATAGGAATCGATTCTGGATTCGCTGGCAACTGACCAGACAGCCAGGACAGCAGTACAACGAGAAATTCGTGACTTCTATCTCCTGACTTCTGTCTCCTGCCAAAGAACTCCTCTGCTGTTGGGCCTAAAGACTCATGATAGACACCACTCTGGAACGCGCTTGGGAATTAAAACAAGCATTTGTAGACTTTGTTTTAGATGCGGAAGGCGATCTGGCTCAAGCCCTGGAAGCGTATGTGGCCGAGCAGCTAAAACAGCGATCGCTCCCTCAGGATTGGGTCGTTGATATGTTCTTGATTGATGGTAAGGTCGGCAACACAACCCCCATCGATCTGTTTTTGGCAGATCAGGCGGATTTGAGTGAGGGCGATCGCACCCTGATTCAAAACTGGCGACGCACTTTTACAGGTTTATTCGCGATTCAGCAGGTGTTGCCAGATGGGTTCGAGCTGATGAACTGGCTCACCGCTAAACGTTATATCGTGAAGCCAAGTGGTTCCCAGTTCACCCCAGACATGATGGCACGGTTCCAACCCGGTGAAGTTATAATCACTCGAATTTCGCCTGTCACTGACGAGACCTGGATGTTTTCCACATCCTATTACACGCTAATGGGTAAGCTGGGCAAACCGAAGCTAGCCGTGGCGATCGGTAACTTTAAGGACAACCACAAACCTTATCTGTATGCCGATGCACCTGAATTGCTCGAAGAAGCATGGCGATCGGTAGAGCGCTATCACCAATCGTTTCTCGACTTTTTTGGTGGCGATGAGGTGACACTGCCCGGATATCAACTGAATCAAAAGATTGCTGATTTTCGCGATTTCCTCACCAAACAGCAGCTTGCTCAAATGGGCATTGATGAATCTAAATCGCTAGAGGAACTGGCGGCTGAAGCGGGCCTTGATGAAGCGGAACTGGCTGTCGCAGCGGAAGAAATGGGCCTGGATGCCAAAGAGGTCGCTCAAGCGTTTGATAGCAAAGGTTCGCAAGATGGCTCTCAAAACGGATCTCAAAACGGCAGGAAAAACTCACCCAAGATGGCATTGCCGCAGGTGCAGCTACCCGACGTCTTTAAGAAGGCTGAGCAAGTAACGGCTATGACCCATCCCCGCTGGGGACAGATATTTTTGCCGACCTACAGTAAGTTCAAAACGCTGCTGGAAGCAGAGGATTGGCAAACGGTTTCTGGGGCGGAAGCGCTGGTGCGGCACTTTTTAGACAATCCTGAAATCAACTGGTTTGTCTGGCATCGTCTGGCAGAGCAGTATCCAGAATCATTGGAAACGGTGCTGCGGGGAGTGCTGAATCGTCCTGATTTTCAGCTAGCTACGGATTTAGATCCACTGTTGCAGGAATCGGGTAAGCCTTTGCAACCCGAACTGCCTGAGATCGCGAGTGTGCCTATTCATTTGCACAACCTGTTTGAGGAAGCGGTGCAGGAAGTACACAAGTCGTCGAAGCCGAAAGGCAAAGAGAAGAAAAAAACGGGATTTGGCGCACGGTAGGACAGTCTGGAAAACTGAACCTAGCGAATGAATTCGCGGCTAGCTGAACGAAGTCCGCTTTCGCGGGCTGGGATGTTTACACTCGTTGCCAAGCTCTTGCTTGGCAATGCGCGGTCGGAAGCTCCTGCTTCCCGTTGCGACCGCACACTTGTCTTAACGCTCTGTACCAATCTTGAAACATTCCTTCTGTCACTGGAAGCTGGAGCTTCCGTCGGTTGTTACCAAGCGGGAGCTTGGTAACAAGCAACAGGTTTCTCAGGCTAGGGCGTAGTGGATGGGCTGGGATCTGGAGCAGCCGATGGGCTGGGAACTGGAGTAGCTGATGGATTGGGCGACGGTTGGGCATTGTGAAATGTCCCGTTCGGCATTACCGTGCCATCCAGCGTTGCTCCGGTGAAATTTGCAGGAGTGCGGATGATGGCTCCTTGCAGACTGGTATTAGTTAAGTTGGCAAAGCTTAGATTTGCGCCTCCCAGTGAAGCTCCGTTCAGAATCGCGTTGCCCAGATCAGCATATTGCAAATTGGCGTTGGTGAGATTCGCGCCATTCAAACGCGCATTTCTCAAGTTCGCTCCCGTCAAATACATGCCGCTCAAGTCGGCCCCGCTCAAATCGCAGGATGGACAGGCTCCGGTTTCTCGTAAGCGATCGAGATCACCTGTGGTTTGGGCGATCGCTGGAATTGCCAGCAGGGGGGCCAAGACCAGAGCAATGCTGAAGGGATGGAGCTTCATAAGACAATCCGTTGCGTGCTGTACTGGTTATTTTTTAGCACGAGCGGATTTAGCTTTGGCAGGAGGTCGGGGAGCAGACGGTGGGGGAGCCAGTCTGGCCTGCCCATTGCGACGGGTCGTAGCGGCTTGAGTTAAAAGGGAATCAGCAAAGGCGATCGCCTCCTGATCTGACTTTCCTCCGGCCAACTGGGCCAGTTCTTCTCGACGCTGATGGTTATCCAGTTTCTCCAGCCGAACAACCGTCCGCACATCTTCGGTGGCTGTAGCCGTATGGCTATCGGGACTGCCGTTTGATTTGGCTCGGCCACGCTTGGGAGGTGCTCCTGGTTCAATCACCTGCTTGCTAACGCGATAGTGAGAATCAGCCATAGCCGCCACAATCGGTTGGTGCGTCACGCACAGGACTTGATGGCGATGGCCGAGATGATGTAGCTTTTCAGCGATCGCCTGAGCTACCCGTCCTGATACGCCCACATCAATTTCATCAAATACCATCGTCCCCACGGAATCGACCTGCGAAAAACAGGCTTTCAGCGCTAGCAGAAAACGGCTCATCTCACCGCCCGATGCAATTTCGGTCAGCGGTTGCAGCGGTTCGCCCGGATTGGGGCTAAACATAAAGGTAATGCGGTTGGCTCCAGTCGCGTTGGGTGTCGCGGGTTCGATCGCCACCTGAAACTGCACCTTATCCATCGCTAAGGGTTTGAGTTCGCTCAGCAGTAACCCTTCTAAATCTCTGGCAGCGGCCCGGCGCAGTTCGGTAAGGCGATCGCACGCGTGGGTTAGTTCAACCTGGCGCTCCTGATGGTTCTTCTCCAGCACGTCCAGAGATTGACCGCCACTGCTCAGCTCTTCCAGCTCAGATTGAACGCGTTGGGCATAGGCGATCGCTTCTTCTAGCGTCGGCCCGTATTTGCGGCAGATTTGCTTCAGTTGCACGATCCGTTCCTGCACAGTCTGAAGCCGTTCCGGATCGGTTTCCAGGTCTTCCCCATAGGCATTCATCTGGCGTCCGGCTTCCTCAACCTGAGCCAGCGCGGAGACGACCATTTCTAAAATCGGTTGAATTTGCGGGTCATAGCGTTCCATGTCGGTCAGAATAGTTTCTGCCTTGCCCAGCAGGTCGGCACAGGCTTCCCTACCGTTGTCATTCTGGTAAAGCGCCTGGTAAACCTGGTAGCTTTGCTGCTGAAGCTCAACGCTGTGGCTCAATCGCTGCCGTTCTTGCTCAAGCTGAGTCAACTCATCTGAGTCGCTCAAGTTAGCCTCGCGCAACTCCTTGGCCTGATATTCAAATAAATCAAGTTGTTGGAGCCGTTGTTGCTCAAATTGACGTCGCTTTTCCAGTGCCTGTGTGGCCTGTTGATATGCCGTAAAGGCTTTGGCTACAACTTCTCGCTGCTGCATCAAACTGATGCCGCCAAAGGCATCTAGCCATTCGCGCTGAATGGTGGGCTGCCCCAGTTGAACGGTCTGCCCCTGCGCGGTGATCTCAACCAGGCGATCGCGCAGAAACTCCATCTGCTGCTTATTAACCAGCACGCCATTCACCCGCGATCGACTGCGAACGCTGCTTTTGCTAACGGTTAGCTCACGGCTACACACCAGCGACATGTCATCTAGCAGCTCAATCTCCTGCTCCGCGAGCCAGGAGATCAAGGAAGGATCAAGATCAAAGGCCGCTTCAATCATCGCCCGTTCTGCCCCGGTTCGAATTGCCCGGTTGTTGACCTTGCCGCCCAAAGCCGCATCCAGCGCGTCGAGGATGATCGATTTTCCGGCCCCCGTTTCGCCCGTCAAAACATTGAGTCCGGGGCCAAGCTCTAACTCTAAACGGTCAACCAGGGCAAAATTTTCAATTTGAAGAGAGGTCAGCATGGATCAAAATTAGCGGTTGGGGAACGTAGCTTAGCAACCGAAGTAGCGGCTACCCAAACAAAGTCTGTTTTGCAGACTGGGGCTTTTCGCAAACCATCAAAACAAATGTGCTTAAAAACTATCAAAACAAATGTACTCACTACCAGTCTAGTGTCAGGCAATAATCTTTGAACGAATCAGCGCCAGATTTCTTTTGTTTCGGGAATCTCTACCTTCTAAACCGCTAGAGCCGCCCTTCTTAGGTATGTAGACAGATGAAGGACAATGAGTGGCTACTGTTACAATGCTTTACAGAGCTTCTTATATATCGGGATTGGTCTGCTCAACCCCCTTGATTGTTCTCCACCCCACTCACACCTATGCCAACCCTTACGCCTGCTTCAACTGATCGTGATGGCTATGCTCCTGTCGTAACGGTTGAGCAGGAGGCGCTGTCAGAACCTGTATCCAAATCGCTTAAGTCTGCCTACATCAGCGATTTGATGGATGAGAATGAAGCGCTTCGCTATGATCCTGAGGCGATCGCTGCCTATTATCGTCAGCGTCCGCTTCAGGTGTGGGGACGCGTGATCGCGATTTGTGCCCCGTTTCTGATGTTCATGACGCGGCTCTGGTGGGATCGGCGCACCGGACGCAGTGTTAAAAATCAGAGCCGTCGGGCCGGACAACTGCGAGAGATTCTAACTAAACTTGGTCCCGCCTATATCAAGGTAGGGCAGGCACTTTCGACCCGACCTGACCTGGTGCCTCCGAGTTACCTGGAAGAACTGACGCTGCTTCAGGATCAGCTACCGCCGTTCCCAAACGAGGTGGCATTTCGGTTTATTGAAGAAGAGTTGGGCGATCGCCCCGAAAATGTTTATGCTGAGCTGTCTCCTGACCCGATCGCTGCTGCATCACTGGGTCAGGTCTACAAAGGGAAGCTCAAAACGGGCGAGACGGTGGCTGTTAAGGTACAGCGTCCCGGCTTAGCGCAGTTAATTACACTCGATATTTATATCCTTCGATTACTGGCATCTTGGGCCACCCGTACATTTAAGCGCATTCGCAGCGACCTGGTGGGCATCATGGATGAGTTTGGTGCCCGCATTTTCGAGGAAATGGATTACACCCATGAGGGGCACAATGCTGAGCGGTTTGCCAAGCTATACGGACATCTGAAAGACATCTATGTGCCCCGCATTTATTGGGAATATACGCGGCGGCGGGTGCTGACGATGGAGTGGATCACGGGTACCAAGTTGACCCAACCCGATGTTATTCGTTCTCAAGGGGTAGATGCAGCGTACTTGATTGACGTCGGCGTCCAGTGTTCCTTGCGCCAGTTATTAGAACATGGATTTTTCCATGCTGATCCTCACCCCGGAAACCTATTGGCGACACCCGATGGCAAGCTGGCTTACCTCGACTTTGGCATGATGAGCGAGGTCAAACCCCAGCAGCGCTATGGCTTGATCGAAGCGGTCGTTCACATGGTGAACCGTGACTTTGAAGGGTTAGCCCACGATTACGTCAAGCTGGAATTTCTTACGCCCGATACGGACCTCACCCCAATCATTCCGGCCCTTTCTAATGTATTTAGCAATGCGTTGGGAGCCAGTGTTTCTGAGCTGAACTTTAAGAGCATCACAGATCAGCTTTCTGAGTTGATGTACGAGTATCCGTTCCGCGTTCCAGCTTACTATGCGCTGATCATCCGATCGCTGGTAACGCTGGAGGGCATTGCCATTAACGTCGATCCTAACTTTAAGGTGTTGAGTAAGGCGTATCCCTATGTTTCAAAACGGCTATTGACAGATCCTTCGCCTGAGTTGCGAGCGTCCCTGCGTGATTTGCTGTTTAAGGACGGCAGCTTCCGCTGGAATCGATTGGAGAATCTGCTGAAAAATGCCCGTGATAGCCAGGATTATGACCTGAATCAGGTGCTCGGTCAGACAGTCGATTTTCTTTTCTCGGAACGTGGTGAATTCATTCGTGAATACCTCACCGATGAGATTGTCAAAAATCTGGACAATTTAGGCTACACCACCTTCCAGAACGTCACGTCAACGCTGCGGCAACGAATCGGCTTAGATGGGCAAACCGCTCCAGCGAAAACGGCGATCGCTCCCCAGGAGCAGAAAAACATGGATCACATCCTCCGCATTCTGACCCTTTTGCGGGAAACGCCTGGATTTGATCCGTTGCAGCTTATTCAACTGGTGCCGCGTCTGTTGGTGAAACCTGAAACGCAGCGGATGGGCCAAAAGATTGCCTTCGGGTTGGCCCAACGTGCCCTGATTCGCTTGATTCGTGAATTCTTCTTGCCCGACGAACCTCCATCGAACGGCAAATCATCAGGGGCGATCGCACCCACTGCTCCTCCAGCCTTGCCTGTGGCGGCTCTGCGCTAACTAAACGTTAAAAAAGTGCCCCGCTTGCGGGGCACTTTTTTAACGTTTAGTTAGCAGAACTGTTTGTGTTGGCCTTTAGATTTAGCTCAGCTGCCAGAGCATCGAGCTGTTTGCGCTCACGTCTCAGTTGTTCTTCCATGTCTTGAAGCTGCTTGCGATCGTGCTTCAAATGACTTTCTGCTTCCTCAATTTGCAGCCAGCGGGCTTCTGCCTCTGCGGCCATAAGCTCTAGCTGCTTTTTCTCTTTCTTGAGATTTTCTTCTAAATCTTGAATCTGATCTCGACGAGCTTCCATCTCCAGAGAACGTCGCCCTAATTCCTGACTTTGTAACGTTAGTGACTGTCGCCACTGCTCGGCCCGCTGAGCCTCCTGCTCTAACAGGGCGGGCGTCATGCCGCTAGTTAGATATTGGCTGACGAGCGACAAAATCCAGTCAGTCGCTGGTTCGATGTGTTCTGCCAGGCCAATGCTAGACAGCTCCACCAAAACCAACGAGCCTTCGGGATACTCAATCGTTTCCGCAGACAAAACAATTTGTGGCGCAGCTAAGACTGTCCAGATGTGCTCAGACGTCTGCTGGGCTAACAGTTGGAGGGCCGTTTTCCCTCTACCATCCTTTGTCTGCACCTGAGCCAGATGTAGCATTGCCACAAAAGATTAACAAATCCTTGAAAGACAGTATATCTTCATATCTCGTAAGAGACTTCGTCGAGAATGTCTCGATTCTATGAAGATGTTCTACCCGCATAAAATAGCACAAATGTCAAATTGCTATTGACTGGTAGAACATCCTCAGGATTCAGAGCATGACTCGCCGCCACAGAAGCAGTCCAAGACTCTTCAATACTCCTACAAAATGCACCCGTTGATGTGCTTACAGCAACTGCAATCTAGCACGTAAAATCTCAACTTGCTTTTGAGCCTCTGCCAGAGCATTTCTGGCACCCTGGACAACCTCCGGAGGCGCTTTATCGACAAAGTTGGGCTTGCTCAGGCGATCGCTCAGTGCGGTTACCTCAGCCTCTGCCTTCGTGAGATCTTTCCGTAGCTTAGCCTGTAATGCCTCTACATCGACAACCCCGGCAAGCGGAATGAGAACCTGAACCGTTCCAATCACACCCGCAAACATCTGTTGAGGCACATCAACAGGTAGGGACGGAGCTGTATCAACCGCTGTTGGAGCGGGCTGAGTCGGCTCGGCAGTGGGCGAATGGCCCAAGATCTGCTCTTTGAGAACTTTAAACCGACTCCATGCCTCTTGGCGATCGCTGGAGCGCAATAAATAGCGGTAGATGAACCATGCAGTATAGCTCAGACCTACCAGCTGAAGCAAGGCCGGGAGTAATGGTATGTCATTGACTGCCCAGAGAATGTCGAACGCCAGATTGACGACAAACAGCAGCCCAAACAGCAATCCTAAGGTAAGCGCAGGTTTTTGGTATTCTCCTAACCAGGCGGTGAGCCGAGTGGCTCGTTCTCTGACCGATTCCTCGGTTTTGGGAGCTGCGTTTGCGGTTGTGGAGTCAGCCGTGAAGGAAGTGGAGTCCACTGTTGCTGCACCTTTAATGGTGAGCTGTTCCACTTTAGCCAGATCGCGAATGGGGGATTGCCCCTTCTTGAGAATCGCCTGCTCGATTGGATTGTCTGTTTGCAGAATGGTTTGAATTCGTGCACCTGGCTTAACCCCCGCTTCTGCCCGGAGATTGCGGATAGTGCGAATGGTGCCAATCAGCAGTTCAAACTGCTGCTCCAAATCCGCATCGATCCAATGCTCGTCGGGCGTGGGGTAGGACTGGAGTGCCAGCGTGGCCTCTTCGCCCGTTTGGGTCAGCGTATGCCAAAGCTCCTCTGTAATGTGAGGCATAAAGGGATGCAGCAGCCGCAAAATACCATCCAGAACGTGGGCTAGCGTTTGCTGAGCAATGCGCTGAGCGGGCGATCCTTTCTGTTGCAGGCGGGATTTCGCCAGTTCGATATACCAATCGCAGAAGTCACCCCAGATGAACTCGTACAAGCCCTTGGCAGCTTCTCCCAAACCATAGTTATCGATGTAGTGGCGCGTCTGGCGAACCACCTGGTTATAGCGCGACAAGATCCATTGTTCAGCCAGAAACTCGTCCGATTGCAAGGGAAACCGTTCAGGTTCGCCCAACTGCTGTGGTGTCTGACCTTCCAGATTCATCATGACGAAGCGGGACGCGTTCCACAGCTTGTTAGTAAAGTTACGAGATGCCTCGACTGACGCTGATTCGTCCTTCTTGCGATCGTATTCCAGACGAATGTCCTGTCCGGCTCCAGCCACCTCCCGGATCAGGGTATAGCGCAATGCATCTGTGCCATATTTAGCAATTAGGATGAGCGGGTCAATGCCGTTATTGGACGACTTTGACATCTTCTTATTGTTCTCATCCCGCACCAAACCGTGAATATACACTGTTTTGAACGGCATCTGTCCGGTAAAGTGTCCTGCCATCATCGTCATCCGCGCCACCCAGAAGAAGATGATGTCAAACCCGGTTACCAGCGTGGTAGTGGGATAGTAGACCTCTAAATCGCGGGTTTGGTCAGGCCAGCCCATTGTGGAAAAGGGCCACAGTCCCGATGAAAACCAGGTGTCGAGCACATCCGGGTCTTGCTCAAGCTGAACGTCTTCACCGAATCGGGCGATCGCCTCTGTCCTGGCTTCTTCCTCACTGGCCGCCACGATAAACGGCGTATCGTCTGTAATCTGGCCGCCCGTTTCGCTGATGGCATACCAAGCCGGAATCTGATGTCCCCACCAGAGCTGCCGTGAAATACACCAGTCGCGTAGATTGACCAGCCAGTCGCGATACACTTTCGTCCACCGTTCTGGCACGAAGACTGGATCATTCTGCTGATCCAGAAATTCCAGGGCGCGATCGGCCATTGGGCGAATCTTGACAAACCACTGGGTCGAAAGCAGCGGCTCTACGGGAACTTTGCCGCGATCGCTATACGGAACCGTATGCTTATAGTCTTCCACCCGTACCAAAAAGCCTTCTTCGTCTAGTCGCTGGACAACCTTCTTGCGAGCATCAAATCGATCGAGTCCCTGGAATGGCCCTGCATTCTCATTCAGGGTGCCGTCCTTGTTCATGATGTTGATAAACGGCAGGTTATGCCGTTTGCCCATCTCGAAGTCGTTCGGGTCATGAGCGGGAGTCACCTTCACGCAGCCCGTACCAAAGGACGCATCCACATACTCATCGGCAATGATGGGAATCTCACGCCCCATAATCGGCAGCGTCAGCGTTTTGCCTACTAGATGCGCATAGCGGGTGTCATCCGGATTCACTGCCACAGCAGTATCGCCCAGCATTGTCTCCGGTCGAGTCGTTGCCACCTCCACGTATCCGGAACCGTCGGTCAGCGGATAGCGGAAGTGCCACAGATTGCCGTTAACTTCCTGGTTTTCTACCTCCAGGTCAGACACCGCCGACTGGCTAGATGGACACCAGTTCACCAAATACTTGCCGCGATAAATCAGCCCTTCTTGATAAAGCTGCTTAAACGCATACAAAACGGCCTTCGACAGCCCTTCGTCCATCGTGAACCGTTCTCGCGTCCAGTCCACGGATACTCCCAAACGGCGCAACTGGCCTACGATAGTACCGCCTGACTCTTCCTTCCATTCCCAGGCTCGATTCAAGAAAGCTTCTCGGCCTACATCGTAGCGGCTTTTGCCCTGCTGCTTTAATTCTTTTTCTAGAATAGTTTGCACCGCAATACTGGCGTGATCGGTTCCGGGCAGCCAGAGGGTGTTGCGTCCGGCCATGCGGTGATAGCGCACCAATGTATCGATCAGGGCGTTTTCGAAAGCGTGCCCCATGTGCAGGCTACCCGTTACGTTCGGTGGCGGAATGACAACGCAATATGGCTCACCATCCGCGTTTGGGTCAGCTTTAAAGACGTGCTTTTCCTCCCAATACGTCTGCCATTTGGCTTCGGTGGTTTGGGGGTCGTATTGGCTGGGCAGGGTGGGAATAGTTGCGGTCATGCGGAGAGTCTAAGCGAAAGTAACTCTTCTTAAAGTTACTAAAATTTTGCCACGTTCGTCTGCTCAAATCTCGAACCAGACACCCGGTGTCTTTATTTAGGTGCATTCGAAAGATTTTTAGTCTTTTCAAAGTAGACACCCGGTGTCTTAACTGCTGCTATAACAAAACGTGAATTCAACGAACGCGCAAAAAGGGGCCCTGCACGACACGCAGGACTCCTTTTTGCGCCATTGCAGCGACTGCAATAGCGCTATCGAATTCACGTTAAATAAAGAGGGAGGTTGGGCACGCCCAACCTCCCTCTTTAGCGAAAAAGTTTACTAGGTCTACTAATCGAGGAAGCCCATCAGCGTTTCGGCGTCGTCGATTTCGTTAGAGGCGATCGGGCGACCACCGGGCAGCAGAGACGCTTCCAACAGATGAGGATCGCTGGCAAATACGGGGCGACCACCGGGAAGCGACAGATCATCGCGAATCAGGAGGTGGCTGGCAAAGATAGGACGACCCCCAACAAGCGTTGTATCCAAGACTCTGATATCGTCACTGGCCATGATGGGGCGGTTATTTAGGATGGTTCCGTAAATGTGGAGATGACTGGCAGCAATGGGGCGTTCACCTGCGGAGAAAAACATCTCAGCGACTTCAATTGAGCCTTGCTCAGCTTCCCGTTCGGCTTCTGTCTTGAGCGACAACGCTGTCACCTCTGTTTTGGCAGCAGGCTTTGAATCACCATTGGTTTCTGCTTTCTTTTCTTGTTCAACCATTGCTTTCTCCGTTTCGGCTAAATTGCCTGATGTGTTGTCTACTGTTCCCTTGTTGTTGCTTCTCGTTCTGCGACCGCTGCGCTTTGCCGTGTCAGCAGCATCCATGAGCCAGATCCTCTATGTCGATCGTTATGTTTCTTAATGTCCTGCGAACAGGTCTTTTTTAAGCGATACCCTGGTTGCCGAAATACTAGGGAAAATATCTATACTTATCAAAAAAGTTCTCAGAACACATTATAAGGCCAGAACTGCTAGCTCAACTTAGGAGACTGCCCTCAGAATGTAGGTTTTTTTTAATCATTTCTTCTGGGCTAGTTGATAGGAATTTCTTATCAAGTCGTGTAGCGGGGCCATCCGCTGCGCTGCTTCGTGAAACGTTCAGGTGTTTCGCGAAACGATTGGGTTATCCGCACCTGTCAGTACAGTCATCTCAGTCCAGGTTTTGTATAACTGAAGGTAGGAGTATCACAACCTGCAACCGTCATGCCAGTCACCCAGCCCGCCACCGTTGAGAGTGTCGCTATGCCTGACTTCTATAGCCAAGAAGATGTCCAGCAAATCCTTCATTTGGCGATCGCCCGACAGACTGACACGGGGGAAATGACCCGCACCCAATTGGTTGAAATTGCTGACGAACTAGGCATTTCGGCCCTCGACCTGCAACTGGCCGAGCAAGAATGGATTGAGCGACGTAGCGAAGATGAGGAACGGCAGGCGTTTTATCGGTTTCAACTGGCTCGACTGAAACAGCAGGGCTTTAAGTATTTAGTTATCAATGGGTTTTTGATCGCGCTAAATGTCTTGACGTCAGGCGGCATATCCTGGGCACTGTATGTGGCGCTGGGATGGGGAGTGCTGTTGGCTCTCAAGGCTTGGAAGTCGTTGCAGACGGATGGAGACGATTACGAAGAAGCGTTTCAAAACTGGCGGCGACGACGCTGGATTAAGCGATCGGTGAAACGCTTTTGGGATCGCTGGATGAAAGTCTAGAGATCGTGGATAAATTAAAACTAAATTTTTGACTTTGAAGAGTGCGGCAGAGCCGCACTCTTCAAAGTCAATTTTCGGGTTTTATGCAATCCGCGATTCTAAGCGTAAAGAAAACAAAATCGGTAGCAGTACAGGTTCACTGCAAGCGAGCCTATACTGCTACCAAATGCGGTTTGGTACACCCGTCGGGCGCGCCAAACTCGCATTCGGTTTCAAAATGAGAATAGCTGTCAGCTTCAGAAGACGATGACAGCGTATGAATGAATGATTAGGATGAGATAGGTTTTTTCGTCAGGCACACCTCACCTATTCTCTGTGGAAACGAATTCTGGCCATATCTCCCCGCTTCCTAAGCGACGCTGCGTTTTAGTGTGTCAACACCGTTCCTGTGAACGCAATGGCTCGGCTGAAGTTCTGGCGGCTTTTCGAGCGGCCAATGTTACCGGAGTGTTTATCAGCGCTAGCGATTGCATGGGGCAGTGTGCCTCTGGGCCAACGGTGCAGGTTGCGCCTGATAGCGTCTGGTATTGCCGGGTGAAGCCAAGTGATGTGCCTGCGATCGTGGAGGAGCACTTGAAGGGCGATCGCCCCGTCGAAGCTCTTTTGCATCCCCGTTTTCATCCTCGAATGGATGCATTTACAGCATTTCAAGAGCACGGTCAGCCATAGCCATGTCATCTGGGCAATCACCTTATGAATAGATCAAAGCTGGCTCGCTCAACGATTCATGCCTTTGCATTGATTCTATTGCGGTGTATCAAAGGGCTGTTCTGGCTGATTTTTTTTAAGAAAACAATCTACATCAAATCCTGGTTTGGTGAACTGGGAAATAACTTAATTCAACTGGTTCACGCTGAATTTTTATCAGAAAAAACAAACTCCAGTTTGTATGTACCGAAACACCCTTTATTACAGCTAGAAAGCAATTACCGATTCCACCGCTTTACATCTGATGCTCCGTTGGATTGGGGATGTTTTACGTCTACTCTATTTTTGGCCGACTTAAAGAATCAGGTAAAGCCGTCTATAAACATCAGTACAGCCTTATTTAGAAACTTATTTTATCGGTATGATTTCTTTCCATTTAATCCTGCATTAACGGATTATCGGAGAATCTTTAAAACTAAAATCTTCCCTCTCATTCCGTATAGGCTCGATCCTTCCATTCACGATGAAACGCTAGTCATTCACATTCGGTCAGGAGATGCGTTTAAAGAAAAGGGAGTACATTCTGCCTACGTTCAACCACCCCTAAGTTTTTATATCAAGGTGATAGAAACCTATGGCTATAAAGACATTGTGATTGTGTCTCAAGCGGATTTGAGAAATCCCTGCATTGAGCAACTGAAACACCGAATTCCAACGATCAAGATTCAGACATCAAGCTTGGAAGAGGATGTCAGCACAATTCTCAGTGCCAGAAATCTGGTAGTTGCGTTTAGCACCTTCTCTCTATCGCTGGCATTTTCTTCGCCTAATATCAAACAGCTACATATCCCCTGTTTTGATGTTGAAAAAGGATATTGGAGAACGTATTTCTGGTCAGACTTCTTTAGGCTAAATCTGAAAGCGAACCGGAAAAAAATGAATGATAGCGCTTTAGATTTTAAGGTCGATTTTTTGGGAATACATAACTATGTACTGATCGGTGGCTGGAAAAATAGCGAAGAACAGCGTCGTTTGATGATTGAGCATCCCCTTGATCAGGTCTACTAACGAACCGCTATAGCGCTATGCAATGACGTTAGAACAAGGGAAATCCGGCTCTTCGTTCTCAGCCAGGTTTCCACTCCTGCCCCCGGTTCTCATCTGGCTACGGCTATAACTAAATTTTTTGTATAGGAGGCGTTATAAATCATGGCAATCATCGGCCTTATTTTAATTGCTGTCGGTGTAGCGTTATTTTTTGTGCAGAAACACCAGAAGGCTAGAGCGTTCAGCATTAGAAGTGCTCGTTCGGTCACGGTGGCAGAATTGGCGCAGATGGCAAAATCCATTGCGCAGGAAATTGGCGGCGGCAGTTGGCGAGACTATGTGAAAGTTACGGGCGTGATTCAGTGCGATCGCCCCCTTACCTCTCAACTCAAGCAAGAAACCTGCGTTCACTACAAAATGGAAGTGCGCCGCGAGTATGAAGAAACAGTGACGCGCAAGGATAGCGAAGGCAAATCCTATCAGGACACCGAGCGAGGATCGGAAGTGATCTCCAGCAATCAACAATCGACTCCGTTTACCGTGCGGGATGAGACGGGGCAGATTGAGGTGAATCCTGACGGTGCCGGTATCGAAACCATTAAGGTCTTGGATGAATTCCGGCAGGAGCCTATTGTGGGTGGAATGCTGTCGTTTGGCGGATTTTCTCTGGCCCTCGGCAGTTCTCCCGGCCATCGCCGCACGTTGGGCTATCACTATTCAGAATCGGTTTTGCCGCTCTATCGCAAAGTTTTGGTCGTCGGCACGGTGAGCGATAGCGGTGGGCTTGCTCTGCAAAAGCCCAGTGACTCTGACAAGCACTTTATTATTTCGCTGAAAACTGATGAAGAACTGACCAAAAACGCGGATCAAAGTGCAAAATATGCCTTTTACGGCATGGTAGCCTGTGTGGCCGTGGGAATCCTATTGCTGCTGATCGGCCTGATTGCTGGAAAATAATATTTGTCGTGGCCACAATCTAAATTCACGGGTCAACCTGATGGAACGGTTACAGGTCAAGGTCAAGCCCAATTCCAAAAAGCAAGATATCCAAACCTCAGACGATGGTTCTTTGATTGTTCACCTGAAATCGCCACCCGTGGACGGCAAAGCCAACGCTGAGTTAATCAAATTGCTGGCCGAAAGATTTGATGTACCTAAATCTAGTATTCATATCAAGTCGGGTTTGTCATCTAAAACCAAACTGGTAGAAATCGATCGCTGACATGACAATACTTTTTGGTAAAAACCCAAATTAGGATGGCAGGGAGCAGCAAAGCGCTCCCTGCCATCCTAATTTGGATTTATTAATTGGAAAGTAGGCTGCCATGACTCTAACCATAAGCGCCATCATTCTGGCAGGCGGTCAAAGCACTCGCATGGGGCGGGACAAAGCGCTGTTAGAACTGGATCAGCGGCCCTTGATCCAGCATGTCTGTCAGGTGGCCCAGGCGATCGCCCATCCCGTCTTCATCGTCACCCCCTGGATCGAGCGCTATCAGAGTGCAGTACCCGAAACCTGCCAGTTTATTCAGGAAGCGTTGCCCTTAGATGAAACCAAACCGCATGGCCCCCTGCTGGGATTTGCTCAGGGGTTAGCCCACATCAGAACGGAGTGGGTACTGCTTCTGGCCTGTGATTTGCCACGCCTGGATGCTGCTGTACTGCAAGAGACGGTGAATGCATTGGAGAGTGTGCCGGAGGAAGCGATCGCCTTTCTGCCCAGGAACCCAAAAGGCTGGGAACCGCTCTGTGGATTTTACCGGAGTCGTTGTTTAGCCGAGTTGACGGTGTATATCGAACAAGGGGGGCGATCGTTTCAGCGCTGGTTAGATCAGGCGATCGTCGCAGAATTAACCCTGAGCGACCCGCAAATTTTGTTTAACTGCAATACCCCAGACGATCTTGTGATGCTGGAGGGATATCACGCGACGCACGACATCCCTTCAGAGCATCACCCTTGATACTGCACGCGATAAATGCGGCCATTGCCCTCTTCTGTAAAGAGCAAGCTGCCGTCGGGTAAGACGAGTAATCCGACCGGACGCCCCCAGGTGGTCGGAACCGAGGGATTGAGCAAAAAGCCCGTGACGAAATCTTCGTAGTAACCAGAAGGACGATTATTTGCGCCAAATGGCACAAATACGATTTTGTAGCCCGTCCCCTGATTGCGGTTCCAGGAACCCCGAAAAGCCACAAATGCGCCGTTCCGATAGCGTTCCGGGAAGGTGTTGCCATCATAGAACTGAATCCCCAATGCGGCTGAGTGCGCCTGAAACAGCACATCCGGCGTCTGAGTTTGGTCGGCTAGCGTGGGATTTTGGCTGCGATCGCCCCTTAAATGACGTGGGTCGAGGCGATCGGGCGTCAGGTAGGCATAGGGCCACCCGTAAAACCCTCCTTGCTGGACGCGGGTCAAGTAATCGGGAACCAGATCATCCCCCAGTCCATCCCGCTCGTTGACCGTGGCATAGAGTTCCTGGGTGACAGGATGAAAGTCCAGACCTACCGGGTTTCGTAATCCAGACGCAAAGGTTTGTTGGTTCGAGCCGTCGAGGTTCATTTGCTGCACAGAGGCACGGGGCAATTCCTCAATGTCGGCATTTGAGCGTGACCCGACTGAAACATAGAGCTTCTGCCCATCGGGAGACACCACGACATTGCGCGTCCAGTGCTGGTTATAGCCCCCACCGGGCAAATCTGCGATCTTTTGTCCCCGTCCGCTGATCTGCTGTTGGCCGTTTTGATAGGGATAGCGCCGCACTTCAGCCGTATTGCCCAGGAAGAAATAGCCATCGCTAAAGGCCATGCCAAAGGGAATGTTTAGTCCGTTATCCGCACTGGCAAAGGTTGTTTTGCTGTCTGCAACTCCATCCCGATTGGTATCGCGCAACAGTCGAATTCGGTTATCGGGAGTTTCTGTCACCAGCACATCTCCGCTCGGCGTGAGCGCCAGCCAGCGGGGGCGGTTTAATCCTTCGGCAAACACGTTAACGGCGAATCCTTGTGGCACGTTGAGTGACGCATTGGCGGGAATGGATACTACTCGCGGCGATTTCGAAGCGCTTTGCGTGGCATAGGGCCGGGGCAAATCGGTTACCTTGATTTGGATCTGATTTGCAGATAGCGGTTGAGTTGCGACCAGTCCCTTGGGGGCAGCGGTCGTTGCTTCTGAAGCGTTTGGAGAGTTCGCTACCACAGGCACAGTCGCAGATGGAGACCCAGAGGGGGACGTTTGGGTTGATGGAGATTGGACTGGACTGCAAGCGGCGATCGCCAGCCCAAGCATCATGAAAGAGCAGGAAAGACGGGTAAGCTTCATCGGTTTAGGGCAGAGACGATAACACTCAAGATCCAACAGGAGCAATTCAGCAACGAGCAAAGTCGGCAACGTGTAAAGTCAGCAACGGGCATTGGTTACGCGGCTGTCATTTCCACCTTAGCGAGCGAAATGTTTTTCATCAGTCCATCTGAAGGAAGACGCTACTTATTACTGTGAATTCCAATGACTGTGAATTCCAATGACTGTGAATTCCAACGTGCGAATTGCAGTAATTCTCAGTGTGCAAATTGGCGGCAGTGCAAGCTTGCCTGCGGCGGGCTTGCACTGCCGCCAGTTGCGGATTTGCGCAAAATCCGCAACTGGTTTCAAAATGAGAATTGCCGTGCGAATTGGTCTAACCCGGTAAGTTTCTCGCTATCATTTTAATTTCAGAAACATTTCTTAAAATTCTAATCCGCCTACGCATATCCCCACGCTTCTGTTCAATTAGGGTCGCCATTCCACAGCCATTATGTTTATCGACAAAAGTGATTTACTCTTCGACAATCCGGCTCAACTTAATTACGGGGTTGCCATATCGGATATTGATGACGATGGCGCGTTTGAACTCTTTGTGGCGGCGTTTGGTGAAGGCAACCTGGTTTTGAAATGGCAGGGGTCCGGTTTTATCAATATCGCGGATGAACGATTGGCGGATATCGGTAGGCGGGCGATTGGGGTTGCTGCTGGAGATCTGGACGGAGATGGGCGAGAAGAGATTTATGTACTAAATACGGATACCTTTGGAGGACGAAAACAGTTTGGCGATCGCCTGTTTGATTGGCAGGACGGCACCTGGCAAGATTTGTTTTCTCTTCCCCAAAACCAAGATGCGCTGAATCTCACCGCAGGGCGATCGGTCGCCTGGATTGATCGGTTTGGCAAAGGCCAGTATGGCTGCATTGTGGCCAACTATGGTGGGCCAATGCGATTGTATGAGCTGAATTCAGACAATATGCTGGCGGATGTGGCTCCAGAAGTCGGTATCAATTTGGTAACGGGTGGTCGAGGCTTGGTATCGCTGCCGTTGGTATCTGAGCGAATGGACATTTTTGCTGCGAATGAGAACGGCCCTAATTTCCTGTTTCGCAATCAGGGGGATGGGACGTTTGTTGAAATGGCGGCGATCGCCAGCCTCTCTGATGCGCATACTCACGGGCGAGGGATTGCTGTTTTAGACATAGATGGAGATGGTCGCTTTGACCTGGTATATGGCAACTGGGAAAACTATCATCGGCTCTATGTCCAGCAGGAACCCAGCAAGTTTCGCGATGTCGCCCCTCCTGCCATGGCAATGCCGTCTCGCGTTCGTACCGTGATCGTGGCTGATTTTGATAATGATGGGTACGAAGAAATTTTCTTCAACAATATTGGTCAGCCCAATCGGCTCTTTGGCTGGCGCAACAATACCTGGGTGACGCTTGATATCGGAGATGCTTTGGAGCCAAATGGATTGGGAACTGGAGCCGCTGTGGGTGATTTTGATGATGACGGTCGTTTAGAGTTAATCATCGCTCATGGGGAATCGGGCGCTCAGCCGCTGTCGCTCTATCACAGCCCTGTTAACTATCATGCGTGGCTCCGCATCCTACCGCTCACAACACACAGCGCACCTGCTAGAGGAACGGTGGTGAAGTTGGTGGCGGGCGATCGCACTCAGATCAGGGCGATCGATGCTGGCAGTGGCTATTTGTGTCAGATGGAACCCGTGGCTCACTTTGGGTTAGGCACCAATCCGGCTGTGGATTTTGTGGAAGTGCGCTGGCCTGATGGGGCGACAGTGAAGTTATCTTCTCCCCAACCCAATCAACTTATCCGCGTTCCATATCCTACAAAAGCCTAATTGCCTATAAAAACGTGAATTCGATAGCGCCAATTTAGCCGCGCGACGCGCGGCTAAATTGGCACCAAAACGTGGCTCACGCGTCGCGTGAGCCACGTTTTGGCGCATCCGTCGAATTTACGTTATAAAAACAGTTCTTTGGAAAGATAATTTTGCTTCACACCCCTTTGCACAATGGCTCTTAGAGACACGAAGCAGCTCAAAGGAGTCATATTATGAAACACGAGCTAACGTTCAGTCTGCTGAGCACTATGGTTGTAGGATTGCTATTGGTCAGCGTTACTCCTGCCTCTGCCCAAACCGTTCGATTGGGAGATGGTGTCCGGGTTGATTTGGATGACCATCATGACACCCGTGTGCGTCCCCGCGTTTCATCGGATGGGGAACGGCTGAATCTCGAACTGGAGGAACAGCGAGAGCCGGAAACCGAAATTCGGTTGGATAATGGCAGAGTTGACGTGCGTCAGGTTGAACAACCACCCAGACAACGGGTGGATTTATCCGTGCCGCTGAATAATCGCAGAGAGCGTGGCGATCGCTAATGGCATCTTTCTCAAACGCGCTGTAGGGGTAGGGTAGGCGATTGCCTACCCTACTTTGCGTGTGGATTGAATCTGAACCTCTAATATGGTTTGGAATAATCGCTGTGATGCGGTATGGCTATGGAGACGTGCGATTCGCGCGTCTCTACGGATGGTTACCACACCTGACACCTGACACCCAACACCCAACACCTAACACCCAACACCCAATGCCTAAACTGCCGCCAACTAGCCTGGTTCTTTTGGCGATCGCCTCTGCTCAACTGGGTTCTGCGATCGCCAAAAGCCTGTTTCAGTCGTTAGATCCGACTGGCGTGGTGGTATTGCGGTTGGGGTTTGCGGCGATCACGTTGATGTTACTGTGGCGGCCTCAAATTAAAGCCAGCTTTCGTGCTCACTATCGTCCCCTGATTTTGTTTGGGCTAGCGCTGGCATTCATGAATATCAGCTTTTATCAGGCGATCGCCCGAATTCCGTTGGGGATTGCTGTAACGCTGGAGTTTATTGGGCCGTTGGGAGTGGCGATCGCCAATTCGCGTAAGTGGTTAGATGCTGTATGGGTGTTGCTGGCGGCGGCTGGAATTATATTATTAGCGCCGATTGGGGAGCAAGCCTTTGATCCGGTTGGAATTGCCCTAGCGTTAGTATCTGGTGGATTTTGGGCGGCTTATATTCTGCTGTCGGCTAGGGTGGGGCAGGTGTTAGCCGGGGGCACCGGGTTAGCGTTGTCAATGGCGATCGGTGCAATGGTTTTGTTTCCGGTCGGAGTGGCGACCAGTGGTGCGGCGTTGCTCAATCCCCATGTGTTACTCGTGGGATTTGGCGTGGCGCTGTTGTCCTCTGCGATTCCCTATTCGTTGGAATTGGAAGCCTTGCGATCGCTTCCAGTGCAGGTATTTGGAGTCTTGTTAAGTTTGGAACCCGCCGCTGGAGCCTTGATGGGATTTTTAGTGTTAAGAGAGACGCTGAATCTCCGTGCGATGATTGCCCTGCTCTTTGTGACCATTGCTGCTGCCGGAGCATCCAAATTTGCCTCTCGTAAAGAACCTGTTCCGTGAAGGGAAGAGAAGCAGGTGCAGCTCAAAAAATGCGACTGAGTTCTAATACGAATCCTGGTAAGAGATCAGCATTCGATAAGCAACTCGGAGAATTCAGAATGGTGACAGGTTGGTCAGAGCAGTAAATTTCTACCTGCTGATCTTGAGGGTTAATTAGCCACCCTAGAAGAACGCCGCTCTCCATGTACTCTCGCATTTTGGCTTGCAACGTTTCAAGGTCGTCAGATTCCGAGCGCAGTTCAATCACAAAATCGGGGGCGATCGGTGGAAATTTACGCTGTTGGGCTGGGGTTAAGGCGTCCCATCGGTCTTTCCTGATCCAAGCTGCATCTGGCGATCGATCTGCACCACTGGGGAGTTTAAAGCCGGAAGATGAACTGAACACAACACCCAATCCAACTTGGCGATTCCACAGGTTTAAATCAGTAATGATATCAGCTTCGCGTTTGCCGCCCTCCCCACCTACAGGTGACATGATGACCAATTCTCCATGAGCAGTGCGTTCAAATTTAATGTCAGGATTGTTCTGACAGAGCTGGTAGAAGGCGTCGTCATTCAACTCAAACGGTGGAGACAGGTTGACCGTTATGGTAGCCATAGAGAGTTAGCCGAAATAGCAAATGTTATAGCGTTCACCAACAGTGTGCACAGGGGGGATGAGGGCTTTTTCCCCTAGTCAGGATTTCACCCCTGCCCCCCGTTTGAATCTCAATCAGGATGGCTATATTACGAACATGTTATTACAACGGATCTTATCCACCTGTGGATTGGAGGGCCATATCCATCAGATTTTTTTGAGAACTGCGCTCTGTGCCCGTTACACCTGGTCGTCGTTGGATGTAGCGCCCATCAGACTGTAGCTCCCACGCTTGGCGATTATCGGCTAGCATGACGCCCAAAATCTCCTGCAAATCTTTGGCGATCGCTCCATCCTCGACCGCAACCACTGCTTCGACCCGTCGGTCAAGGTTGCGCGGCATCCAGTCCGCGCTGCCGATCAACACTTCCTCCTGTCCATTGTTGTGGAAGTAGAAAATCCGGGAGTGCTCTAAAAAGCGTCCGACAATACTAATCACGCGGATGTTTTCACTGACGCCTTTCACGCCTGGTTTGAGACAGCAAATGCCGCGAATGATGAGATCGATTTTGACGCCAGCCTGTGATGCTTCATACAGTTTGGCAATTAGCGTTGGATCGACCAGGGCATTCATTTTGGCGACAATGCGCGCATGGGCACCCGCTTTGCAGTGCTGAATTTCACGCTGAATCAGGGCAACCATGCGATCGCGCAAGTTGACCGGGGCCACCAGCAGTTTGCGATATGACTGCTGGCGCGAATAGCCGGTCAGGTAGTTAAACAAATCCGTTAAATCTGCACCCAGGTCGTCGCGACAGCTAAACAATCCCATATCGGTGTAAAGTCGAGCGGTTTTCGGGTTGTAGTTTCCTGTGCCGATATGGACGTAGCGACGAATTCGGTTTTCTTCACGCCGGACGACGAGCACCAGTTTGGTGTGTGTTTTTAGCCCGACTAAGCCATAGACAACGTGAACGCCAACATTTTCGAGCTTGCGCGCCCAGTTAATATTGTTTTCTTCGTCAAAGCGGGCTTTCAGTTCGACCAGTACGGCGACCTGTTTGCCATTTTCTGCCGCTGCAATCAGGGCATTTACAATCGGAGAATCGCCCGACGTTCGGTATAGCGTCATCTTAATAGTTAAAACGTCGGGGTCATACGCTGCTTTGGTAATGAACCGTTGTACCGAAGACGAGAACGCGTAGTAAGGATGGTGCACCATCACGTCTTGTTTGCGAATCACCGCAAAGAAATCTTCATCGGGTTCTAATGGCCCTTCGTCGTTGGCTTCGTTGATGCGACGCAGGCGAGGATGCGTGATGGGAAACCAGGGTGGATCTTTCAGGGCAGGCAGCGGCAGATCCAGCAAGGACATTAAGTCGCTGAGACACAGCATTCCCTCAACTTCGTACAGATCGCTGACCTGCAAATCCATTTCTTCGAGTAACGTCGCTCGAATGGCTTCCGGCATGGAGGCATGAACTTCCATCCGCACGATCGAGCCGCCAAAGCGACGCTTCCGCAGTTCTTGTTCGATCGCCAGCAGCAAATCATCGGCCTCGTCTTCTTCGACTTCCAGGTCGGCGTTGCGGGTAATGCGAAAGGGATGATATTCCTGAATGTTCATCCCTGGAAACAAAAATTCCAGGTTATGCGCGATCACCTGTTCCAGAGGAACGCCTGTCCATACGGCGGGATGGTGGTGAGGGGCTAGCCGTAGCTCTGGTGGCAGTGCCACAAAGCGGGGTAGCGTTTTCGGAACTTTGACTCTGGCGAAGTGTTCTTCTTCGGTTTCGGCATCTTTGACAACGACGGCCAGATTGAGGCTGAGATTGGAAATATAGGGAAACGGATGCCCCGGATCAACGGCGAGCGGCGTCAGAACTGGAAAAATTTGCTCTTCAAAATAATTCTGTAAATAAAGCCGCTGTTCTTGATTGAGTTCTACATAATCCAGCAAATAAACGCCTTGAGCAGCCAGTTGAGGCCGCAGCGCTTGCTCAAAGTGACGATGTTGCTGGGTGATGAGTGGACGCAGGCGATCGCTAATCAACTCCAGTTGTTCTGGCGGAGTGCGACCGTCAGCGGTAACTTTACGAACTTTGGCTTCAATCTGTTGCTTGAGTGCCGCAACGCGCACCATGAAGTACTCGTCGAGGTTGCTGCTAAAGATGGCGATGAATTTTAACCGTTCTAATAGCGGCGTGCGTGGATCAAAGGCTTCATGCAGCACTCGATGATTAAACTCTAGCCAGCTTAACTCGCGGTTGAGATAGTACTGTGGGTCACTCAGATTAATCGATTCAGAAGCGGGTTTCTTGAGTCTGGGCATAGGTTTAAGCAGGTGAAGCCCTTGGCGACACGAGGTAGGAAGGCGATCGCAAGTATGACTCGATCATATCGAATCATCGTTATCACTTAGGAACGTGGGTTTATTAAAACCGAATTTTGGGGAGTGGGGCACATGGCAGCGTCATGCGACCCACTCCCCAAAATTCGGTTTTATTTGGTTTGAGATCTTATATGGATATGGAGAGGCGATCTGTTTTTTGAATTAATGGTTGCTTAGTGACAGCTATTTCTGGGGGCTTGCCCCCAGACCCCCATTGGGGAGCGAGCGGCGCTCCCCAAACCCCTTCCGCAAGGTGTTCATAGTGAGTAGCATAAAGCGCTTCGCATTGCCTTCGATTCGGGTGTCCCTAGTCTCCCCCATCTCCCTCATCTCCCCCATCCTCCTTGTCCCCCTTGTCTCCTCCCTCCCTCTCCCTCTCCCTCTCCTGACTCCTGACTCCTGACTCCTGACTCCTGACTCCT
>DATNPS010000436.1:0-9557 GCA_036703095.1 Crinalium sp. | reverse complement strand
TGAGGTTGCTTTTTTCCATCGGCGATCGCACACTTTACTGGTCACCGATTCGATTCTCTCCATTCCCGAAGACCCACCTGCGATCGTGCAGCTTGACCCTTATCCGCTGCTCTTTCATGCCAAAGATGGTGTGACTAGCGTCGTGACAGATAATCCCGTCAATCGCCGCAAGGGCTGGCAGCGAATCGCCCTATTCGCGCTATATTTTCGCCCCAGTGCTTTAGAAACCGTGCCATTTGTGCAGTCGATTTTGGATGCATTTAAGGCAGGCGATCGCTCCCGCAAAGCCTATTTTGGTTGGTTTCCCTTTACCTGGGCGGAAAACTGGAAACAGTCGTTTGATGCCTTGCAGGGAAATAAGCGTCCGTTTGTTGCGCCAATTTTGCAAGCCTTAATCTTAAATCGGGCACCGAGAGAAACGCTGCACTGGGCCGATCGAGTGGCTCGCTGGGAGTTTCAGCGCATTATTCCCTGCCATTTTGATGCCCCGATTGAAGCTGGCCCCCGTCAGTTTCGCAATGCGTTTGCGTTTCTGGAGCAGAAATCGGATGAGCGGTCTCCCTCATCCGAACAGGGCAGCTACTTATTGCCCAGCGAAGATTTTCAGCTTTTGCGCGATATTGATGCGGGGCTTTGTAAGCGCGGCATCACTCCGCCACCCAAGGAATTATAGCCGTAGCCGCTGGTATCAGGACAGAGTGCAGGGGTTCCACCCCTGGCTAGGAGCGAGGCTCCCCTTAGTTTTTCAAGTTTTCTATAATAACCGAACGTGAATTTGATGAATGGGCTTTTTGGAGAGTTGCGCGACGCGCAACTCTCCAAAAAGCCCAATTTTGCGTGCGCGTCGCGCACGCAAAATTGGGTTATCGAATTCACATTAACCGAGATATCACGACTGAATACCAATTCCTCGCGCCAGCATGGCGGCGGCTAACGGAATGAGAGCCAACCCAGCCAGTTCTCCCTTAATCAGCCAGGAAATCCGCTGAACTTGCGATAATTCCAAGGTTGGCCCTTTGCCAGTTCGCAAGCTGTTTGCCCACAAGATAAACGTCACCGTAGGGTAGAGCGACAGAATGCTCACCACAATGAAGAGGCCAACTTTGATGTAGAACACGGGATTGCTGAGATAATAATCCGTTCCTTTGCCGAAATAGAGGACGCGCAACACCCCAGTGGCCAAAATCATCACGGCTGATAGACCATAAATCGCATCTGCCTTAACCACTCTCCAGGCTTCTTCCAGAGTGAGATCCTTTTTCAAGGTTTGATGTTCAACTACCAGCGCTCCAAAGGCCAGCATAAAGCCCAGGTAGTGTAAATAGGCCGTAATCGCACTTCCCCACATTATTTTTTTGATAATGGTATACCTGTTCAATTAAACCACGCAGACCACAAAAATTAGTGAAGGGTTGATGTTATTCATTCCACGGAAAACTAAACCTCATCTCTACAAAATGATGTTCGCGTTACCATGAAATTAGAGTAAAAGTTTTGCAATTCAATAGTTTTTTGAATAGCGATCGCCCGTTTAATAGTCGATGCTTAAACCATTCAAACACCTGCATATGAAAGGTATCTTTGTAGCCACGTTGGGACTTTCGATCGCGCTTCTGGGCAGCGTGACACCAGAGGCGATCGCACAAACCACCAGTGATCCGCTTAATCAATCGGTTGGAACGGGAATGTATCTCAACTATCCATCGGGAACTCGTATTTATCGCAATGGCACCATCATTGCGCCGCAGGGAGACACGCTGGTTCCAAATAATCGCATTCGACATGCCGATGGGTCTACATCATTCTATTATCCAAACGGTACGATTGTGAGAACACGAGATACCACGATTTCCCCGAGCGGGACATTTCTCTCACCCGGCACAAATGGTGGCCTGAGAAACAGCACGTCAACCCTTCAGCGATCGCGATTCACGCTGATCCATTAACACAAACGTGAAGCTTACTGTACCTAAAGCGGACGGCCATCTTGAAACACCAGGAGTTGTCCGGGTTGGAGGGGCGTCCAGGTTTCGTTGTCGGTTAAAGGCGTGGTGGCAATGACGGCAACGCGATCGCTGGGTGTCGTGAGTTCCTGGAAATCGACGGTGATATCTTCGTCAATTAGATGGGCTGCTGCAAAGGGAGCCTGCCGGACAATATAGCAAAGTTTGGTGGAGCAATGGGCAAAGAAATGTTCGCCATCTGACAGCAGATAGTTAAAGATGCCCTGAGCCGCGAGAAATTGAGTGATATTTTGTAAAACCGGATACAGCTTTTCTAACGGTGGTTTCTCCGCTGGAAACGTTCGCCGCAGCGTGTTGAGGATCAGACAAAAGGCGCGTTCGCTATCCGTTTGGCCGACGGGACGATAGAAATCTGGGCTATCAGCCTGAAGATCAGGTAAATCGCCATTATGAGCGAAAACCCAATAGCGACCCCATAATTCACGCCGAAACGGATGGCAGTTTTCCAAAGCAATGTGGCCGACCGTTGCTTTGCGAATGTGAGCGATGACGTGTTTCGAGTGAATCGGATAGTGCCGCACCAGTTCCGCGATGGGTGATGAACTGGAGGGTTTAATATCCAGAAACATGCGGCACCCTAACCCTTCAAAGAACGCAATTCCCCAGCCATCGCGATGTTCGTCCGTCTTCCCCCCTCGCGCGCAAAAGCCCTCAAACGAAAAGCAAATATCCGTTGGAACATTGCAGTTCATTCCGAGCAGTTGGCACATAGTTGTAGAGGAGGCTGAAGTTGGGCGATCGCCAGGAGGAGACACGACGGAGAACCGGGGATCAGGGATCGGTTATAGCGGGAGCCAATTGGATTAGGACGGGGTGCAGGGTTGAAACCCCTGGCTGGGGACGAAGCTCTACACCCCTTGGTTTTTCAATGTCCTAAATGTGGCGACCGCTATAGAATATTATGCTTTTCAGTGTAGCTTGAATTGGGTACCATCCTTTCAAGGGGATGCCGCATTTTACGCCGTTCCGTCTTCCAGAGAATCTCGATAGGTTGAGATTTCATCAACCCGAATTTCAAACGGAGTTCCCGTTCCGGGAGGTGGACAAACGCGAATCTTAGCGCTGAGGGAAAACTGCTCTAAGGTCTGTCCGAGGGGAACAACCGAATGCAGCACATCCCAGTTTGTAGATGCATCTGGGCAGTCAATCACCAGAGTTAATACCCCCGGATGGGTTGTGGTATACCATTCGCAGCGTCCTAGAAGCGATCGCAGCTCATCATCACAAGCTTCATAAAAGCGTCTGCTAATCGACTCGTCTAGCTGCCAGCGCAGCCGTCGATCAACGTATGCTTCAGAAGGAGGTTGATCATCTTCGGGCAGCGATGGGGTACTCATGAGAGATTCAGGGCGATTGGTTATGACTCGTCACCCAATGCAGCTCTAACCAAAAACGCGGATCAGATTGCTTGATAGAAGATCTGGGATCACGCAGCAACCGCGTTGCACTGATGCAGATCACCTCAGCCAGACCCATCTGTTGTGCAACTTCTTTTAACGCATCTTTTTGGTTTTTGACAGCCGCCAACTGATCTTCAGGGCAATAGATCGCGACATGCTGTAGGCGATTTGGAGGGTGTCCCCAGTAGGAAGTCACTACTTTAACATAACAGGGTCGAATTAACTCCCCTACACCGGGATAGAATTTTTCGATAACACTTATAAATTCTTTAGCCAGATATTCTTCCAGAATCATAATGGTTAACAAGATAGATAAGTTTCGAAGTTCACACCTCATTCAGTTTTGAGCAGCAATTCTCATTACGCAGATCGGCGGCAGCGGCAGCTCATCGGCGACGAGCTGACTCTGACAGTGATTGCGGGTTCTGCGCGCCCGACGAGCGTGCAAAACCCGCAATCGGTTTCAACAGGAATTGGGGTTTAATTTGCGATTTATGAGAGTTACTCATACCACTCCAGCACTTCGTTCTGCGGCAATCACGTGAGAAATGCGATCGGGCAATTCATTAATATCTGAGAAAAAGTCTGCAACGTTCATGGGAGAGTTAAATGTGTAGTTTGGATCACATTCTCTGGTGTCATACACCTGTATGAACCATTTGTCGGGCAACCCTTCCACGCCAATTTCGACTATATACCAGTTTTCCCCGGTCTGTCGCGTGTTCAGAACAGAGAACCACTCCTGATCTTCAGAATTGATATCCCATTCTGTCATCAAAAAATCTAAGGCGAGTTGTTCTGCTTCAGCAATAGATAGTTCCATAGAATGACTCAAATTAGGGTTGAATACTATGTCGCCAGACTCGTTCTAAAATCGCAATTTGCTCTCGACGCACAGTAGCTCGATACATGCGATAGCGATCGCTAAACGATAACCCTAGCCAGAATCCTACTGGAATTGCGAAGATAAATCCAATAAGAATATTGGCAAGGGTTTTATGCGATAAGGCGATCGGCCCTTGAGATGATATTACTAATGTAAAATCGTTACTTCTGGGCTGTAAAACTGTAGCGTCTTGAGAAGTTAATAACAGGTTAGGTGAAAGCGATCGCGCAACCGATGAATCAATATCAACGTTGCCCGAAATCATGACGTTTTGCTGTGATTCCAGCAGATCCAAATGGTGCTGCCAGATCCATCCCCAGATCGTCAGCGCCGGAGCAATCATGATGAACAGCATGAAGCATACAATTAAAACGTCGCGGAGTTTAGGTTTCATACTAGACGTAGGCATGTTTTAAAAGTACCGAGGACTGAGAACTGAGGACTGAGAAGAGGACAAGGCTCAGCACTCAGCACTTAGTCCTACCTTGACCAGGATTTGCAGGTTCTAAACCACGTCCTAGTCATCGTCATCTTGAGGACGGGTCAATACATCAAAAATAGTGGATGCGCCAAACTCACGGCGATCGTCAATTTCGCTGACCTGAGCCGTAATTTCTGTCGCCTTCTCCAATTCTCCCAGGCGGGCCAGAACCAACCCCGACGCCGCATAGGCATTGAGAAATAGCCGAATGGTCGGTTCCTGTTTTCGTTCAATCAGGATTGGCTTGATCTGCGCCCACTGTTCCGGTAGCTGCTCAGAGGCTCTGATTTGATCGACAACCCGATTGGCAATCTGAAGCGCCTCAGCGTTGTTGTTCTTGTAGAAGAAATAGCGATAGGCCGCCACTAACACATCAGGATTATCGCTGGCGATCGCCAGTGCCTCATGCATGTAGCGATCGGCTGTAGCCGTATCAGCCCAATGATCGCTAGCTAACTTCAGCAGTTGTTTCACATCATCCGGTACAGGATACCAGGACAGCAGGGGAGTATCGGTTTTCATGAATCAAGCATAAGAAGGGAACTAACAGTGGCCATTTATCACCTGTCATGTGCGGGTATAGCGATCGTTGAGCCATTTAGACCCCAGGCAGGGGTTCCTATCCCGTGAGCGGCTATAGCTCGTCGCCAATAACAGGTGACGAATGACCAGTGACACCTTAAAACAGCGTAAGAATGTATAACAGCGTAAACAAAACGATCCAAATGATGTCTACAAAGTGCCAGTAGATTTCGGCCATCTCGACGCCCACATGTTTTGTGCTGTTGTAGTGGTTGGGACGACGCGATCGCCACAGCACACCCAAAATTAACAGCAGTCCCACAAACACATGCAGCCCATGAAAGCCTGTCATCAAATAGAAGCAGTTCGAGAAGACATTGGTCGTTAAACCATAGCCCAGCGTCATGTATTCATACACCTGACCGCCCAGGAAGACCGCTCCCATAAGGGCCGTGACCACATACCATTTGCGCAGTCCGGCGACATCGTTCTTTTTGATCGCAGTATCGCCCAGGTGAATCACGAAGCTACTGGAGACCAGAATGATCGTGTTAATGGTGGGCACCAGCAATTCCACTTCTGTTCCTTCGGGTGGCCATGCCTCGGCTAACCCGCGAAAGAACAGGTAGGTAGCAAAAAATCCGCCGAACATGAGCGATTCCGACGCGAGGAAGGTTATTAACCCCCAAACGCGCAGATCGGCGTGCTCCTCGTGATGGGCGATCGCCTCCGATTCCAGTGGCATTGACGAATTAAGACTTGTGGGAGCGGGATCAATGGTTGAACCTTGCATAAATTTCAATCCCAATCAAAACAGCAAAGAGAAATGGTTTTGGGTTTAACCTGATTGCCTGACAAAGTACTTCATGTAGGTTGGGTTGAGCCTGGCGAAACCCGACATGGATTAGAGGTTTGGCGTTGGGTTTCGTTCCTCAACCCAACCTACGATTTTTCAAGGGGTTCAGGCTTAGACAGAGCTGACGGATTCAGGCGACGGTTCTGCACTGTGACCGTTCATACCGTACTCATATGGCCCTTGCGTCAGGACAGGCAGGACTTCCCAGTTTTCAATCAGCGGCGGAGAACTGGTCGTCCATTCCAGCGTCAGGGCATTCCAGGGATTATCAGATGCTTTCGGCCCAGCCATCCAGCTCCACACCATATTGATGAAGAAAGGCACGACGGATAACGCCAGCACAAAGGCTCCAAAGGTGCAGATCTGGTTCAACGTGACAAACTGCGGATCGTACATAGCCACCCGGCGCGGCATTCCCTGTAAGCCCAGCTTGTGCATTGGGAGGAACGTCAAGTTCGTGCCGATAAACGTGAGAACAAAATGAATCTGACCCAATAATTCATTCGTCATGCGGCCCGTGATTTTTGGGAACCAGTGATAGATTCCGGCATAAATGCCAAACACCGATCCACCAAACAAAACATAGTGAAAATGCGCCACGACGTAATAGGTGTCATGCACATGGATATCGAAGGGAGCCGTTCCCAACGTCACACCGCTTAACCCGCCCATCACAAACATCGCCAACAGGCCAACGGCAAATAGCATAGCGCTAGTAAAGCGAATCTTGCCGCCCCACAGTGTTGCCACCCAGCTAAAGATTTTCACCCCCGTTGGCACGGCCACAATCAGCGTAGAAATCGTGAAAAATAGCCGCATCCAGGGAGGAGTGCCGCTGGTAAACATGTGGTGCACCCAAACAAATAGCCCCACCAGGCAAATCGCCAGACTGGAATAGGCGATCGCCTTATAACCAAAAATTGGCTTACGCGCATGTACCGGAATCACCTCAGACATAATGCCAAAAATCGGCAAAATCATTAGATACACGGCGGGGTGCGAGTAAAACCAAAACAGGTGTTGATAAATAACAACATTGCCCCCTGCATCCGGTTTAAAGAAAGAGGTGCCAAAGTTGAGATCAAACAGCAAGAGTACCAATCCGGCTGCCAGTACCGGAGTCGAGAATAACGCCAGCGCCGACGTAGCCAAAATGGACCAGCAGAACAGCGGCAGTTGATCCCACTTCAGACTGGGCACCCGCATGTTGATAATGGTCACAATAAAGTTCAACGAACCCAGAATGGACGACGTTCCAACCAGCACAATGGCCAGAATCCACATCGACTGAGCCGTCGTGGCGGTAATCAAACTGAGCGGTGGATACGACGTCCATCCAGCTTGCGCGCCGCCAAAAAAGAAGCTGCCCAGCAGCAGCAGCCCAGCCGGAGGGTTGAGCCAGAAGGCGATCGCATTCAGCTTGGGAAATGCCATATCTCTGGCCCCAATCATCAGCGGCACCAGGAAGTTACCAAATCCACCGATCGCCGCCGGAACAATCCACAGAAAGATCATGATCGTTCCGTGATTGGTCATGAACGCGTTGTACAGACTGGGATCTAGAAAATCTGGATCGGGCGTCGATAACTCAACCCGCATAGCAACCGCCATCAGCCCACCGATCAGGTAGAACACAAAGGCTGTCACCAGATATTGAATACCGATCACCTTGTGATCAATATTGAATGTGAAATAGTCATACCATTTCCACGCTTTGGGGGGTGGGCTGGGCGTTGTTACACCCGTGTCCGAAGGAACTTGTGTCTGGGTCATAGGAGTAAGTGGTGTCTTAATCTTCGCCAGTGAATCGTGAACAGTAAATGATTAGAACCCCAAAGAGTGTGTGCCTCGCCCCTTAGGGGTTTTATATTTAATTGGCGCTAGTTTAGTGATGAAGCTGAGCCAACAAGTCTCGATTCACTCCCATCTCGTCACTGTAGGGAGTTAGGAACTCAGTTGGGGTCATGTCTTGAGGGTTGATGGCGATCGCTTGATGGTCGCTCTTTTGAGCAATTTGATTGTCGGCAAGCCACTGATCATATTCATCCTGAGGATGCACGATAACCTGCGATCGCATAGCTCCGTGATAGCTGCCGCACAGCTCAGTACAAACAACGGGATAGCTGCCAACTTTAGTCGCAACAAACCGCAGTTCGCTTTTCTCACCGGGCATCACGTCTTGTTTTAAGCGAAACTGAGGCACCCAGAAAGAATGGATCACATCCTGTCCGGTTAAGTTGAGCTGCACATCTTTCCCGATCGGAACATGCAGTTCTCCAGCGGTAACGCCTTCAGCCGGATAGTTAAACAGCCATGCATATTGCATCCCAGTGATGTTAACGATCAAATCGGGAGGTTTACCAATTTCATCTGTGGGGGCACCCACACCAAATTTGGCTTCTTCAGGGGACGCCAAAATATCATCTGCCGTAGCCACCGTTGTCGAATTATCTATCAACGGTGTCACATCTCCAGCGATCGGAGACGAGGTTGGAGCCTGTGCGACCAGCACGGATGAATGGTGATGCGCCATCGCTCCATGTCCACCGGGCGATAGACCACCCATCTCTTGAAACACGGCTACGCTATACACGCCCAATCCGATCACAATGATGGCAGGAATGGCTGTCCAGAAGGCTTCTAGAGCGAGATTTCCCTCGACGGGTAGGCCATCACCGTCATCACCAGCGCGACGCCGATACTTAATGACAAAAATTAAAATACTGCCCTCAACGACCAGAAATAAGGCTGTTCCAATCGTCACCATCACGTTGAAAAAGTTATCAACCAGAGGTGCCTGCTCGGATGCCTGTTCTGGAAGCAGCCCGTTGTTTTGACCAACCCAAAGGCTAATGAGGGCGATCGCAATGCCCGCAACCAGGGTAAGGAGCGATGCCGGAATTTGTTTCATGAATGACCTCCTGATTAGGAGCAATCGTGAGAATCATCTGCCAATCCAAATCCAATTGGGTATGGGAAAGGGCTACGTTACCGCTTACCACACTCCGAATTTGTATTATTCGATTCAAGACTTTGACACTTATCTCGGTGGCATCATCATGTGATTACCTAACATTCCAAGTGTTTCAAAGAATGTAATGCTTGGATTTCTAGAGCCTGACATTATTTGTATAGTAATCGATGAATTATCTATCGCTGGAGCTTGCTTTATTAAAAAATGCTTTTAGTTGTTTGATCAATGGCTCTGTAATCCGAAAAACGCCTCTCTCCATAGTGCGATTCCGTGCTTTTATTGCAAGCTCTTCGCGAATTTCTATCGATATCACAGTGCAGCCAAATAGCTTACTCTATAAGAATTACAAAGAAAATTAGTTATCTTAAAGTCAATTAAGCTTAAACCATAGAAAAAAATCTATCAACTTGATTA